>NZ_JBQHCX010000008.1:0-452046 GCF_052068475.1 Streptomyces sp. SD31 | reverse complement strand
GAGATGCTGGCCGCGCAGGAGCGGGGCGGGTCGGCGTACCAGAACATCAACTCCTTCCGGATCCCGGACGAGCGGCCCTTCCGCGCGGACGCGTTCCGTGCGGCCGTCGACCACATCACCCGGCGGCACGAGATGCTGCGTACGACGCTCCACCTCGCCGGCCACTCCCGGCCGCTCCAACTGGTCCACGGCACCTCCGTCGTACCCGTGACAGTGCACGACCTGCGCGGCAGGAGCACGTCGGAACAGCACGCGGCGCTGCGGGCGTTCGGTGCCGAGGAGCGGGCTACCGGGTTCGAGCTCGCCGCGGAGCCCTCCCTGCGGATCGCGGTGCACCTGGAGTCGGACGAGTCGTGGCGGATCACCTTCACGTATGTCCACGCCATCGCGGACGGCTGGAGCTACCACACGCTCCTCATGGAGATCGTGGAGTGCTACCGCCGGCTGCGGGACGGCCATGAGGCGCCGGCGTACGAGGCCCCGGCCGTCCGGTACGCGGACTTCGTCGCCGCCGAACTCGCCTCCCTGGACGGCGAGGAGGACCGCGCCTTCTGGCAGGACGTCGTCGAACGCCACGCCCCCGTCACCCTTCCTGAGGGCTGGGCGGACGCGCCGGCGAGCGTGCCGGAGACGCACGAGGAGTCGATCCCGTTCGCAGACCTGGCGGACGGTCTCCTCGCCCTGGCCCGGCAGTCCAACGCCTCACTGAAGACCGTTCTGTTGGCCGCGCATCTGAAGGTGCTGTCGGCGCTGACGGCGGAGGACGCCTTCCACACCGGGGTCGTCTTCCACGGGCGTCTGGAGGCGCCGGGCTCCGACCGGGTGCTGGGCATGCACCTCAACACTCTTCCCTTCCCGGCCACTCGGCCCGTCTCGGGCACCTGGCAGGAGCTGGTCGAGCGCGTGCACGCCCAGGAGACGGAGATCTGGGCGCACCGCCGCTACCCCCTGCCCGCCATCCAGCGCGACACCGGCGACGCCCGGCGTGTTGTCTCCGTCCTCTTCGAGTACCTGGACTTCCATCAGGTCGACACGGCGGCCGTCGACGTGGCCGCCGGTCTGAACGACGGCGCGAACGAGTTCGCCCTCAACGTGGCCGCCTCCCGGCGCCACATCGCGCTGATCGCCGCCGGTGACACGATCGGCAGCACCGGCCTGCGCCGCCTGGCGACCCTGTACCGGCAGGTGCTGGAGGCCATGGCCGCGGACCCGGCCGGTACGGCGGGCGGAGCGCACCTCCCGGCCGAGGAACTGAAGGCCGCCCTGCCGGCGCCTGCTCCGACCGAGTGGGACGGCGCAGGCGCGCTGGAGCTGTTCACGGGGCAGGCTGCGGCTCGCGCCGACGAGGTTGCCGTCGTCTGCGGTGAAGCGCGGCTGACTTACCGGGAGTTGGCGGAGCGGTCGAACCGGCTCGCGCATCATCTGCGGAGTGTGGGTGTGGTGCCGGGCGGTGTCGTGGGGCTTGCCCTGCATCGGACGCCGGATGTGCTGGTGAGCATGCTGGCGGTGTGGAAGGCCGGGGCGGCGTATGTGCCGATCGATCCTGCGCTGCCGGCCGAGCGTGCCGCGTACATGGCGGAGGACGCCGGGGCCGTGCTGGTGGTCACGGACGACTACCTTGCCGCTCACCGCTCGGACATCGATGCTCTGCCCACCGTCTTCGAGGCGGCCCCGCTCGATCCGGAGCAGGTGGCCTACGTTCTGTACACGTCCGGTTCGACCGGTCGTCCCAAGGGTGTGGTCATCAGCCACCGGGCTCTGCACAACCTGCTGGCCTCGCTGCGTGAGCGGCTCGGTGCCGATCACACGGGTGTGTGGCTGGCGTCGACGTCGATCTCGTTCGACATCTCGGGGCTGGAGCTGCACCTGCCGCTGATCACGGGCGGTCGGGTCGTCCTGGCCGGTGATGCCGAGGCGAAGGACGCCACCGTGCTGATGGCGCTCACGGCGTCCCAGGGTGTGACGCACATGCAGGCGACTCCCTCGGGCTGGCGCCTCCTGCTGGCGGCCGACTTCGACGACAACAGCGTCACAGCGCTGGTCGGTGGTGAACCCCTGACCGGGGAGCTTGCTCGTGAACTGGGTTCACGTGTCGGTCGGTTGGTGAATGTGTACGGCCCGACGGAGACCACGATCTGGTCGTCGTTCTGGGAGGTTCCGGAAGGCGTCGAGCGGGTCTCGATCGGTGGTCCGCTCGCCAACACGCAGCTGTACGTACTCGACACCCAGGGGCACCCGGTCCCGGTCGGCGTCACGGGTGAGCTGTGCATCGGCGGTGACGGTCTGGCGCACGGCTATCACGGGCGGCCGGGGCTGACGGCGGAGAAGTTCGTCCCGAACCCCTTCGGCCCTGCCGGTTCCCGGCTGTATCGCACCGGTGATCTGGCGCGTCGACTGCCGGACGGCACCTTCGAGTGCCTGGGCCGGATCGACAGCCAGGTCAAGGTCCGCGGCTACCGCATCGAACTCGGCGAGATCGAGTCACGTCTGCGCGAACACCACGCCGTCACCGACGCCGTAGTGGTGGCCAGGGAGGACCAGGCCGGGGACAAGACCCTCGTGGCGTACGTCGCCGGCGAGGCGGCCGCGGCCGACCTCCGTGCCCATCTCGGCGGCACGCTCCCGGAGTACATGGTCCCGGCGGCGTACGTGAGCCTTGAGGCGATCCCACTGACCAACAGCGGCAAGGTCGACCACCGCGCCCTGCCCGCCCTCAGCCGGAGCACCCACACCGGAAGCGGACCTCGTACCGCCCCGCGCACCCCCGTCGAGAAGCGGCTCGCCGCCATCTGGTGCGAGCTCCTCGGAGTGGACGGCGTGAGTGTCGAGGACGGCTTCTTCGACCTGGGCGGTGACTCGCTGCGGGCCGTGCGGATGCTGACGGAGTGCCGGGAGGCCGGGCTGCCGGTGGCGATGTGGATGATCCTGCAGGCCCGCAGCCTCGGTGACCTCGCCTCGCTGACGGCGGCGGCCGAGGCCGACGACGCCCGGTTCCCGCAGGACGGGATGCCGCTGCTGCCGGGCCACGTCAAGTGGCTCGACGGATACGCGGACGGCGCGCGCACCGTGCGGGTGCCGTGGGACGGGCGGGCCGACGCCGACGTACTGCGGCAGGCGCTCGGGGCCGTGCTCCGCCACCACCAGGCCCTGCGGCTGGTCCTCGACACCGACGCCTCGCCGGCCGTCGCACGGCTCACCGAGACGGAGAGCGACGGTGACGCCCTGCTGAGAGTCGCCGACCTCGCCGCCGTGCCCGCCGAGCGGCGGGCGGAGGCGGTCCGCGAGGCCGTCGCCGAGAGCGCGGCGGACGTCGACGCGCGGGGCGGTGCGCCCCTGCGCGCCACGCTCGTCCGCTTCGACGACGCCCCGGACGACGAACTGTGGCTGTCCGGGCATCGGCTCGCCCTGGACGAGGGCTCCTGGACCGTGGTCCTCGACGACCTCGCGACGGCCGTACGGCAGCTCGCCCGCGGGCGGGCCGTACAACTGCCCGAGGTGCCGGTCCCACTGCACGGCTGGGCGCGGCAGCTCGCCGAGCAGGCCCGCAGCGAGGAGCTGCTCGACCAGGCCGAGGCCTGGCTGGGTGTGCCGGAGGCCGCGACGCTGCCGGTCGACCACGGCGATGCCCGGGACGCGACCGGCGTCGGCAACACCGTCACCGTGTCGCTGCCGCCGGAGGAGACCGCCGCGCTGCTCGCCGACGACCGGCCGGAACGGATGCTGCTGTCCACGCTCGGGCGAGTGCTGGCGCGCTGGGCCGACGCGGACCGGATCGGCGTCGAGCTCACCGTCGACCCGCGCCGGGAGGCGTCCGACGAGGCCGCCGCCCTGGCCCGGACCGTCGGCCCGCTGACGGACGCCGTCCCGGTGTCCCTGCGCATGCCGCGCGACCGTGGCCCCGCGGCCGATCTGACGTCGGTCACCCGGCAGTTGAGGGCCCTGCCCGCACCTCGCCACGGCCACGGACTGCTGCGGTGGCTGGCGCCCGACCCGGACGTCGCCGAGGAGCTGGCGGCCCTGCCGGCACCGCAGGTCCGGTTCGGCTTCACGCCCGCCACGCAGACCAGGGACACGGAACGGCCCTTCGTACCGGAGCACGCCGTCGTACAGGACTCGCAGCTGCCGGCCGGCCTGCTCCTGGACGTCGACGCCCGCGTCCACGGCGACCGGCTGTACCTGCGCTGGACCCATCGCACCGCCGTCCACGAGGAGTCGACCGTCCGGAAGCTGGCCGAGGAGCAGGTGGCCGAGCTCGGCGCGCTTTTGCGCGACGGTGCGCGTCGCCCGCGGCGAGGTGCCGCCCCCGCGACGGCGGGTGTCCGGGACGCCGTCGAGGAGGTGATGGCGCGGCACGGCATCCCGGGCGCGAGCCTGGCCCTCGTCCGGGACGGAGAGATCGCGGAGGTGCACGCCTTCGGGGTCCAGGGCACGAGCCATGCCGTGCCGGTCACGGACGGCACGCTGTTCGCGGCCGGGTCGATCAGCAAGCACCTCACCGCCTTCACCGTGCTGCGGCTGGTGTCCGAGGGGCTGCTCGACCTCGACCGCGACATCAACGAGTACCTCACCTCCTGGCAGGTGCCCGACGGCCGTCCGGTCACCGCCCGGCTGCTGCTGGGCAACCAGGCCGGCTTCGCCGAGCATCCCGACCTGACGGAGGGCTACCGCCGGCACGACCCGGTGCCGACGGTGCTCGACGTGCTGAACGGACGGTCCCCGGCCCGCACCCCGGCAGCGCACCGGCAGGACGAGCCCGGTGCGGTGTTCCGGCTGACGCCGGTGCACTACTCGGTGCTGCAGCAGGCGATGACCGACCTCACCGGGGAGGCCTATCCGGACCTGGTCCGGCGGCTGGTGCTGGACCCGCTGGGGATGACCGCCAGCGGCTTCGAGCCGCGCTTCCCCGACGTGTCCCGACGCGACTTCGCGCACGGCCACGACGCGAGCGGGGCGCCCGTCCCCGACGGCTACTACGTCAACCCGGAGGCCGCGGCCGGCGGTCTGTGGAGCACGGCGGCCGACCTCGCCGCGCTGGCCGTCCAGGTCCGGCGCTGCCGACTGGGCCTGGCGGGCTCGCTCGTCGACCAGGACCTCGTACGGGAGATGCTGACGCCCAGGTCGGGCCGTATGTACGGCTGGAGCACCATCGTCGACGACTCCTCGGGCGACCTGGAGTTCGGCCACGGCGGTCAGGCGTACGGCTACCAGGCCATGACCGGGCTGCGACTGCACTCGGGCGTCGGCGCGGTCCTGCTGACGAACGCCGTGGCCGGCCGGGAGCTGGTCCGCCACGTCATCGCCACGACATGGGCCGAGCGAACCCGCACGGCGGGACTGTGGCAGCGCGCGATCGACGAGGCGGTACGACGGGAACACGGCGGGAACGGCTCGGGTGCGCAAGGTGTCTGAGAACCTCGAACTGCCCGAGGGGGCCCCGGTGACTACCGGGCCCGCCGTGGAGGCGGCGGCCCCGCCCGCCCCGGGCCAGGCGCCCCCTCCTCCCGTCCCCCTCCGCCGCAACGCCGACTTCATCCGCCTGTGGGTCAGCGCCGGTGTCTCCCGGCTCGGTACGTCCATGACCATGGCGGCGTTCCCGCTGCTCGTGCTCTGGCACACCGGGTCGGCCGCCGCGACGGGGCTGGTGACCTTCGCGGCGGCGCTGCCCGGTCTGCTCGTCCAGCTGCCCGCCGGGACGCTGGTCGACCGTCTCGACCGGCGGAAGCTGATGGTCGGCTGCGATGTGCTGGGCGTGCTCGTCGTCGGCAGCGTCGCGGCGGCCGAGCTGGCCGGCCGGTTCTGGTTGCCGCACCTCATGGCCGCCGCGTTCCTCCAGGCGTCCGTGACGATCGTGCACCAGCTGTCCGAACGGGCCACCGTCCGGCATGTGGTGAGCCCCGGGCAGCTGCCCGCCGCGCTCGCCCAGAACGAGGCGCGCGGCGCGGCCATCGGCCTGCTGGGCCAGCCGGGCGGCAGCGCGCTGTTCACGCTGGCCCGCTGGCTCCCGTTCACCGCCAACGCGCTCGCCAACTTCGTCGCCCTCGCTCTGCTGCTGCTCATCAGACGGCGTTTCGCGGCCGAACCGGCGGCCGGCCCCGGAGAACCGCTGCACACCGAGATCACCGCGGGCGTCCGCTGGCTGTGGCAACGGCGGTTCCTGCGCACGATGGTGGGGATCTTCGCAGGCAGCAACCTGGTCTTCCAGGTGCTGCTGCTGGCGGTGATGGTGATCGTCCACGATGGTGGCCACTCGCCCGCCGTCGTCGGCGTGGTCATCGGCGCGGGCAGTGTCGGCGGCGTCCTGGGCGCCCTGTGCGCGTCTTGGTGGCTGCGCCGGGCGAGCCTGTACCGGACGGTGGTGACCGGCTTCGCCGTATGGAGCGTGCTCGTGCCGCTGTCGGTGCTGGCCCGCAGTCCGGTCGTCCTCGTCGGCACCCTGGCGGGCATCTCCTTCGTGGCGAGCCTGTTCAACGTCGCGGGCGGCATCTACCAGATGCGGGTCACCCCCGATGCACTGCAGGGCCGCGTCAGCGGCGCCACCGGAGCCCTGTCCTCCGCCGCGAGCGCCCTCGGCGCCCTCGGCGGCGGCTGGCTGCTGGACCGGGCCGGCCTCACCAGCACCGGCGTCGGCCTCGGCGCCGCCGTCCTGCTGCTGACCGTGACGGCGGCCGTCAGCCCTGTCGCACGAGCGGAGGGGCGCGGTCGCGAAAGCGGCGGCACCGCAAGCCCTCAGACGACGCGTCAGGCGTCGTAAGGCGAGTGCAGAAACGATATGGGCCGCATATAGAACCGGGCGGCAGCGTGTGGGTCGGGGCCCGTACGCCCGCCCGCCCCAGGCGCAGCCGCCGACGCGCCGTACCCACCCTCACCCCCCCCGCAGGCGGAAGCCCGCCCCGCATTCCGGAAGGACAGTGATGACCGAGTCAGCGGACAGGTGGTTCCGCCGCTACCGAGCGACCACCGCGCCCCGGCTGCGCCTGGTGTGCCTGCCGCACGCCGGCGGTTCGCCGACCGCCTACCGGACGTGGGCCCCTCGCCTTCCCGAGGACGTCGAGCTGCTGGCCACCTGTTATCCGGGCCGCCAGGACCGGTTCACCGAGCCCTTCGCCGACTCGATCGGCGAACTCGCGGACGGCGTCACACAAGCCCTGGAGCCGTTCCTCGACACCCCGCTCGCCCTGTTCGGGCACAGCATGGGCGCGGTCGTCGCCCACGAGGTGACCCTGCGCCTGGACGCCCGCCACGGGGTCCGCCCGCTGCGGCTGTTCGTGTCGGGCGCCGACGCCCCGCACCGCCGCGAACGCACCGACCTGCACACCCGGGACGACGCCGGCTTCCTCACCGAGATACGGCAGTTGGGCTCGTCCTCCCTGGCGGAGATCGACGACCCCACCCTCCTGGAGATGGTGCTGCCCGTCATCAGGGCCGACTACCGGCTCGTGGAGACGTACCGACCGGACCCGGCCGCCCGGACCCACTGCCCGGTGGTGGCCTACGTCGGCGACGAGGACGAGGACTGCCTGATCGAGGACGTCCGCGCCTGGTCGCAGACCACCACGGCCGGGTTCGAGATGCGGGTCTTCCCCGGCGACCACTTCTACTTGGAGCGGCGCGAGCCCGAACTCCTCGCCCACCTCACCGGCCACCTCCGGGCCGACCTGCGCCTGCGCGCGGCCGTGGGCCGGGCGGCCGGGACCACTGCGGAGCAGGGCGCGTGACCATCCACCGCATCACAGAAAGGCCGTCCGAGCACATGAGCGACGAGCGCGACGCCCTCGCGAGCCCCGACCACATCGTCAGC
The DNA here is from genome assembly GCF_052068475.1 of Streptomyces sp. SD31. Classification (NCBI taxonomy): domain Bacteria; kingdom Bacillati; phylum Actinomycetota; class Actinomycetes; order Kitasatosporales; family Streptomycetaceae; genus Streptomyces; species Streptomyces sp. SD31. The sequence continues at coordinate 444,248 of NZ_JBQHCX010000008.1, read as the reverse complement.
CGGCTCGAAAGACACGCGCGGGAGACCCCCGACCACCCGGCCGTGGTCTTCGTCCGGCACCCCGACGGCCGGCCCGTCGACGAGACCCTGACGTACGGCGAACTCGACCGCGAGGCTCGCAAGATCGCCGCCTGGCTGCGCGGGCGCTGCATGGTGGGCGACCGGGTGCTGCTGCTGCACGGCACCGGTCTCGAGTTCGTGAAGGTCCTCTTCGGCTGCATGTACGCCGGTGTGGTCGCCGTACCGTCCCCGATGCCGGGGCAGCAGCGTGGCCACGACGTCCGCTCCGCCGGGATCGTGCGGGACGCCGACGTCCGGCTCGTGCTCACCGCCTCCGACGACCTGCCCTCCGTCACCGACTTCCTGCGGGAGGCCGACGCCGAGGACGTGCCCTGCGTCGCCACCGACACCCTCGACCTGGCCGACACGCCCGGCTGGCAGGTGCCGTCGATGGACGCCGCCACCCTCGTGATCCTGCAGTACACGTCCGGCTCGACCAGCGACCCCAAGGGCGTGATGGTCACCCACGGCTCGCTCACGCACAACATCGGTGAGATGGCCCACGCCTTCGGCCTGGACTCCCGGTCCAGGATGGGCAGTTGGCTGCCGCAGCACCACGACATGGGCCTCATGGGCAAGCTGCTGCTGCCCCTGTACCTGGGCGCCACCACCGTCCTCATGGCGCCCATGGACTTCCTGCGCCGCCCGCACCTGTGGCTGCGCCTCCTCGACACCTACGACATCACCACCAGCGTCGCCCCGAACTTCGCCTACGACCTGTGTGTCCGCCGCGTCACCGACGAACAGCTCGCCGGCGTGGACCTGTCCCGGCTCCGCAACGCGGGCAACGGCTCCGAACCCGTCAGCGCCCGCACCCTGCTGAGCTTCGCCGAACGCTTCGCCGCCGCCGGCTTCCGCCTCGACGCCTTCAACCCCTGCTACGGCATGGCCGAGACGACCCTCCTCGTCACCGGCACCCGCCCCGACCGCGCCCCGGTCCTGGCGACCGTCGACGCCGACGCCCTCGCCCGCAAGGAGATCCGCACCCTGCCCGCCGGAGCCGAGGGCGCCCGGCTGGTCAGCAGCGGCCGCGTCAACGACCTGACCGTGCGGATCGTGGACCCCGACACCGGGGAGACCCTGCCCGACGGCCGGATCGGCGAGATCTGGGTGCGCGGCGGCAGCGTCACCGACGGCTACTGGCGCAATCCGGAGGCCACCGAGCGGATCTTCCGGGCCCGTACCGCCGAGGGCGACGGCCCCTACCTGCGCACCGGCGACACCGGAGCCCTGTGCGGCGGCGAACTCTTCGTCACCGGGCGGGTCAAGGAGATGCTCGTCGTCAACGGCCGCAACCTCTACCCGCACGACCTGGAGCGCGAGGTCCAGGGCCTGCACGAGGCGTTCCAGGGCCTCGTCGGCAGCGTCTGTTCGGTCCCCGCCGACGGCGAACGCGTCGTCGTCCTGCAGGAGATACGCCCGCGTCAGTCGTCCGCCGCGGACCTGCCCGAGCTGGCCCGCACCGTGCGCGGGGCGCTGGCCGAGCGTGCCGGCATCCGCGTCGGCGGCGTCGTCTTCCTGCGGCCCGGCCAGGTCCGCCGCACCACCAGCGGCAAGATCCGGCGCTCCCACATGCGGCAGATGTTCATGGACGGCTCCCTCCCCGGCCTGTACGAGGACCTCGACGCCCCGGTCCTGCGCGAGTACCGGGCAACCGCACACACGGCCTGCGGACGGTCCGCGTGAGACACGCCCCGTACCTCGCCGCCGCCGACCTCGACCGGCGCCTCGGCGACCCCGCCGATCCGGGCCGGCTGTTCTCGTACGCCCGCTGCGGGGCGCTGGACGACCGGGAGGAGTTCCCGCTGGAGATCTGCCGGGAGCTGGACCTGCTGGGCCTGCACCGGCAGTACGTGCCGTACGCCCACGGCGGCGAACTGCGCTCCTACGAGCACGTGTTGCAGCTGATGCGAGCGGTTGCCCGGCGTGATCTGACCGTCGCCGTCGCGCACGGCAAGACCTTCCTCGGTGCCGTCTCCGTGTGGGTCGGCGGCGACGCCCGGCAGGCCCGGGAGCTCGCGGCGCGGGTGACCGACGGGGCCGTGGTGTCCTGGGGGCTGACCGAGCGGGACCACGGCAGCGATCTGCTCGCCGGTGAGGTGACCGCCCGCCTCGACGGCGGCCACTACCGGCTCGACGGCGAGAAGTGGCTGATCAACAACGCCAACCGGGGCCAGCTGATCTGCGTCCTGGCCCGCACCCGGGACACCGAGGGGCCGCGCGGCTTCAGCCTGCTGATGGTCGACAAACAGCGGCTCGAGCGCACCGCGTTCCGGCCGCTGCCGCAGGTGCGGTTGCACGGCATCCGGGGCGCCGACATCAGCGGGATCGACTTCACCGACGCCCGCATCCCCGAGTCGGCGCTGGTCGGTGCCGAGGGCGAGGGCAGCGAGATCGTCCTCAAGAGCCTGCAGCTGACCCGCACCCTGTGCGCCGCGCTGTCCCTGGGAGCCGCCGACCACGCCCTCGCGCTGGCCACCGGCTACGCCCTGGACCGGCACGCATACGGCGACCGACTGATCGACCTGCCCCAGACACGGCGACTGCTCGCCCAGTCATACGCCGACGTGCTGCTCGCCGAGGCCACGACCCTGGTGGCCGGCCGCGCCCTGCACGCCCTCACCGGCGAACTGGCCACCGTCTCCGCCGTCACCAAGTACTTCGTCCCCACCCTGGTCGACCGGGTCGTCGCCCGCCTGTCCACCGTGCTCGGGGCGCGCTCGCTGCTGGTGGGGGAGACGTACGAGCACGGCCGGTTCCAGAAGCTGCAGCGCGACCACCGCATCGTCGGCATCTTCGACGGCAACACCGTGGTCAACCTGCACGCCCTGATCAACCACTTCCCGCTGCTGGCCCGCAAGTGGCGGCGCGGCACCCTCGACGAGAGCGGACTCACGGCCGCCACCACGCTCACCGCCGACCTGCCCGACTTCGACCGCGACCGGCTGTCCCTGCTGCCGCGCACCGGTTGCAGCGTCGTCCAGGCACTGGCCCCGGGCGTACGGGAGCTGTCCGCACTCGCCGCGCAGGGCAGGCTGCCCGCTTCCGTGGCCCGTCGAGCCGAGGGTGTCCTGGCCGCCGCCGAGGGACTGGCCGCCGAGCTCGACGCCTACCGGCCGACCGCCCTCGACGTCCCCGCGTCCGCGTTCGCGCTCGCCGAGCGGTACGCCTGGTGCTTCGCCGCCTCGGCGGCCGTCCACCTCTGGCTGCGCAACCGGCACACCGTCGCCGAGGCCACGGCGGACGCCGGACACACGGCCGCGCTGTGGCAGGACGGCCGCTGGCTGGAGGCCGCGCTCGCCCGGGTCCTCGACCACTTGGGCGCCACTCGGCCCGACGCCCGCGACGACGTCCTGGAGCGGCTCGTGCCCACCCTGATCGCCCAGCACGAGTCCGGGCAGCTGCCCTCCCTCCTTTACCACCCGCTGAAGGAGAGCGTGTGACCACAGCGCCCCACCCCACCGCCGCCCCCGCCACGATGGCCCCCCTGGAGGCCCTCCTCGGCGACCCCGGCGACCCCGACAACCCGCTCGGCTTCGCCGCCCTCCTCGCCGCCGACGAGCGCGGCGACCTCCTGGCCACCGGCGAACGCGCCCTGGACGCCTACGGCCTGGGCGCGGAGTTCGTCCCCGCCGACCTCGGCGGCCGGCTGACCCGCGCCGACGAACTGGCTCACGTGCTGCGGCCGTTGTTCCGCCGCGACATCGCCCTCGGTCTCGGACACGGCGCCAGCAACCTGGTCGGCTCGGTCAACGTGTGGGCCGCCGGCCGCCCGGACCAGCGCCGGTGGCTGGCCGACGTCCTGCTGCGCAACGGCCGTATCGCCGCCGCCTACACGGACATGTCGACCGGCAACGACGTCACCCGCACCGGCTTCCGCGCCGATGTGCGCGGCGGCGAGCTCGTCCTCAACGGCCGCAAGGAGATCATCAACAACATCGCGCGCGCCGAGGCGGTGACGGTCCTGGCCCGCACCAGCGACGCGCCCGGCAGCCGCAGCCACTCCCTGGTGCTCATGGACTCCGCCACGGCACCCCGCGACCGGCTGCGCCACCTGCCCCGCTACCGCACCAGCGGGGTGCGCGCCATGTACCTGGGCGGGCTGGAGTTCCGCGACTGCCCGCTGCCCCTCGACACCGTCGCCGGCGGCCTCGGGGAGGCGATGGAGACCGTCCTGCGCGCCTTCCAGGTGACCCGGGCGGTGCTGCCCGGCGCGGCCGTCGCCACCCTCGACCAGCAGCTGCGCACCGTCCTGGACTTCGCCACCGAACGGCGCCTGTACCGCCGTACCGTCACCGAACTCCCGCACGCCCGCGCGGTGCTGACCGGCGCTTTCCTGGACCTGCTGGCCGCCGACTGCCTCGCCACCACCGTGTGCCGGGCGCTGCATCTGCTGCCCGAGCAGACCAGCGTGTACGCCGCCGCCGTGAAGTTCCTGGTGCCGCTGCTGATGCGGGACGCGGTGGACGCCCTGGCGGTGGTGCTGGGGGCGCGCTCGTTCCTGCGCGAGGGCCCGCACGCGGTGTTCCAGAAACATCTGCGCGACCTTCCGGTGGCCTCGCTGGTGCACGCCGGCGGCACCGTCTGCCTGGCGACGATCATCCCCCAGCTGCCCCGGCTGGCCCGCCGCGCCTGGCTGTCCGACGACGCCCCGGCCCCCGCCGGGCTGTTCCGCCTCGACGGGCCGCTGCCCGACCTGGACTTCGGCCGCCTGGCCGTCACGGCCGGCCGCCAGGACCCGCTCACCGCGACCCTGGTCACCGCCGAGGCCGAGCTGCGCACCGAGCCCGTCCTCGGCCCGCTGCTCGGCCGGTTCACCGACGAACTGCGCGACCTGGGGCGGCAGTGCGGCGAGCTGGCGCCCCGGGACCGCACCCCGCTGGCCGGACCCGTCGGTTTCGAACTCGCCGAGCGCTACGCCGTCCTGCTCGCGGCCGCCGCCTGCGTCGGCGTCTGGCGGCACAACCCCGATCACCCCGGCGCCTTCCTGCGCGACGCCGCCTGGCTCACCGGCGCGCTCGGCCGACTGGCCGGCCGGCTGCGACGCGCGCCGGTACCGGGCGCCGACGCGGGGCACGCGGACGTCTTCCGTGAGCTGACGGGTCGTCACCAGCGGCGGGAAGGCTTCGATCTCGTCGGCCGCCGGCTGGCGTGACAGCGCCGCCGACCGGCGTGACAGCAAGGCAGACAAGGCAGGAGGAGCAACTGTGGCGGTATTCGTCCGGGCCGAAAAGGACGGCCCGGTGGCGACCATCAGGATCGTGCGCCCGAAGGTCAGCGGCGTGGATCCCGCCGTACCGGGGGAGATGACCGCGGCCGCCGAGGAGGTGGGCCGCGACGACGCCGTACGGGCCGTGATCCTGCGCGGCAGCAGGCGGGTCTTCGCCTCCGGCGCCGACCTGCACGGCATGGCCGGCCGGCCCCCGGCCGAGGTCCGCGCCCACACCGAGCGTCTGCAGGCCGGGTTCAGCGCCATGGCGGCCATCCCCAAGCCCGTGGTGGCCGCGATCAGCGGTTACGCCCTCGGAGGCGGCCTGGAGCTCGCCCTGTGCGCCGACTACCGCATCGCCGGCCGCAGCGCGCTGCTCGGCCTGCCGGAGATCCGGCTCGGCCTGATCCCCGGCACCGGCGGCACCCAGCGGCTGCCCCGTCTGGTGGGCCCCGGCCACGCCAAGAAGCTCATCTTCACAGGCCGCCCCCTCACCGCGCAGCAGGCCCTGGAGATCGGCCTGCTCGACGAGGTCGTCGCCGACGAGGACGTCGACCGAGCCGCCCGCGGCCTCGCCGAGGAGTTCGCCGAGGGGCCCACCGCGGCCCTGGCCGCCGCCAAGCGCGCCGTGGACCAGGGCCTCGGCACCCCGCTGGAGACCGGGATGGGCGTCGAGTGCCGGGAGTTCGCGGAACTGTTCGCGACCGACGACCACCGCATCGGTATCGACGCCTTCCTCGTCGGCGCGAACCCCGTCTTCACCGGCCGGTGAACGGGACACCGCGGCCACCGACACGGCTGCCGGGCCGCGCGATATGGCTGCCGTATAGATCACTCCGGCAGCGTGGGAAGAGGCGAGCCCAGCGGTGACGAGCGCCTCCCTCAGAGCCCGTGTCACATCCCCTACCGCCGGCGGCGCCGACAGAAAGACAACGATGCCGACTCACCATCAGCTCTCGCACGCGCAGCAGGCCCTGTGGTTCCTGCACGAGCTGGCCCCCACGAGCAGCGCCTACCACACCGGGGTCGCCCTGGCCGTGCGCAGCGGGCTCGACCCGGCCGTCCTGGCCGAGGCCGTCGCCGCCACCGTCCGCCGACACCCCATGACCGGCTCCGTCTTCACCCGGCACGAGGGACACCCCGTACGGCTCTTCCCGGCGCCCGCGCCCCCGCGCCTTCAGGTACGCGAGGTACCGGGACTCGATGACCCGGAGCTGCACCGGGCCGTCCGTGCCGCCCTCAACGAGCCGTTCGCACTGGACACCGAGGGCGCGTTCCGCTTCGTCCTGCTGCGCCGCACGCCCACGGACGCCGTCCTCCTCGTCGCCGGCCACCACATCGGCACCGACGCCACCTCCAACTGGCTGCTCCTGCGCGACGTGATCCACGCCCATGGCCGGCTCGCGGCCGGTGCCGAGGCGGGCCTCGCCCCGGTTCCCGGCGACTACGACGCCTACGTCGCCAAGGAGGCGGCACTGCTGGCCTCGCCGCGCGGTGAACGACTCGCCGCGCAGTGGCACGCCCGCTGCGACGGCGCCGACCCGGCCGAGCTGCCCACCGACCGGCCCCGCAGCGCCCACCGCACCGGCGTCGGCGCGACCCACACGATCGACCTCGACGCGCCGTTGGTGGCCCGCCTCAGGGAGGCCGCGCGCACCTGCGGCGTCACCCTTTTCTCGTATCTGCTGGGCACCTTCCAGGGACTGCTGCACCGCTACACCCGGCAGAACGACTTCCTCGTCGGCTGCCCGACCACCACGCGCACCACCCCGGCGCTGCGCGAGGTCGTCGGCAACTTCATCAACACCCTGGTCTTTCGCGCCGAGTTCGGCCCCACCACGACGTTCCGCGACGCGGCCATGGCCGCCGACGCCCAGGTCCGCGCCGGTATCGCCGGCGTGGCCTACCCCTTCTCCCTGCTGACCCGCACCGCGAACCGACCGCGCAGCAGCTCCGGCGCCTCCCTGTGCCAGATCACCTTCAACATGATCGGCACCGCGACCCCGGACCCGCTGATGCGGCTGCTGCTGGACAGCGAGAGCGGCGGCGACGCCATCGAGTACCGCGGGCTCGTGCTGGCGCCGTGCCCGCTTCCGCAGGCGGAGGGCCAGCTCGACCTCTCCGTGAACATCCGCCAGAGCGCCGAGACGCTGTCCGTCGACTTCCGCTACGACGTCGACCTCTTCGACCCGGCCACCGTGGCGCGCCTCTCCGAACTGTTCGTCCGCGCGGCCGACCGGTCCGCCGCCGACCCGGACGCCCCCGTCGCCCGCCTGCGCCTGATGGACGCCGCGGAACTGGCCCGCCTGATGGGTTTCGACGACACGGACGACTTCGAGGACACCGACGACCACGAAGAGGTGCCGGGGCTTGTCTGAGATCACGTCTGAGATCACTTCCACGTCTGAGATCACTTCTGAGATCACCCACCGCAGCCTCCGAGCCGGAGGCCGGAGCTTCCACGTCGCCGAGGCCGGCGAAGGCCCCCTCGTCCTGCTGCTGCACGGGTTCCCCGAGCTGTCGTACTCGTGGCGGCACCAGCTCACCGGGCTCGCCGCGGCCGGCTTCCACGCCATTGCCCCGGACCTGCGCGGCTACGGCGGCAGTGACCGCCCCGACGACGTCGCCGACTACACCATCCACCACCTGGTCGGCGACGTCGTCGCCCTCCTCGACGCGCTCGGCACCGAGCGCGCGGTGGTGGCCGGGCACGACTGGGGCTCCCAAATCGCCTGGCACACCGCCCTGATGCGCCCGGACCGGGTGCGCGGGGTGGCGGGCCTGAGCATCCCCTACCGCCCGCGCAGCGGCCTGCCCCCGCTGCCCGCCCTGCGCCGCGCCTTCGGCGATCGCCACTACATGCTGTACTTCCAGACCCCCGGACTCGCGGACGAGGAACTGGTCCGGGATCCGCCGGCCACGTTCCGCCGCATGCTGGGCGGCACCTCCGGCGGGGCCCCCGCCGTCGACCCGGTGGTCCCGAAGGGCGGCGCCCTGCTCGACATCTACCCGGACACCGGCGTCCTGCCCGACTGGCTGACCGAGGACGACATCGCCGTCTACGCCCGCGAGTTCGGCCGCACCGGCTTCACCGGCGGCCTGAACTGGTATCGCAACCTCACCGTCAACTGGGAGCTCACCGCCCCCCTCGCCAAGGCTTCGATCCCGGTGCCCGCGCTGTACCTGGCCGGCGCGGACGACTTCGTGATCCGCGCCGTCGACCCCGCACACCTGGAGGCCGAACTCCGGCGCTGGGTGCCGCACTTGAGCGATCTGATCCTGCTGCCGGGCTGTGGCCACTGGGTGCAGCAGGAGCGGCCGACCGCCGTGACCGAGGCGCTGGTCGCCTTCGCCCGTTCCCTCGAACCGTCCCACCCGTCCATGACCTTGGAGCACCGATGACCACCGCACACCAGTCGTCCGCCAGCACCGCCGAACACCACGCCGTCGTCGACTGGCTGGTCGAGAAGGTCGCCTTCTACCTCGACGTCCCCACGAGCGGCATCGCGCCCGACGGCAAGCTCGTCGAGTACGGCCTCGACTCGGTGTATGCGCTGGCCCTCGTCGGCGACATCGAGGACGAGTACGGCATCGAGGTGGAGCCCACGCTGGCCTGGGACCACCCGACGATCGAGTCCATCGCCGGTCTGGTGGGCGAACTGGTCATCGCCTCGCGCGCCGACGGCTGACCGGAAGAGGAAACGGAGGAAGGAGTACGGCCATGCGCGCCGCGATCACCCGTGACGGAGCCCTCGTCGTCGAGGAGGTGCCCGACCCCGTACCGCAGGCCGGACAGGTGCTGGTACGCACCCTGGCCTGCGGGATCTGTGGTTCGGACCTGCACGCGCTCGGCGACCCGGAGGCGTTCATGGACATCATGCGCCGCACGGGTGGCACCCCGCACGACATCCGCGACGGCATCGTGCTGGGCCACGAGTTCGCGGCCGAGGTCGTGGACTACGGTCCCGGCACGGTGCGCGCACTGCCCGTCGGTACGACGGTGTGCGGCCCGCCGATCGGATTCGGCCCGCAGGGTTCCGGGATCATCGGCTACACCCCGGCGTTCCCGGGCGGCTTCGGCGAGTACATGATCCTTCCGGAGGCGTTCACCATGGCGGTGCCGGGCGGCCTGCCGGCCGAGGTCGCCGCCCTGACGGAACCCTTCTCCGTCGCGGCCCGCGCGGTCCGGCGCTCGGGCGTGACCTCGGGCGACGTGGCGGTCGTCCTGGGTCTCGGACCGATCGGTCTCGGCGTCGTCGCCGTGCTGAAGGCGCAGGGGTACGGGCCCGTGGTCGCCGTCGACTTCTCCGCCGAGCGGCGGGCGCTGGCCGAACGGCTGGGCGCGGACGTGCTGATCGACCCCGCGGTGGAGTCGCCGTACGACCGCTGGGATTCGCTCGGCGTGCTCACCGGGACGATGGACCGGATGGCCGCCGAGTACCGGGGACTGAAGGCGCGCGATGCCGTGCTGTTCGAGTGCGTGGGCGCACCCGGGATGCTCGACCAGGTGGTGCGGGGCGCGCCGGCCGGCTCCACCGTCGTCGTGGTGGGGGTGTGTCTGCGGCCCGACACCGTCGACCCAGGCGTGGTGGCGCACAAGGAGCTGGACATCCGCGGCTCGTTCGGCGGCAGCCCGGCCGAGTACCGGCAGACGCTGCGGGACATCGCCGACGGCCGGATCGACGCGAGCGTCGTCATCACCGGCCGCACCGGGCTCGACGGCCTGGCCGGCGCCGTCACCGAGCTGACCGGGGGAGGCCGGCACGCCAAGATCGTGGTGGATCCGCGGCTGGACCGCTGACCACGCCTCCCCTGACCCGGGCCGCACCGAGGCACTCCCCGGTGCGGCCCGCGCTTTTGATGGATTTCGCGTGTGCCGGGTTCCGGGCGGAGCGTAAAAGAAGGGCAATGTATTTCCATGGAGAAGGTTAATGACCCTTAGTTAGTTCAATACCGAACACACTCGCCGAGTCACGTGTAGTTTCATGTACCATACTTGCTGGTGCAGCAACCCTGCACGCAGAATGCACTCGGGGGCTTTACGTTGGATACGGTAAAATTTCGCATCCTGGGGCCGATCGATGCCCTATCGAATTGCAAGGCAATACAGCTCGGCGGGACCAAGTCGAAGACTGTACTAGCAGCGCTTCTCATGGCCGACGGCCAGGTAGTCACCGATTCCAGGCTCGGATATCTGCTTTGGCGGGACCGTCCGCCCAAAACGTGCGAAGCGCAGATCTACACCTATATTTCCCGTTTGAGAAAGTCCCTGGACGGCCAGGTTTCAATAACGCGCCAGGGGCAAGGTTATGCATTGTCCGTCGGCGATGCGTGGTGCGACTGGAAAGAATTCACCCGACTTTCACGAATGGGGCGAGAGGCGCTCACGGAACGTCGTTTCCGGATCGCTGCGAAATATCTCAGCGATGCGCTCTCCCTGTTCCGTGGGGACGCGCTCGCCGGCGGCACGGAGCACCTCCTCAGCGAGGAGTCGGCCGGTTTCGAAGAGGCCCGGATGACCGTTCTGGAGGGCCGTATCGAGGCGTATCTCGCGCTCGGCAGACACAGCGATCTGGTGCCGGAGCTGCTCAAGATGGTGACCAGACATCCGTTCCACGAGCGGGCACGGGCCCAGCTGATGCTCGTCCTGCACCGCTGCGGCCGGCAGTCCGAGGCCATCGCCGTCTACCACGAAGGGCGTCAGATGCTCGCCGAGGAGCTCGGCGTGGACCCCAGCCAGGTCCTCAGCGACGTCTACCAGGGCATCCTCACCGGCCGTCCGGAGCTCCGGCCCGCGGTGTGAGCCGGCTCGCCACCACTGCTGCGCCCGTTCGCCCCGCCCTCAACTCCCGCAGCCGCGCACACAGATTCCCGCACCCGCCAGCCAGGCCACAGCGACCGCGTACGGAGTCTCCCGCAGCAGCACCGACACCCCGCACAGAGCCGTGACGACGATGCACAGACGCAACCAGGACAGCCGCCGCCGACGCGCCTCGCGCGCGGCGAGCACCTCCTCGACGACCTCCTCGACGATCTCCGCCACCCGGTCGTCGATCAGATCGCCGTACCGGTCGACGAACCTGGTCAACTCCTCACGGGAGGCGGGGCCGGCCGCCGCGGTCGCGGTCCCGGTGACTCCCTCAACTGCCGTCTGCTGCTTCGTCATACGGAACACTCTGGCCGACCGCGTGCGGCGCTGTCGGTCACGTGCACCCACGAACCGGGGGTGGGTTATCCCTACCCCCGACTCGTCGGTTGTCCTCGTGTCGGCCCAGGTCGTCGCCTCGCTACCGTCCCGGTGGAATCAGGAAACGACAGTCGAGGAGGGCCGCATGGTTCTGGCCGACACTCACGACGCCGGCCACCGGTCGGAACCGGGCGACCCCATGGTCACCGGCGAACAACCAGTGGTACGGCCGCCGGACCCCGCCCTGCCACCGAACCCCTACCGGGCTCTGGTGTCGCCGTACCTGTGGCGCGCGAGCGCTTTTCTGGCCACCGACGCCGTGATGGGCCTGGCCGGTCTCGCCGTACTGACCGTGCTCGGCACCGCGGTCTGCCTGGTACCGGCCGGACTGGTCGGCGTACCGCTGGTGATCCTCGCGGGCTGGGCGCTGCATCTGCTCGGCGCCGCCGAACGCCAACGGTGGGCCGCGATCTGCGAGTTGGACGTACCGCCCCAGCCCCGTCCCCCGCTGTCCGGGCCGCTGCTCGCCTCGGTGGCGGCGCTCGCCAGGAGCCGGTCGAGCTGGCGCCTGGTGGCCTACTTCGCGGTGCTGGTCCCCTGGTCACTGGTGACCCTGCTCGGCATCGTGCTGGTGTGGGGCGCCCCGCTCGCCCTGGTCCTGCTGCCCGCGTACTACGCCCAACTCCCGTCCGGGGCCGCCTCGTTGGGCCTGATCACGGTCGGCGACCTCGGCACCGCCCTGCTGGTCTCCGCGGTCACCCTGCTGCTGTGGGCCACCCTCGCGCCGCTGCTGGTGCGCGCTCTGCTCGCCGCCGACATGCTCCTCGCCCGGACTCTGCTGGCGCTGCCCCGTGACGTCACGCTGGCGCAGCGGGTGGAGTACCTGACGGAGAGCCGGGCCCGGGTGGTCGACGCCGCCGAGGCGGAGCGCCGGCGCATCGAACGCGACTTGCACGACGGTGCCCAGCAGCGCTTGGTCGCCATGGCGATGACGCTCGGGCGGGCCCGCTCCCGGCTGAAGGACTCAGGCCAGGAGGCGGTGCTGGAGCTGGTGGACGAGGCCCGGGCCAGCGCCCAGGAGGCCATCACCGAGCTGCGCAACCTCACCCGCGGACTGCACCCGCCCGTCCTCACCGACCGCGGTCTGGACGCCGCCCTGTCCGCCGTGGCCGCCCGGCTGCCGATCCCGGTCGACGTCGACGTCGACGTGGCCCCCCGGCCGTCGACGACCGTGGAGGGCATCGCCTACTTCGTCGTCACCGAGGCCCTCACCAACGTCGCCAAGCACGCCCGGGCGCAGAAGGCGTGGGTGCGGATCCGGCGCTCCGGGGACCGGCTGGCGGTGACGATCGGCGACGACGGTGTCGGTGGTGCCAAGGCCTCGCCGGGCGGCGGGCTCGCAGGCCTGGCCGACCGGGTGTCCGGTGTCGACGGCCGACTGTGTGTCACCAGCCCGCCAGGTGGACCGACCCTGATCGAAGTGGACATGCAATGCGTGTAGTGATCGCCGAGGACTCCGCTCTGCTGCGACAGGGCATCGTCCTGCTCCTGCGGGACGACGGCATCGACGTCGTCGACGCCGTCGGTGACGGGGACGCCCTGCTGCGCTCCGTCGCCGAGCACCGGCCCGACGTGTGCGTCGTCGACGTACGGATGCCGCCGACCTTCGTCGACGAGGGCCTGCGCGCCGCCCTCGTCATCCGCAACCGTTGGCCGGAGACCGGGGTGCTGGTGCTGTCCCAGTACGTCGAGCAGAGCTACGCCGTCGACCTCATCGACAGCGCCACCAGCGGCGTGGGCTATCTGCTGAAGGACCGGGTCTCCGACGCCGACGACTTCGTCGACGCCCTGCAGCGCGTCCGGGCCGGCGAGACCGTGCTGGACCCCGAGGTGGTCAAGCAGATGCTCGCCCGCAGCCGTCGGCAGGACCCCATGGCCACGCTGTCGCCCCGTGAGCGCGACGTGCTGGCCGCGATGGCGGAGGGCCGGTCCAACGCGGGCATCGCCGCCAAGCTCTTCATCGGCTCCGCCGCCGTCGAGAAGCACATCCGCAGCATCTTCGTGAAGTTCGGCCTGCATCCGGAAGAGGGCGAACACCGCCGTGTGCTCGCCGTTCTACGTTACTTGGGAGCTTGAGAGACATGGCAACGCGCAAGAACCGCTGGATCCTGGCCGTCGGTCTGGTCGTCCTCGTCGTGGTCGCCGGCACCGGCGCCTGGCTGGTCACCACCGCCCTGCCCGCCCACAAGAAATACTCCTCCACCCACACCGTGAACGCCGCCGCCGACACCCTGCTGCGTGTCAACACCCATGGCGGCGTCACCCTGCACGCCGGCCGCGACTCCAAGGTCCACGTCACGGCGACCGGCGACTACGCCGACAACCCGCCGAAGGTGTCGGTGAGTTCGTCGGAGAAGACGACGACGGTCACCGGGTCCTGCGGCGACGACTGCTCACTGAACCTGGAGATCACCCTGCCCGCCGCCCTCGCGGCCGAGGTCAGTTCGGACCAGGGCCAGATCACGGCAAGCGATCTGACCGGACGCCTGGCCCTGACCACCGACGCCGGCGCCATCGACCTCACCAACCCGCGGGGCCCGCTCGCGCTGCACACCGGCAGCGGCCAGATCGCCGTCACGGACGCCAAGCCCAGCGCCTTCGAGGCCAGGACCGGACAGGGCGAGGTGCGCGCCACCTTCGCGACCGCCCCCACCACCGTCGACGTCACCACCGACCAGGGCAACGTCGACCTCGCCCTGCCGCCCCACGCCGGCTACTACATCCAGGCACAGAGCAAGAACGGAACCCCGCACATCACCGTGCCCGTGGACCGCGACGCCAAGCACACGGTCACGGTACGCACGGACGAGGGCGGTGTGGAGATCCACTGACCCATGCCGCTTCATCGCCAGGGCGGCGGCTCCCGGAAAGCGCCGATCGCGTCTCGCAGGCCCTTGAAACGCCGCCGATTTCCTGTGGCGGGCCGTATGTCCACAGTTCGCTTCAACGCGACTCACGAGAAGGAACGCGCCATGACTCGTTCGATACGCACAGCACTGCACTGCATGATTCCGGCCGCAATGCTCGTCCTGGGCGCCCCGCAGGCCTTCGCCGCCTCGGACGGCAACGCTGCCGGCGCCGCACACCAGCCCGTGGCTTCCTCCGTGAATGCCTGGACGCCTCCCGCGGGCTTCACTCGCGAAGACTCCTTCTACGGCATGGCTGCTTCCTGCGAGTCGGTGGGCAGAAACGGCGTCACGGAGGGCAAGTGGAGCGCATACATGTGCGTCCCGGTCGCCCCCTTCTCGCCCTTCCACCACCTCTACGTCAAGAGGTGACGTCCGCCTGTCGGCGTCTCGAATGACAACGCGCAGCCCGCTCGCTTCGCCGTCTCCCGGTACACGGCACCGACGCGGACGAGCCCGGGCAGTCATGGGGACGGCCCCGCGACCGCAGGGGGGGCGCGGGGCGCGAGGCCGTCCGGGTGGGCCGGCGGCGGGGGGAGCCGCCGGCCGGGACCGACTCTTCCGCAGGAAGGGATTGATCAGTAGACCCTCACCCACCCCAAACAATCCGGCGTCGGGGTCGAGCTCAGCAGAGCTCGACCCCTCTGCCCCGATGTTCAGCCGGGGAAGACGTGGTCGTGGGTCACGTGGCGGGAGCGCAGGAGCAGTTCGTCGTTCTCGCCTCGGACCAGGACGTCGTGGACGACGCAGCTCGGGCCGAACTCGGGTTCCTTGACGTCGGCGTGGACGGTGAGCACCAGGCAGTAGCTCGTCGCCGTGAGGGAGCCGTCGGGCGCCTGGTCCACGGCCACGTGGTTGAACCAGTGCCGGCGCTGGATCCTGCGGGCGTCGAACTTCTGGTGGAAGTCCTCCAGGACGGCGATGATCCCGGCACGGGTGTGGGCGGCGGGCAGGGTCGGGGAGTGCTTGAACTCGCCGTCCTCGGTGAAGGTCGCGGCGTAGCCGGCGAAGTCGCGGCCGTCCAGCTTCTGCATCTGGTGGCCGTAGAACGACAGGACCTCGGCATACAGGCCGGTGGGAAGCGCGGTGATGGTCATGCGGCCACGGTCGCCCCGTGGCCTCGAAGCCCGCTCGAGCCGGGTTCGAGTGGGCGCTGCCAGCCTCGACGCCATGAGCACCGTGACAGTGATCGGGGCGGGCACGATCGGCCTGGGATGGATCAATCTGTTCAGCGCCTGCGGGCTGACCGTACGGGTCAACAGCCGCAGGCCTGATGCCCGTCGCCTTGTGCGCGAGGGGCTCGAACTGTTCTCCCCGGGCCGGGCGGACGAGCTGGCGGCGCGGATCGAGTACGAGCCGGACGTCGGCCGGGCGGTGGCCGGAGCGGACTTCGTCTCCGAGAACGCCCCCGACGACCTGCCCCTCAAGCAGCGGCTGTTCGCCGAGATCGGTGAGGCAGCCCCGGACCACGCCCTCGTCCTGTCCTCGACGTCGAAACTGCTCCCCGACGACCTGAGCCGCGACATGCCCGGACCGGGCCGGCTGGTCGTCGCCCACCCCTTCAACCCGCCGCACATCGTCCCGCTGGTCGAGGTGCTCGGCGGGGAACGCACCGACCCGGAGGCCGTCGACAGGACGGTGGCCTTCCTGGAGTCGGTCGGGCGGACCCCGGTCGTGCTGCGCAGGGCGCTGCCCGGCTTCGCCGCCAACCGGCTGCAGTCCGCGCTGCTGCGCGAGAGCATCCACCTCGTCCTCGAAGGCGTGGTGACCGTCGAGGAGCTCGACCGGATCGTCACCGACTCGATCGGGCTGCGCTGGTCCACCATCGGCCCGTTCCACGCCTTCCACCTGGGCGGCGGCCCGGGCGGCCTGCGCAAATGGCTGGAGCACCTCGGCAGCGGCCTCGAACAGGGCTGGCGCGGACTCGGACAGCCCGCCCTCAGCACAGAGGCCGTCGAGGCCCTGGTCGGACAGACCGAAGCCGCCTACGGAGACCGGTCCTACGCCGAGCTGGTCCGAGACCGTGACGACCGGCACCACGCCGTACTGGCCGCCCTGGGGCGGACCGGGCAGTCCCAGGAGGAGGAGAAGTGATGCGTGCCGTCCAGTTCGACCGGTACGGCGACCCCGAGGTGCTGTACGTCGCCGAGCGCCCGGTCCCCGAGCCCGGCCCCGGCCAGGTGCGCATCGCCGTCGAGGCGGTCAGCGTCGGCCATGCGCAGACCCAGATGCGGCGCGAGGTCTTCCCCGCGCCGATGTGGAAGCCCGTCTTCCCCGTCGTCCTCGGCGGCGACGTGGTCGGCAGGATCAGCGCGGTGGGGCCCGATGTCGCGGGGCTTCGCCCGGGGGACCGGGTCGGCGCCTTCACCCTCTACGGCGCCTACGCCGAGCAGGTCGTCGTCGACGCCGTCACCGTCGTACCCGTACCCGAGGAGCTGGACGCCGCCGAGGCCGCGGTCCTCCCGGGCACCGGGCTGATCGCCCTCGGCATTCTGCGCACCGGGCAACTGGCCAAGGGCGAGACGGTGCTGGTGCACGCGGCGGCCGGTGGCGTGGGCCACATCGCGGTCCAGCTCGCCCGGGCAGCCGGCGCCGGCCAGGTCATCGGCACCGCGGGCGAGGCCGCCAAACGCGAGTTCGCCCGCGCCACGGGCGCCGACGCCGTCGTCGACCACCGCTCCCCGCACTGGGCCGAGGAGGTCCGGGAACTCACCGGGGGACGCGGGCCCGACCTGATCCTGGACGGCGTCGGCGCCGAGGTCCTCCAGCAGGGCATCCGCCTGCTCGCCCCGGGCGGCCGGCTGGTGTTCTACGGCTCGTCCGGCGGCGAGCTGGAGATCCCGCGGGTGTCGGTGATGGACCTCATCGGCATCAAGTACGTCACCGGCTTCGCGCTGTCCGCCTGGCGCGGTGGCCGCCCGCACGAGTACGAGGCGGGCGTCACCGAACTCACCCGGCTGCTGGTCGAGGGGCAGGTGAAGTCCGCCGTGCACGCCCGGCTGCCCCTGGAGCGGGCCGCCGAGGCGCACACCATCCTCGAGGCCAGGGCCCAGCTGGGGCGGGTCGTACTCATTCCCTGACCCTCCCTGACCTCCCTCCCGAGTCGCGTTCGTTCGCATTCCGCGATTTCGCGTTCCAAGAGTTCGTATTCCAAGAGCTCGTATTCCAAGAGTCCGAAGGGGACCTTTCCATGACCACCTCGCGTCAACAGGCGATACGTCTGACCACCGCGTCCGCCCTCGCCCTGGCGGGAATCATGAGCCTGGGCACCAGCGCCCATGCCGCGAATGTCGATGTGCCCTACGAGTGCCGCACCTGGGTGCTGGGCAACTCGCACCCGGTCTACGACTACAAGCGCGGGTTCGATGTCACCGTGCCCGCCTCGATCCGTGCGGGCAAGCAGTTCCAGGCCACCTACGACCCGGCCCCGATCACCGCCTTCGCCGAGTACAACAAGATCGTCAAGGATGTGCGCGTCGCCTACCGGATCCCGGAGGGCGCGAAGGTCAAGAAGGTGAAGCTCACCGGCGGCAGCGGCCTCGGCGACTCCGCTCTCAAGGTCGAGGTCGAGGGCGCGGACATCGTCGTCAGCGCCTCCGGCCCGCTGGAGGGCGGTGTCGAGTTCGACCTGCCGACGCTGAAGGTCACCTACAAGGCGCCGAAGACCACCGGTACGCTCAACTTCGGTCCGGGCGGCTCGAGTTACGAGCAGCCCGGCTTCTACTGGTACCGCTACCAGCCGACGCTGGACGAGTGGGGCCCCTTCGAGTGCTTCCCGGACCCGGCGAAGCCCCAGACCGTCCTGGCGAGCACGCAGGTCGAGAAGTAACAGCAGCCGTCGAGCGAACGTGGAGAACGCATGCCTAAGGCCGTAGCCATCCAGCAGTTCGGCGGACCGGACGTACTGGGCCTCATCGATGTCCCCGAGCCGGTGCCGGGACCGGGCCAGGTGACGGTCCGGGTGCGGGCCGTCGGGGTCAACGGGTTCGACTGCCGGGTGCGCTCCGGCGGCATGCGGGGGCGTTATCCGGTCGAGTTCCCGCAGATCATCGGCAACGAGTTCGCCGGGGTCGTCGAGCGGACCGGGCCGGAGGTGACGGGGTTCGCGCCCGGCGACGAGGTGTTGGGGTTCGCCGTCATGCGGTCCGGTGCCGAGCTGCTCGCCGTCGGCGCGGACCAGATCACCGCCAAGCCGCCGGAGCTGTCGTGGGAGGTCGCGGGCTCCCTGTCGGCCGTGGGGCAGACCGCTGACATCGCCGTGAGCGAACTGCGGGTCGGCCAGGGAGACACCGTGCTCGTGCACGCCGCGGCCGGCGGGGTCGGCAGCCTCGCCGTCCAGCTCGTCAGGGAGCGGGGCGGCACGGCCATCGGCAGCGCCGGCGAGCACAACCACGAGTTCCTGCGCTCACTGGGCGCCCTGCCCGTCGCCTACGGCCCGGGCTTCGCCGACCGGGTGCGCGCCCTGGCCCCGGACGGCGTCGACGCCGCCCTCGACTGCCACGGCGGGCCGGAGGCGCTCGCCGTGTCGCTCGAACTCGTCGCCGACCGGTCCCGGATCGCCACAATCGCCAACTTCCGTGCCGCGGCCCAGGAGGGCATCGTCATGCCGCAGGTGGTGCGGTCCGCCGAGCGGCTCGCCGCGCTGGCCGCGCTCTGCGCCGAGGGCCGGCTGCGGCCGCACATCGAGGCCGTCCTCCCCTTCGCCAAGGCGGCCGAGGCCCACCACAGGCTGGAGCAGGGCCATGTGCGCGGCAAGCTCGTCCTGGTGCCGGACCTGTGACATCCGGACCTGCGACCTCGGGTCCCGCTCGACCGGGCGGCCCGGCGCACGCGCACGAGGGGCATCCGCGGCGCTGGGCCGTCCTCGCGGTGCTGGTCCTGAGCCTGGTGAGCATCATCCTCGACAACACCGTGCTCAACGTGACGCTGCGCACCCTCACCGACCCGGAGCAGGGCCTCGGCGCCTCGCACAGCCAGGTCGAATGGGTGCTCAGCGCCTACACCCTGGCCTTCGCCGCGACGCTGTTCACCTGGGGTGTGCTCGGTGACCGGCTGGGCCGCAGACGCGTACTCCTGCTGGGCCTCGGCCTGTTCGGACTGTCGTCCCTGGCCGGGGCCTACGCCGGGTCGCCGGAGCAGCTCATCGCCGCCCGCGCCTGCATGGGGGTGAGCGGCGCGGCGGTCCTGCCGAGCACCCTTGCCACCATCGCCGCCGTCTTCCCGATGCGGGAGCGCCCCAAGGCCCTCGGGATCTGGGCGGCTTCGGTCGGCTTCGCCCTCGGCATCGGACCGGTCACCGGCGGGCTGCTGCTCGCGCACTTCTGGTGGGGCTCGGTCTTCCTGGTCAACGTGCCGATCGTGGCGGTCAGCCTGGTCGCGGTGGTGCTGCTGGTGCCCGAGACCCGGGGCGCCGTGGGCAAGCGCGTCGACGCGGCCGGGCTGCTGCTCTCGATCGCCGGTCTCGTGCTGCTCGTCTACGCGATCATCGAGGCCGGCCGGACCGGCGGGGTCACCCAGCCCGCCGTCTGGGGAACCGGCCTCGCGGGCCTCGGCCTGCTGGGCTTGTTCCTGTGGCATGAGCGCCGTACCGCGGAACCCTCGCTGGAGCTCGGCTTCTTCCGGCTGAAGGCCTTCTCCACCGCCGTCGCGGCCGTCGGCTTCGTCAGCTTCGCGATGATGGGCTTCCTCTTCTTCAGCGCCTTCTACCTGCAGAGCGTGCGGGGCTACACCCCGCTGCAGGCCGGGAGTTGCACGGTGGCGCTGGCCGTCGCGAACGTGGTCTGCGGGCCCCTCAGCACGGTCCTGGTCCGCTCGATCGGCCCCCGGAACGTGTGCGCGGCGGGCATGCTGGCCGTGACCGCCTCGCTGTGCGGAGTCGTCTTCGTGACCCAGCACGCTCCGCTCTGGCTGATCCTCGCCTTGTTCGCCGCACTGGGAGCAGGCGTAGCCTGCGTCATGCCGACCGCAGCCGTGTCCATCATGAACGCGATCCCACGCGAGAAGGCGGGCGTGGCCTCCGCGATGAACAACACCGTGCGCCAGCTGGGCGGCGCCCTCGGCGTCGCGGTGCTCGGCTCCCTGATGGGCGCCGCCTACCGCAGCGGCATCGAGGACGAGCTCACCGTACTGCCGCCGTCCGTGCGGCACGAGGCCGGCGAGTCGCTGGACGCCACGCTGCTGGCCGCGGCTCGGCTGGGGGAGAGCGGACTTGCCGGTCCCGCACGGCAGGCCTTCCTGGACGCCATGCATCTGGCCGCCGGGGCAGCCGCCGCGGCGGCCCTCGTGGGCGCCCTCGCCGTGCTCCGCTGGCTGCCCTCCACCGTCACGAACCCGAAGCCCGCGACGGGCCCAGCGCCCGGCCGGGAGCATTCCGACCATTCCAAGGCCCAAGGAAGCTGACATGCCTTTCACTCCTGACGAGCTCGAGTACTACGCCTCCCAGAACCTCGGCCGGCTGGCCACGGTGGCGCCCGACGGCCAGCCCCAGGTCAACCCCGTCTCGTTCACGATCAACACCGAGACCGGCACGATCGACATCGGCGGGCACAACCTGACCGCGAGCAAGAAGTTCCGCAACGTCGGCAAGAACGACCAGGTCGCCTTCGTCGTCGACGATCTGCTCTCCACGCAGCCGTGGAACGTACGCGGTATCGAAGTGCGCGGCCGGGCCGAGGCACTGACCGACGCCCAGCCGCCGCACCCGTACTTCGGCACCGCGATGATCCGCATCCACCCCAAGCGCATCATCACCTGGGGCCTGGGCGACGACGCCGCTCAGCGCGGCCGTAACGTCTGACCCGGGGCCTGTCGAACGGCAGGCCCCGGGGGCCCAGGCCCCTTCGACTCCGCTTCGAGCGGACCTCGATGCCCTCTTGCCAGGGTGGAGCCCGTAGGACGGGCACACCACGGGGAGGGCCGGATGAGCACAGAGATCTTCCATGAGGATTTCACCGGGGGACTGAGGACCGAGGGACCGGGCGCGCCATGGCGGCTGCGCCCGGTCGACGGTCTCCCCGAAGGAGACGGGGTGGTCCGCGGCGGGCCGGACGGCCTGAGGGTCGTGCCGAACTCCGTGCAACCCCGGACCAGGCGGCCGGCGTTCACCGAGCCCAAGCCGGGACCGGACGGTAACCCGCTGCATCTGCGCTGGGGCGCCTTCACCACCGGCGGCACCGCCTCACCGCGCGGCGGGTTCACCGCGAAGCCCGGTGAACTGCTCTCGGTCACCGCCGAGATGGGACTGCGCGGCTTCGGCCTGCGCTCCCATCCGTACCACGACGTCGACGAGCCGACCGCGGACGCCCGGCTCGGCGCCGGCGGTCTGATCTCGGTCGACCTCGAGACCGGCGTCATCTTCGACTTCTTCCTCACGCACAGCCGCCTCTACGCGGTCTACGAGCGGCTCGCGCTCCAGCCGGACGCCGAGTTCGCCGCCTTCACCTACTGCGTCCCGGTCGCGGACCGCACCCCGGGGACGCTCCACCGGCTCCAGGTCGGCTACGACGTCGAGGCCGGCACCGCCCACTGGACGGCCGACGGGCAGGAGGTGCTGTCCGTGGACCGGATCGGCCTGCGCTCGCTGGACGCACGCTGGCTCCGGCGGGACAACGGCGGCCGCGAGGAGGCCGTACGACCACGCGGCCTCAGCTTCGGCCTGGGGCTGTTCCTGGAGCGCTACTTCGGCCAAGGAGTGCGGCTGTCGGCCCGCCGGTTCTCGGTGTCCACCTCGCCCGCCGTCCGCGAGCGGAGCTCGCTGACGGATGCGGCGCCACTCGTGACGACGACCAACGAAAGGCACAGCCATGCCCGATGAGAACAAGCCCGTACTGGTCCTCGGCGCCACCGGCAAGCAAGGCGGCTCCACGGCCCGGTACCTGCTGGAACGCGGCTGGACCGTCCGGGCCTTCGTCCGGGACCCCGGCGCGCCCAAGGCCAAGGAGCTGCGCGAGCTGGGCGCGAGCCTGCACACCGGCGACCTGGAGGACGCCGAGTCGGTGCGCGCGGCGATGAAGGGCGCGTACGGCGTGTTCAGCATCCAGACGCCGATGACGCCGGCGGGCGTGGAGGGCGAGGAACGGCAGGGCAAGATCTGCGCCGACGCCGCCCGCGACCTCGGCATCCAGCACTACGTCCACAGCTCGGTCGGCGGGGCGGAGCGGCCGGAGGGCGTGAACTGGCGGCTGTCCAAGCTCGCGATCGAGCAGCGGATCCAGGAGAACGAGCTCAACTTCACCTTCCTGCGGCCGTCGTACTTCATGGAGAACCTGAACCACGACATGTCGCCCCTCGTCATGGAGGACGGCGTGCTGACCTTCCGGCGGGGGCTCGGGCCCACCAACACCCTGCAGATGATCAGCGGCCCCGACATCGGGTACTTCGCGGCCGACGCCTTCGACGACCCCAAGACCTTCGGCGGTGCCAAGATCGAGCTGGCCGGGGACGAGCTGACTGGCGAGCAGATCGCGGACGCGTTCGGCCGGCACACCGGGCTGCCCGCCCGCTTCGTCTCGGTGCCGATACCGGAGCTGCACCGCACGGGCTTCGAATGGCAGGCGATCTCGTACACCTGGCTCAACGGGATCGGCTATCACGCCGACATCCCCACGCTGCGCGCCCGGTTCCCGCAGCTGCTCACCCTCGACCAGTGGCTGGCCAAGACCGGCTGGGCCCCGATGGACGCGGCATGAGCGAGGACGCGATGGCCCAGGAGACCGAGCAGATCCAGGAGCCCCAGGAGCGGTCCCCGCTGGTGGACGGGGCCCGCCGGATCGCCGAACTCGCCGGGAAGCGGGCGGCCGACGCCGAGCAGCAGCGCCGGCTGAGCCCCGACGTCGTCCGGGCGGTCCTTCAGGCCGGTTTCGCCGCCCACTTCGTGCCGGTGTCGCATGGCGGCCGGGCCGCGACCTTCGCCGAGCTGGTGGAGCCGGTCGCGGTGCTGGGCGAGGCCTGCGCCTCGACCGCCTGGTACGCGTCGCTCACGGCGAGCCTCGGCCGGATGGCCGCCTATCTGCCGGACGAGGGCCGGGCCGAGCTGTGGTCCGCCGGCCCCGACGCCCTGATCGTCGGTGCCCTGATGCCGCTCGGCCGCGCCGAGCGGACGACGGGCGGCTGGCAGGTCTCGGGCACCTGGCCGTTCGTCAGCGTCGTCGACCACTCCGACTGGGCGCTGGTGTGCGCCAAGGCGGGGCAGGAGCCGTGGTTCTTCGCGGTGCCGCGTGCGGCGTACGGCATCGTCGACAGCTGGTATCCGATGGGCATGCGCGGAACGGGCAGCAACACCCTCGTCCTCGACGGGGTGTTCGTGCCGGACTCGCGGGCCTGCACCCGCGCGGCCATCGCGGCCGGACTCGGTCCGGGTGCCGAGGCGATCTGCCACACCGTGCCCATGCGGGCGGTCAACGGGCTGGCCTTCGCGCTGCCGATGCTCGGCGCGGCCCGCGGCGCCGCGGCCGTGTGGACCTCATGGATCGCCGAGAAGCTGGCCGGGCCGACCGGGCAGAACGCCGTCTCGACCCAGGACCGTGTGCTGTACGAGCACACCCTGGCCCGGGCCACCGGCGAGATCGACGCGGCCCAGCTGCTGCTGGAGCGGGTCGCCGCGGTCGCCGACGCAGGCGCGGTGACCGGCGAACTCGTCGGCCGTGGGGCGCGGGACTGCGCGCTGGCGGCCGAGCTGCTGACCGCCGCGACCGACCGGCTGTTCGCCTGCGCGGGCACCAGGGCGCAGGCGCAGGACAGTCCGCTGCAGCGCTTCTGGCGTGATGTGCACGCGGCCGCGAGCCATATCGGGCTGCAGTTCGGGCCCGGAGCGACGTTGTATGCCGGAGAGCTGCTGAGGAGGAGCAACGATGGCTGAAGTGAACGATCCGCGGGTGGGCTTTGTCGCCGTGGTCACCTTCCCGGTGGACGGACCCGCCACCCAGCGCAAGCTGGTGGAGCTGGCCACGGGCGGGGTGCAGGAGTGGATCCGCGAGGTGCCCGGCTTTCTGTCGGCCACGTATCACGCGAGCACGGACGGCACCGCGGTCGTCAACTACGCCCAGTGGGAGAGCGAACAGGCCTACCGGGAGAACTTCAGCGCCGACCCGCGCTCGGCGAAACTGCGGGAGGCGCTGAGCTCTCTGCCGGGGCTCATGGGGCCGCCGAAGGCCGTCTTCATGACCCCGGAGGGGTCGATCCTGCCGTCCTGACGCCGTCGCCCGCGCCGTCGCCCGCATCGTCGCCGGCCCCGGCCACCAGGCCGGCGATGATGATCTCCAGGCCGAGCTCGAACCGGCGGTCGGAGTCGAGCGAGGTGATCGGGCCGGCCAGGTGGACCAGGTTCGGGAACTGGGCGGCCGGCAGCGACTTGAGGTAGCCGTGGAGCTGGTCGGCGAACATGCCGGCCTGCTCCTGGCTCTGTTCCGCGCCGGAATGCCGGGACGACTGCTCCAGGGCCTCCGCCGTGACGAAGGTCGACAGCAGATCGCCCCCGTAGGCGGCGAGTTCGTCCCGCAGACCCCCCGCGCGCAGCAGGTTCATGGTGCGTTCCATCCCCATGATCCCGTTGGGGCCGAGCGGGACCCGGTCGATCGCGATGCGCGCCAGGTCCCGGTGGGCCAGGAACATCCGCCGCAGTGACCGGCACATCTCCTTGACCTGCTCCGCCCAGCGGCCCGGCTCCGGTTCCGGGATCTCCACCTCGGTCAGGACGAGGTCGAAGACGAGGTCGAGCAGCTCGTCCCGGTTCCCCACGTGCGCGTACAGCGAGGCGTGTCCGGTCTTCAGCTCCTGCGCGAGCCGCCGCATGCTCAGGGCGTCGACTCCCTCGGCGTCCAGGATGCCGAGCGCTGTCTCGACGATCCGGTCCTGGGTCAGGGGCATGCGCGGCGGCGCCTTCTTCGGCCGGCGCCACGGAGGTACGGGGATCTCCTCGGGCATGGGCCTCCTTCCTTCGCTTCGCGGCAGGTGGACCTCATCGTATGGCATCGGCGGGCCACCGTTTCTTGACACGACCACCGTTCCACTATAGAACGGTGGTCGTTCGTGGACCTGTTGTCGAGAATTTCGGGGGATGCCATGAGTTCCGTGGAAGCAGACGAGCCGGACGGGGCCGCGGCGCCTCCGACGGCGCTGGTGTCGGAGCATGATCCGGGGCCGGACGCAGCCGTGGCCGAGCCCCCGGCCTACGCGCGCCGCTGGGCCGCGCTGGGCGTCATCCTCGGTGCCGAGATCATGGACCTGCTCGACGGCACGATCATGAACATCGCCGCCCCCGCGGTCCGCGCCGATCTGGGCGGCAGCCTCAGCGTCATCCAGTGGATCACCGTCGGGTACACGCTCGCCTTCGCCGTCCTGCTGGTGGTCGGCGGCCGGCTGGGCGACATCTACGGCCGTAAGCGCATGTTCGTCGTCGGCGCGGTCGGATTCACCCTGGCCTCCGTGCTGTGCGCGGTGGCGGGCAGTCCCGAGATGCTCATCGCCGCGCGCTTCCTGCAGGGCGGGCTGGGCGCGCTGATGATTCCGCAAGGGCTCGGCCTCATCAAGCAGATGTTCCCGCCCAAGGAGACCGCGGCGGCGTTCGGCGCGTTCGGGCCCGCCATCGGGCTGGGCGCCGTGCTCGGCCCCATCGTCGCCGGGTTCCTGGTCGACGCCGACCTGTTCGGCACCGGCTGGCGGGCCGTCTTCCTGATCAACCTGCCGATCGGGGCAGCGGTGATCGTCGGTGCGGTGCTGCTGCTGCCCGAGGGCAAGGCACCCGTGCGGCCGAAGTTCGACGTCGGCGGCACGCTGCTGGTGACGCTCGGGCTGACCCTGCTGATCTTCCCGCTCGTCCAGGGGCGCGAACGCGGCTGGCCCGCCTGGACGTATCTGCTGATGGCGGCCGGAGCGGCCGTGCTCGCCGCCTTCGTCGCCTACGAACTGCGGCAGGAGAAGCGCGGCGGTGCCACGCTCATCGAGCTCAGCCTGCTGCGCAGGTCCCGCTACGCCGCGGGACTCGCGGTGGCGCTGGTGTTCTTCACCGGCATCTCCGGAATGTCGCTGCTGCTCGGCCTGCATCTGCAGATCGGCCTGGGCTTCAGCCCGACCCGAGCCGCGTTGACGATGACGCCCTGGTCGGTGTTCCTGGTCGTCGGCGCGATCCTGACCGGGGCGGTGCTGGGAGCGAAGTTCGGCCGCAAGGCCCTGCACGGCGGGCTCGCGGTGCTGGCACTCGGCGTACTGGTCATGCTGCTGACGATCGGCGACCAGGCCGGCGATCTGACCAGCTGGGAGCTCGTCCCCGGCATCGCCGTGGCCGGGCTCGGCATGGGCATCATGATCGGTCTGCTCTTCGACATCGCCCTGGCCGACGTCGACAAGCAGGAGGCCGGCACCGCCTCCGGGATCCTCACCGCGGTCCAGCAGCTCGGCTTCGCGGTCGGCGCAGCGGTGCTCGCGACGCTGTTCTTCGGGCTGCTCGGCTCCCAGGCCACGGCGAGCGTCGATGACGGCGAGAGCCGCACCCGGTCCGAACTCGCCGCCGCCGGGGCGACTTCGGCAGAGCAGGACCGCCTCCTCGCCGACCTGCGGGTGTGCCTGAGGGAATCGGCGAGCCAGAAGGACTCCGAAACGACGCCCGACAGCTGCCGGAACATCCAGCAGGCCCGGCCGGAGCTCGCCGAGGCCACGGCGCGGGCCTGGCGGACCGCCCACACCGAGAACTTCAGCACCGCGATGGTCCGCACGCTCTGGGTCGTGATCGGACTGCTGGCGGTGTCCTTCGCGCTGGCCTTCCGGCTGCCGCCCAAGCCTCGTGAGGAAGAGGGTTTCTGATGACACGCAAACTGCTGGCCTGGCCCGGCGGACGCCGGGCCAAATGGCTGGTGCTCGTGGGCTGGATCGGTCTGCTGATCGTGCTCCAGCCACTGGCCGGAAAACTCGGCGACGTGGAGTCCAACGACGCCGCCGCCTGGCTCCCCGGCAACGCGGAATCGACCGAAGTGCTGGAGCTCTCCGAGAAGTTCCAGCCCGCCGACACCAGCCCGGCCATCGTCGTCTACGACCGCCCCTCCGGGATCACGGCCGCCGACGAGGCGAAGGCCCGGGCCGACGCCGCGGACTTCGCGGACGGCACCAACGTGGTGGGCAAGCCGTTCGGCCCGGTGCGCTCGGACGACGGCAAGGCCCTGCGCACCGTGGTCAGCGTCCACCTCGGCAAGGAGGGCTGGGAGGGGCTCAACGCGGCCACGAAGGATCTGCGGAAGGCCGCGCAGCCGAACGCGCCCGACGGTCTCGGCGTCCATGTGACGGGCCCGACCGGCTATGCCGCCGACTCCGCGGAGTCCTTCAGCAGCGCCGACTTCAAACTCACGCTGGCGACCTTCCTCATCGTCGTGACGATCCTCGTCGTCACCTACCGCAGCCCGCTGCTGTGGCTGCTGCCGATGATCTCCGCGGGCATGTCCCTGGTCATCTCGCAGGCCATCATCTACCTGCTGGCCAAGAACGCCGGACTCACGGTCAACGCCCAGACGGCGATGATCCTCACGGTGCTGGTGCTCGGCGCGGCCACCGACTACGCGCTGCTGCTCGTCGCCCGTTACCGGGAGGAGCTGCGGCGGCACGAGGACCGGCACGAGGCCATGGCCGTGGCGCTGCACCGTGCGGGTCCCGCCATCGTGGCCAGCGCCGCGACCGTCGCCATCAGCATGCTCGTCCTGCTGCTGGCCGCCCTGAACTCCACCAAGGGTCTCGGCCCGGTCTGCGCCGTCGGTGTGCTGGTCGGCCTGCTGTCGATGATGACGCTGCTGCCCGCCCTGCTGGTGATCTTCGGGCGGTGGATCTTCTGGCCGGCCCGGCCGAAGAACGGTACGGAGCCCGACGTCACCCGGGGCGTGTGGACTCGGGTCGCCCGGCTGGTCTCCGGCCGCCCGCGCGCGGTCTGGATCGCGACGAGCCTGGTGCTGGGGGCGGTGGCCATGCTGGCCGTCACCCTGAACGCCGACGGGCTGCAGCAGAAGGACGGTTTCAAGACCAAGCCCGAGTCGGTGGTGGGCGAGGAGATCCTCGCCCGGCACTTCCCGGCCGGTTCCGGTGAGCCGATGGTCGTCATCGCCAAGGACTCCTCGGCGGCCGAGGTGCGCGGCGCGCTGGAGAAGGTGCCCGGCGTCACCGAGGTCGCGGAGCCGCAGGTCAAGGACGGGCTGGCCTATGTCGAGGCGACGCTCAGCGCCGGAGCCGACTCTCCGGCGGCCATGGAGGCGGTCACCGCGGCCCGCGAGAGTCTCGGCCGGCTGGACGGGGCGGAGGCGATGGTGGGCGGCAGCAGCGCCGTCGTGCACGACATGCGGGAGGCCTCGAGCCGCGACCGCGGCCTGATCATCCCGGTGATTCTCGCCGTGGTGTTCTGCATCCTCGCGCTGCTGCTGCGGGCACTCGTGGCCCCGCTGCTGCTGATCGCGAGCGTGGTGCTGTCCTTCTTCACGGCGCTCGGCCTCGCCGCCTTCTTCTTCAACCACGTCTTCGACTTCGCGGGGGCCGATTCCGCCTTCCCGCTCTGGGTGTTCGTCTTCCTGGTCGCCCTGGGCGTCGACTACAACATCTTCCTCGTCACCCGGATCAGGGAGGAGAGCAACCGGCTCGGCACCCGGCAGGGTGCGCTCAAGGGCCTCACCTCGACCGGTGGCGTGATCACCGCGGCCGGTCTGGTGCTGGCCGGGACCTTCGCGGCCCTGGCCACGCTGCCGCTGGTCTTCATCGCCGAGCTCGGCTTCACGGTGGCGGTGGGCATCCTGCTCGACACCATGATCGTGCGGTCGGTCCTGGTCACCGCGCTCACCCTCGACGTCGGCCGGTGGATGTGGTGGCCGCACCGGCTCTTCCGACGTGAGGACACCCCAGAGGAAAAGGTCGGATCAGGAATTTCCGATTCTATGAATTCGGAGGCGCCGGCTCCTGTTTCCCGCTAGAAAGCCGGAAAATGTGAATCAGCGCAGCTTGCTGCGCTGATTTATATTTGGACAAACAAAAACGATCTCTTGTGACGCCAACCACATTGAAGTTTGTCAAGTAGGCCTGTTAGTGTCGCCCCTAAGAAAACGGAGAATCTCGACGGGGGCGCAGGATGAGATTCAATCTGTTGGGGCATGTCCATGTAATCAATGATGCGGGGCGGTTAATTCCGCTTAAATCCTCGAAGGCGACCCAGCTACTGGCATTGCTGCTGCTCAGGCGGCATGAGGTGGTGGGGTCGGGGGTCCTCATCGAGGAACTGTGGGCGGACGATCCGCCGCGCAGCGCCATGACAACACTGCAGACCTACGTCTACCACACCCGCCGAATGCTGGCGGAGCACCAGGTGACCGCCGAGGAACGGGAGTTGCTTCTGACCAGGCCGCCCGGTTACTGCGCCTTGATCGACGACGACGAGCTCGATGTCACGATCGTCGAGCGCCTGATCCGCAAGGGAAGTCGGCTGCTCGACGAGGACCGGCCCGAGGAGGCGCTCGCCTCGCTGAACGCGGGGCTGGATCTCTGGCGCGGCCCGGCACTGTCCACCGTGCCGTGCGGCCGGGTGCTCGAAACTCACATCGCTCATCTGGAAGAGCTCCGGCTCTTCGGAGTGCAGCTCCGCATCGACGCGAATTGGCGGCTGGGCAGGATAGGGCCGATGATTCCGGAGCTGCGGTCCCTGGTGGTTTCCCATCCGCTGAACGAGACCCTGCACGCCAAGCTGATGGGCGCGCTCTACCGGGTGGGCCGGCGGGCGGAGGCGCTGGCGTCGTACCGAAATCTCCGGCAGATTCTGTCGGACGAACTCGGGGTGGACCCGACGCCGGAAATTCAGCGTATGCATATGGAAATTCTCAACGGCGACCATGTGCTCGTGTAGGCACCGGTCCGTGAATGCGGTGAGGCCCCTCGCAGTCCGCGAGGGGCCTCACCGCATTCATTCGCCGCGGGACGTCAGTAGTTGCCCAGCCCGCCGCAGACGTTCAGCGCCTGCGCGGTGACCGCGGCCGCCCCGTCCCCGATCAGATAGGCGACCATCTCCGCCACCTCGGACGGCTGCACATACCGGCCGATCGGCACGCGCGCGGTGATGCGGTCGAAGGCCTCCTCGGTCGACACCTCCCAGATCTCCGAGTAGTGCTCGCGCACGGACGCGGCCATCGGCGTCTCGACGAATCCCGGGCAGACGGCGTTCACCGTGATGCCGGTTCGCGCGAGTTCGAGGCCGAGCGCTTTGCTGAAGCCGACCACGCCGTGCTTCGACGCGGAGTACGGGGCGGCGTGCACGACGCCCTGCTTCCCGCCCGTCGAGGCGATGTTGATGATCCGGCCGGTTCCCCGTTCGAGCATGCCGCCGGCCTTCAGGACCTGCTTGGTCATCCGGAACACGCTGGTGAGATTGGTGTCGATGACATCGAGCCAGAGCTCGTCGGCGAGCTCGGCCGTGGCGCCGCCGCCGGGCCGGCCCGCGTTGTTCACCAGGACGTCGACCGGACCGTAGCGCTCGACCACTGCCGCCACGAGCGCCTCGATCTCCGGGACCGAGCGGACGTCGCAGGTCTGCCCGTCCGCCTCCACTCCCGCTTCCCGCAGCTCCTTCAGCGTCGTGTGCAGCGCCTCCTCGCCGCGCGCGCAGACGAAGACGTTCAACCCCTCCTTACCGAGCCTTCGGGCGATCTCCAGCCCGATACCGCTCGTTGCGCCCGTCACCAGTGCGACCTTCGAGCCCTGCGTGGTCATGTGTCCCTCTCCCTGCTTGGTGGTCCCTCAGCTGCCCAGCCTTGGGCGCCCGGCTCGAGCGGCGGTCGAAGGGGGTTGGGGTGCGGCTGGGACGCCGCGGCGGTGGATCCGGCGTCGAGGGGATCCGTATCGGCCTTCGAGTCGCCTTCGAGCCACGCGGCCCACGATGACGACGACCACCGGACGAACTCATCGAAGGAGCTGTTCGGATTGAAGCGCAGAGTCGTCATCACGGGCGTCGGCGTCCGCGCCCCCGGCGGGAACGGCACGCGGCAGTTCTGGAAACTGCTCACCTCGGGGCGGACGGCGACGCGCCGGATCTCGTTCTTCGACCCCTCGCCGTACCGTTCACAGGTCGCCGCGGAAGCCGATTTCGACCCGGTCGCCGAGGGCTTCGGCCCGCGGGAGCTCGACCGCATGGACCGGGCCTCGCAGTTCGCCGTGGCCTGCGCCCGGGAGGCGGTCACCGCGAGCGGGCTCGACTTCGACACCCTTGACCCCACCCGGGTCGGCGTCAGCCTCGGCAGCGCGGTGGCCGCCGCGACCAGCCTGGAGCGCGAGTACCTGCTGCTGTCGGACTCCGGCCGGGAGTGGGAGGTCGACGCCGCCTGGCTGTCCCGGCACATGTTCGACTACCTGGTGCCCAGCGTCATGCCGGCCGAAGTGGCCTGGGCGGTCGGCGCCGAGGGCCCGGTCGCGATGGTCTCCAACGGCTGCACCTCGGGCCTGGACTCCGTGGGCCACGCGGTGCGGCTGATCGAGGAGGGCAGCGCCGACGTGATGCTCGCCGGGGCCGCCGACACCCCGATCACCCCGATCGTCGTCGCCTGCTTCGACGCGATCCGCGCCACCACGGCGCGCAACGACGACCCGGAGCACGCCTCGCGGCCGTTCGACGGCACCCGCGACGGCTTCGTACTGGCCGAGGGAGCCGCGATGTTCGTCCTGGAGGACTACGACAGCGCGCTGGCCCGCGGCGCCCGCATCCACGCCGAGATACCGGGGTACGCGACGCGCTGCAACGCGTATCACATGACGGGGCTGAAGGCCGACGGCCGCGAGATGGCCGAGGCCATCCGGGTCGCCCTCGACGAGTCCCGCGCGGACGCCACGGACATCGACTACATCAACGCCCATGGCTCCGGCACCCGGCAGAACGACCGCCACGAGACCGCGGCCTACAAGCGCGCGCTCGGCGATCACGCCCGACGCACCCCGGTCAGCTCGATCAAGTCGATGGTCGGCCACTCGCTCGGCGCGATCGGCTCGCTGGAGATCGCGGCATCCGTGCTCGCCCTCGAACACGGCGTGGTGCCACCGACCGCGAACCTGCACACCAGCGACCCCGAGTGCGATCTCGACTATGTGCCGCTGGAGGCGCGGGAACGGAAGTTGGGGACCGTGCTCACCGTGGGCAGCGGCTTCGGCGGCTTCCAGAGCGCGATGGTCCTGCGCAGCGCCGAGGCCGCGGGGGCGATCGCATGAGCGTCCTCATCACCGGAGTCGGCGTCCTCGCACCCAACGGCCTCGGCCTGGAGCCGTACTGGGCGGCCGTGCTGGCCGGCCGTATCGGCCTCGGCCCGGTCACCCGCTTCGACGTGAGCCGCTACCCGGCCACGCTCGCCGGTCAGATCGACGACTTCCACGCCCCGGACCACGTTCCGGGCCGGCTGCTGCCGCAGACGGACCCCTCCACGCGGCTCGCACTGACCGCCGCCGCCTGGGCGCTTCAGGACGCGAAGGCCGACCCGGAGTCGCTGACCGACTACGACATGGGTGTCGTGACGGCCAACGCCTGCGGCGGATTCGACTTCACGCACCGGGAGTTCCGCAAGCTGTGGACCGAGGGCCCCAAGTCGGTCAGCGTGTACGAGTCCTTCGCCTGGTTCTACGCCGTGAACACCGGCCAGATCTCCATCCGGCACGGCATGCGCGGCCCGAGCAGCGCCCTGGTCGCCGAGCAGGCCGGAGGACTGGACGCCCTCGCCCACGCCCGCCGCACGATCCGCCGCGGCACCCCGCTGGTGGTCTCCGGCGGCGTCGACTCGGCACTCGACCCATGGGGCTGGGTCTCCCAGCTCGCCGGCGGGCGGGTCAGCACCGCCACCGACCCGGCCCGGGCCTACCTGCCCTTCGACGAGCAGGCGGCCGGTTATGTCCCCGGTGAGGGTGGCGCCATCCTCGTCCTGGAGGACAGCGCCGCGGCCGAGGCCCGGGGCCGGCACGAGGCGTACGGCGAACTCGCGGGCTGCGCCTCGACCTTCGACCCGCCCCCCGGCTCCGGACGGCCCCCGGGCCTGGAGCGCGCGATCCGGCTCGCGCTGACCGACGCCGGCCTCGGCCCCGGGGACGTCGACGTCGTGTTCGCCGACGGCGCGGGCGTACCCGAGCTGGACGCCGCGGAGGCCCGGGCCATCGGCCAGGTGTTCGGCAGCCACGGCGTGCCCGTCACCGTCCCGAAGACCACGACGGGCCGGCTCTACTCCGGCGGCGGCCCCCTCGACGTGGTCACCGCCCTGATGTCCCTGCGCGAAGGCGTGATCCCGCCGACCGCGGGCGTGGCGGCCGTACCGCAGGAGTACGGCATCGACCTGGTGCTCGGCGAACCGCGCACCGCGCCCCTGCGCACCGCCCTGGTCCTGGCCAGGGGCCGCTGGGGCTTCAACTCGGCGGTCGTCCTGCGCCGCCCCGAACCGACCTCGTAACCACCTCACAGCGACACCGAGAACTGGAGACAGCAATGGCAACCCTGCTGACCATCGACGACCTGCGCCGCATCCTCATCGAATGCGCCGGTGAGACCGACGGAACCGACCTGTCCGGCGACATCCTCGACACCCGCTTCGAGACCATCGGCTATGACTCGCTCGCCCTGATGGAGACCGCGGCACGGCTGGAGAGCCGGTACGACGTGGCCATCCCCGACGACGTCGCGGGCCGCGTCGACACGCCCCGCGAACTGCTCGACCTGGTCAACGGCGCGCTGGCCGAGGCAGCATGAACCGGCCGGGAGAACACCGGGTGGTCCACACCCTCACCACCCCGGCCCCGGCGCGACGGCTGTACGAGCTGGTCGCGCGGGCCGAACTCTGGCCGGCCGTCTTCGAACCCGCGGTGCACGTACGGATTCTGGAGCGCGGCCAGGGCACGGAACGCTTCCAGATCTGGGCGAGCGTGGCCGGACAGGTGAAGACCTGGACGTCCCGTCGGACGCTGGACCCCGACGCCCTGCGGGTCACCTTCCGGCAGGAGCGCACCCAGCCGCCGATCGCCTCGATGGGCGGAAGCTGGGAGTTCCGGGGCGACGGCGACGGCACCGAGATCGTGCTGACCCACGACTTCGCCGCGGTCGACGAAGCCGCCCTGCCGGGACTGCGCGCGGCGCTGGACGCGAACAGCGAGAAGGAGCTGGCCGCGCTGGCCCGGCTCGCCGAGCGGCAACACCCGGTCGAGGAGCTCCTGTTCACGTTCGAGGACACGCTTGAGGTGCCGTCGGGGGACGACGCCTACGCCTTCATCGAGCGCAGCGACCTGTGGCCGGACCGGCTGCCGCACGTGGGGAAAGTGACGCTGACCGAGGATGCGGCGAGCACCGGCACGCCCGGCGTGCAGGACATGACCATGGAGACGGTGACCGCCGACGGCAGTACGCACACGACCCACTCGATCCGGCTCTGCTTCCCCGGCGAGAGCATCGTGTACAAGCAGCTCGTCCCGCCCGCCCTGCTCACCGGGCACAGCGGTGCCTGGCTCTTCGACAGGAACGAGAAGGACACCGTCACCGCCCGTCACACCGTGGCGATCGACCCGGCCCGGGTCGAAGAGGTCCTGGGCGAGGGCAGGACCGTCGCCGATGCCCGCGCCTATCTGCGTGAGGCGCTCGGCGCCAACAGCCGGGCCACACTCCGCCACGCGGCGGCCGCTGCCGCTGCTGCCAGGCCCGCGCCGTGACGGCCGCGGTCCATGAGGTCGCCGAGGGCGTCTACGCGTACGCGCAGGCCCCCGGCGGCTGGTGTGTCAGCAACGCGGGCATCGTCGTGGGCGGCGACGGCGCCCTCGTCGTCGACACGCTGTCGACGATCCCGAGGGCGCGGCGGCTGGCCGAGACGGTCGACAAGCTCGCCGCGGGCCCGGGCCGCACCGTGGTCAACACCCACTTCCACGGCGACCACGCGTTCGGCAACCAGGTCTTCCCGCCGGGGACGCCGATCATCGCGCACGAGGACATGCGGGCCGCCATGGTGACGACGGGCCTGGCCCTCACCGGGCTGTGGCCGCGGGTCGACTGGGGCGAGATCGAGGTGACGCCGCCGACCGTGACCTTCCGCGACCGCCTCACCGTGCACGTCGGCGAGCGCCGGGCCGAACTGATCTGCGTCGGCCCCGCGCACACCGGACACGATGTGGTGGTCTGGCTGCCCGAGGAGCGGGTGCTGTTCGCGGGGGACATCGTCATGTCGGGCGTCACCCCGTTCGTGCTCTTCGGCTCGGTGGCCGGCACGCTGGCCGCGCTCGACCGGCTGGCGGAACTGGAGCCCGAGGTCGTCGTCGGCGGGCACGGCCCGGTGGCGGGACCCGAGGTGCTCGACGCCAACCGGGACTATCTGCACTGGGTCCAACGCCTCGCCGCCGAGGCGGCCGACAGCGGGCTGACCCCGCTGCAGGCCGCGCGCGAGGCGGACCTCGGCGCCTTCGCCGACCTGCTGGACGCGGAGCGTCTCGTCGCCAACCTGCACCGGGCTCACGAGGAACTGCTGAACACACCGCCGCGCGACGCCATGGAGATCTTCGCGGAGCTGGTCGCCTACAACGGTGGGCGGCTGCCCACCTGCCTCGCCTAAGGAGTCAAAGATGGCCGCCGACCAGGGAATGCTCCGGGACGCCATGGCCCGGGTGCCCGCCGGGGTGGCGCTCGTCACCGCCCATGACCGCGGGGGAGTCCCGCACGGTTTCACCGCCAGCTCGTTCGTGTCCGTCTCGATGGAGCCGCCGCTCGCGCTGGTCTGTCTGGCCCGTACGGCCAATTCCTTCCCCGTGTTCGACAGTTGTGGCGAGTTCGCGGTGAGCGTGCTGCGCGACGACCACACCGAGCTGGCCATGCGCTTCGCACGCAAGTCCGCGGACAAGTTCGCGGGTGGGGAGTTCATCCGCACCGCACGGGGCGGGACCGTGCTCGACGGGGCGCTCGCGGTCGTCGAGTGCACGGTCCACGAGCGCTACCCCGCGGGCGACCACATCATCCTGCTCGGCGAGGTCCAGGCCGTGCACGTCGAGGAGAAGGGGGCGCCGGCGGTGTACGTGGACCGAGGGTTCGCCGCCCTGTGCTCGGGGACGGGGGCCTGCATGGCCGCCGCCGAGCGGGGCGCGCATGCGCACGCCGGCTGAGGAGACGTGCCGAGGAGACGTAAGGAGGAACCATGTCCGTGACCGACGAGGTGACCGGCGAGGTGACCGGTGAGCACCTGGCCGGACTCGCTCGGATCCGGGCGCAGGCCGAGGCCGGCCCGGGGGAGCAGGCGACCCGGGCGCAGCACGCCAGAGGGAAGCTGACGGCCCGGGAGCGGATCGCGCTGCTGCTGGACCCGGGCTCCTTCCAGGAGGTCGAGCAGCTGCGCCGGCACCGGGCGAGCGGCTTCGGTCTGGAGCACAAGCGGCCGTACACGGACGGTGTGATCACCGGCTGGGGCACGGTCGACGGCCGGACGGTCTTCGTCTACGCCCATGACTTCAGGATCTTCGGCGGCTCGCTCGGCGAGGCGCACGCCGCGAAGATCCACAAGATCATGGACATGGCGCTCTCGGCGGGCGCCCCGCTCGTGAGCCTCAACGACGGGGCAGGGGCGCGGATCCAGGAGGGCGTCTCCGCGCTGGCCGGCTACGGCGGGATCTTCCGCCGCAACACCCGTGCCTCGGGGGTGATCCCGCAGATCTCGGTGATGCTCGGTCCGTGTGCGGGCGGCGCGGCGTACTCGCCGGCGCTGACGGACTTCGTGTTCATGGTGCGCGAGACCGCGCAGATGTTCATCACCGGCCCGGACGTGGTCAGCGCCGTCACCGGCGCGCAGCTCACCCAGAACGCGCTGGGCGGCGCGGATGTGCACGCCACGACGTCCGGGGTGGCGCACTTCGTGTACGAGGACGAGGAGACCTGTCTGGCGGAAGTGCGCTATCTGCTCTCCCTGCTGCCGTCCAACAACCGGCAGAACCCGCCCGTCCACCCCTCCGACGACCCGGCGAACCGGCTCACCTCCACGCTCTACGACCTGGTGCCGCAGGACGGCAACCAGCCGTACGACATGCACAAGGTGATCGAGGAACTCGTCGACGACGGCGACTGGCTGGAGGTCCACGAGCGCTGGGCCCGGAACATCGTCTGCGGCCTCGCCCGGCTGGACGGCCGGGTGGTGGGCATCGTCGCCAACCAGCCGCAGACGCTGGCCGGCGTGCTGGACATCGCGGCCTCGGAGAAGGCCGGCCGTTTCGTGACGATGTGCGACGCCTTCAACATCCCGATCGTGACCCTGCTCGACGTGCCGGGCTTCCTGCCCGGGGCGGACCAGGAGCACGGCGGCATCATCCGCCACGGCGCGAAACTCCTCTACGCCTACTGCAACGCCACCGTCCCCCGGGTCTCGATCGTCCTGCGCAAGGCCTACGGCGGCGCTTACATCGTGCTGGACTCCCAGTCCATCGGCGCCGACCTGACCTTCGCCTGGCCGACCAACGAGATCGCCGTGATGGGCGCCGAAGGCGCGGCCAACGTCATCTTCCGGCGCGACATCGCCGCGGCCGACGACCCCGAGGCCAAACGCGCCGAGATGGTCAAGCAGTACAAGTCCGAGCTGATGCACCCGTACTACGCGGCCGAACGGGGCCTGGTCGACGATGTCATCGACCCGGCGGAAACCCGCGAGATCCTGATCCGCTCACTCGCGATGCTCCGGACGAAGCACGCCGACCTGCCGTCGCGCAAGCACGGCAACCCACCGCAGTGACCACGCCGGCCGGCGCGATCGCCGCCGAACTCCGCGTCGAGAAGGGCCGGGCGAGCGCCGAGGAGATAGCGGCCCTCACCGCGGTCCTCCTCGCCCGAGCCACCGCCCAGCCCGACTCGCCGGCGGTGCACTGCCCCGACAGCCCAGCGGGCTGGCGCCGCCTGGAACGCACACCGGGCTTCCGCGCGGCGCACAGTTGGCAGGAGCCGGGTTGATGCCGGTCCTGCTCCGCGAGGCCGTGCACGACGAAGCCCTTGCCGTAGAGCGTCGCGTCGGGGTTCTCCGTATCCGCCCGGACACTCACCGAGGACGCGGGCCCTTGCCGGTCGGCCTTGTCGTCGGCCTCGCTGGCGACCTCCGCGTCGTGCTCCGAGGTCAGCCACTCGGCGCCCTTCGCCACCAGGAACAGCACGAGCGAGCTCACGACCACCCAGCACAGCCTGATGAGGATCTTCCGATTCCGTCTGCGCGGGGCCGCGTCCGCCGCCTCGGGGACGACGGGGAAGTTGATGTCATGTCATGAGGCGGCCGGCCCAGGCACCTGCCGGCACGCCTCCGCATACGCCCGCACCAGCGGCCGCCCCCCATCCTCCGCGCGCCACGCCAGCGCATACCGGCTCGGCGAGAGCCCCCGCACCGGCCGCGTCACCACTCCACCCAGGCTGATCAGCGGGGCGTTGCCCGCCGCGACCAGGCAGACACCGAGACCGGCGACCAGCGCCTCGTACGTCTCCTCCGTACTCGCGACCTCCGCCCCGACCCGCGGCGCACGGCCTCCCCGTTCCTCCAGGGCGAGCCAGTAGTCCCGCAACGGCCCCGCACTCGCCGGCAGCGCGAGGATCGGCTCGTCCATCAGGTCCGTGAAGTCGATCTCCGCACGGGCCGCGAGCGGGTGGGACTCCGGGAGGGCGACCAGGCGCGGCTCCTCGGCGACCACCGTCCAGGCGTAGCGCTCGGCGTCGGGCAGGGGCAGCCAGACGAACGCCACGTCGGCGTCGCCGCCGGCCAAGCCCGCCGTCGGGTCCTCCCAGCTCACCTGGCGCAGGCGCAGGACCGTGTCCGGGTGCGCGGCGGTGAAGCGGGAGCGGATCGCCGGGAGCAGGCCGCCGCGGCCCGGGCTGGTGCTCATGCCGACGACCAGCGTGCCGCGTGCCGCCGCCCGGGCCGCCTCCATTGCCGCCGCCCCCGCCGACCAGGCGTCCAGCACGCGCCGCGCATGCGGCAGCAGTGCCAGGCCGGCCTCCGTCAGGGCCACGCCCTGCGGATCGCGCCGGAACAGTTGGACGCCCAACTGCCGCTCCAGCGACCGTACTTGCTTGCTCAGCGCGGGCTGCGAGACATACAACCGCTCGGCTGCACGGGTGAAGTGCAGCTCCTCGGCCACCGTCACGAAGTAGCGCAGGTCGCGCACATGAACGTCCATGGTCATAACCATCGGTTATCAGCGTGGGTCTTGGACGGGCAACCGGTGCCGGCCGCACTCTGGGCCGTACGTGAGGCGACGACGAGGAGCTGTCATGAACAAGGTGTGGCTGATCACCGGTGCGACCAGTGGCTTCGGACGGGCGATCGCGGAGGCGGCGCTCGCCCAGGGCGACGTGGTGGTCGGCGCGGCGCGGCGGCCCGAGGGCCTGGATGACCTGGTGGCCGCGCACCCCGACCAGGTGGAGGCGCTGCGCCTGGACGTCACGCGGACGGGGGCCGCCGAAGCCGCCGTACAGGACGTTGTCGCGCGGCACGGACGGATCGACGTCCTCGTCAACAACGCGGGCCGCACCCACGTCGGCGCCTTCGAGGAGACGACGGAACAGGAGCTGCGCGAGCTGTTCGACCTGCATGTCTTCGGGCCGGCCGCCCTCACCCGCGCCGTACTGCCGCACATGCGCGAGCGGCGCTCCGGCGCGATCGTGCAGATGAGCAGCATGGGCGGCCAGATGTCCTTCGCGGGCTTCTCGGCGTACAGCGGAACGAAGTTCGCCCTGGAGGGCCTGTCCGAGGGGCTCGCGGACGAGGTCGCCGAGTTCGGCATCAAGGTGCTGATCGTCGAGCCGGGTTCCTTCCGCACCTCGCTGTTCGAGACCGGCCGGGCCGGTGCCAGCGCGGACAGCGGCCTGTACCCCAAGGTGAGCCGGACCCGCGGCTTCGTCTCCGACGGCGACGGCAGCCAGCCCGGCGACCCGGCGAAGGCGGCCTCCCTGATCCTGGCCGCGCTGGAGGCCGAGGAGCCCCCGCTGCGGCTGCCGTTGGGCGACGACGGGGTCACGGCCGTACTCGGCCATCTGGACCAGGTGCGGGAGGACGTCGCCGCCTGGGAGAAGCGCACGCGCGCGACCGCCTTCGGCGACTGACCGGAGCATCCGGCGGCGATGAACGCCCTCCAGGCGGCGAGGCCGGCCTGGAGGGCGTCGCCGTCTTCCTCTTGCAGGGCCCTTGTGCAATTCCTGTGGAGGCCTCAATCTTTCGGCTGACGCGCAGCAACAGCACAGGAAATTGACATGTTCCTGTCCGCTTCGTGTCGCCCCCACAAGCGCACCACCACTCGAGGAGGACCCCTCAGATGGCAGTGATGCGTAACTCCCGAAGAGACACCCGGCGAAGACTGGCCGCCCTCAGCGCCGCGGCCACCGCGGCCCTCACCGCGAGCCTGGTCTCCGCTCTCCCCGCCGCGGCCGCACCCGAGGGCCGCATCCAGTACGCGGGCGCGGCCAACGCCGTGGCCGACAGCTACCTCGTGAACCTCAGGGCGGACCACGCCCGTTCGGGCTCCGAGGCCGGACGCGCCCTGGTCGAGAAGTACGGCGCCGACATCGAGCGGACGTACCGGAAGGCCCTCAACGGCTACGCGATCGAGGCATCCGAGGCCGAGGCCAAGGCACTCGCCGCCGACCCGGCCGTCGCCTCCGTCGTCCAGAACCGCACGTTCAGCATCGACGCGACCCAGACCAACCCGCCCTCCTGGGGCCTGGACCGCGCGGACCAGCGCAACCTCCCCCTGAACAGCTCGTACACGTACCCGGACTCGGCCGGTCAGGGCGTGACCGCGTACGTCATCGACACCGGCGTCCGCATCACCCACAGCGACTTCGGCGGCCGCGCCTCCTACGGCTACGACGCCATCGACAACGACAACACCGCTCAGGACGGC
The DNA here is from genome assembly GCF_052068475.1 of Streptomyces sp. SD31. Taxonomy (NCBI): domain Bacteria; kingdom Bacillati; phylum Actinomycetota; class Actinomycetes; order Kitasatosporales; family Streptomycetaceae; genus Streptomyces; species Streptomyces sp. SD31. The sequence goes on along the minus strand of NZ_JBQHCX010000008.1, from coordinate 402,973 downwards.
CACGGCCACGGCACGCACGTCGCGGGCACGGTCGCCGGAAACGCCTACGGCGTCGCCAAGAAGGCCAAGATCGTCGGCGTCCGCGTCCTGAACAACTCCGGCCAGGGCACCACCGCCCAGGTCGTCGCCGGTATCGACTGGGTCGCCCAGAACGCGGTCAAGCCGGCCGTCGCCAACATGTCCCTCGGCGGCGGCGCCGACACCGCCCTCGACACGGCCGTACGCAACGCCATCGCCTCCGGCGTCACCTTCGCCGTCGCGGCCGGCAACGAGTCGACCAACGCCTCCACCAGGTCACCAGCACGCGTCACCGAGGCCATCACGGTCGGCGCGACGACCAGCTCGGACGCAAAGGCGAGCTACTCCAACTACGGCTCGGTCCTCGACCTGTTCGCGCCGGGCTCGTCCATCACCTCAACCTGGAACACGAGCGACTCGGCGACCAACACCATCTCCGGTACGTCGATGGCGACCCCGCACGTAGCGGGCGCGGCCGCGCTCCACCTCGCCGCCAACCCCTCGGCCACCCCGTCCCAGGTCGCCTCGGCCCTGACGTCCGCCGCCACGACCGGCGTCGTCACCAGCCCCGGCACAGGCTCACCCAACCGCCTCCTCCACGTCGGCGGCGGCACGACAACCCCGCCGGGCCCACGCTTCGAGAACACCGCCGACTACACGATCAGCGACAACTCCACGGTCGAGTCCCCGGTGGCGGTCACCGGCGTCTCCGGCAACGCACCCTCGGCCCTCGCGGTCGAGGTCCACATCGTCCACACGTACATCGGCGACCTCCAGGTCCAGCTGATAGCCCCCGACGGCACGGCGTACACACTCAAGTCGTACGGCACGGGCGGCAGTTCGGACAACATCAACACCACGTACTCGGTGAACGCCTCCTCGGAGGCCGCCAACGGCACGTGGAAACTGCGCGTGAGCGACAACGCGAACATCGACACCGGACGGATCGACGCTTGGGCGCTCCAGTTCTAGCCCTGACCCACTGATCCCCCTCGTCCTCGCGGACCGGCCCCGGGCCGACCGCGAGGACGAGCCGTTATAAGGCGGCATCGAAGGGACGGCGTACCCCCACGGTCCCGCAGTCGCGTACGGCGGGAAGGGGACGTGCCGGGGGGTGTCCGCCCGCAGAGTCCGGTGTCAAGACACGGCACCTCTCGCGCAAGGCCCACCACCGGACCGAGGACGGACACCCCCCGGCACGGCCCCGACCCACCACGCAACCCAAGGCGCTACGCGAACCCCACCGGACAGCAACGGGCTGCCGCAGGCATTGACCTCCCGTTACGCACGAGTAAGTTGACCCCCCAGTAAGTCCAACTGGCACCGGGAGCCGTCATGGGCGTACGCAAGGACCTGAAGCGGGCGAAGCAGCGCACCGACCTGATGGACCGCACCAGGGCCGAGGTCGTCAAGGACGCCGAGGGCGTGGTCCGCGAGGCCCGCACCCCACCCCTCGCACCGCACCCCGCCACCGGCACCACGGCCGACCTGCCCTACACCAATGCGGCCGAGGCCCCCGACGCCGTAGTCCTCCGCCGCAAGCAGGGCGCGACGTGGCACCCCGTCACCGCCACCGCCTTCGCACACGAAGTCACCGCCGTGGCCAAGGGCCTGATCGCGGCCGGTCTCGAACCGGGCGGCCGCGTCGCCGTGATGTCCCGCACCCGCTACGAGTGGACCGTACTCGACTTCGCCATCTGGGCAGCCGGCGGCCAGACCGTCCCCATCTACGCCACCTCCTCCGCCGACCAGGTGGAGTGGATCGTCCGCGACTCGGGCGCCCGCTACGTCGTCACGGAGACGGCGGAGAACGCGAAAACGGTGACGACAGGCACGGCATCTCACGAACAGCCCCCACACATATGGCAGTTGGACCCAGGAGCCGTCACCACCCTCACCGCCCTCACCACCCTCGGCCAGGACCTCCCCGACGACGAGGTCACCAAGCGCCGCACGGCCCTCACCCCCGACACCATCGCCACCATCTGCTACACCTCCGGCACCACCGGCCGACCGAAGGGCTGCGCCCTCACCCACGCCAACCTGCACGCCGAGGCGGCCAACACGGTAGAGCTGCTGCACCCCGTCTTCAGAGAGGTCACGAACCAGGAGGCCTCCACCCTCCTCTTCCTCCCCCTCGCCCACGTCCTCGGCCGCACCCTCCAGATCGCCTGCCTGATGGCCCGCATAGAGATCGGTCACTGCCCCAGCATCAAACCGGACGAACTCCGCCCGGCCCTCAAGGAGTTCCGCCCCACATTCCTCGTTGGCGTCCCGTACCTCTTCGAGAAGATCCACGACACCGGAAGGGCGACGGCCGAGAAGATGGGCCGAGGCGCCTCCTTCGACCGAGCCGACCGCATAGCCGTCCGCTTCGGCGAGGCATACCTGAACAAGTTCCTGGGCACCGGCAAGGGCCCCACCCCCACCCTCTACGCCGCATGGGCCCTCTACGACCTGCTGGTCTACCGCCGCGTCCGCAAGGAACTCGGCGGCCGCATGCGCTACGCCATCAGCGGCGGATCGCCCCTCGACCGCAACCTCAACCTGTTCTTCTACGCCGCCGGAATCATCGTCTACGAGGGCTACGGCCTGACGGAGACGACGGCCGCCGCCACCATCGTCCCGCCCCTGAAGCCCCGCCCGGGCACGGTCGGCAGGCCCGTCCCCGGCACCACCGTGCGCATCGCCGCCGACGGTGAGGTGCTCATCAAGGGCGGCATCGTCTTCGGCTCGTACTGGAACAACCCGGCCGCCACCGACGCCGTCCTCCAGGACGACTGGTTCGCCACCGGCGACCTCGGCTCTCTCGACGAGGACGGCTACCTCACCATCACCGGCCGCAAGAAGGACATCCTCGTCACCTCCGGTGGCAAGAACGTCTCCCCGGCCGTCCTGGAGGACCGCCTGCGCAGTCGCCCGCCCGTCGGCCAGTGCGTCGTCGTCGGCGACAACCGCCCCTTCGTCGCCGCCCTGATCACGCTCGACCCGGACGCGGTGGCCCACTGGCTCGCCGTACGCAAGATGCCCGCCGACACCCCCCTCGCCGAGGTGATCCAGGACCCCCGGATACGCGCCGACGTCCAAAAGGCCGTCGACTACGCCAACGAGGCCGTCTCCCGCGCCGAGTCGATCCGCGCGTTCACCCTGGTCGAGGGCGAGTTCACCGAGGAAAACGGCATGCTCACCCCGTCCCTGAAGGTCAAACGGCACGCGGTGACGGCGGCGTACGCGCGGGAGATCGAGGCGCTGTACGGCAACTGAGGGCACCTCAGCGAGACACGCCCTCGCGGTCACCGGGTCACTCGTGCGGGCGATCCCCGCCGTGCCACCGTACTCAATCGGTGCAATAAGCGTATATATGCCCATGCGTCACCAGTGAGGAAGGAGCCGCCCGAGGGAGGATGCATGGCCCCTGAACACCGCCGGTCCGCCGTCAGGCGGCTGGCGTTCCTCACCGCCGCGATGGCCATGTCGGCGGTTCTCGTTCCGGGCCCTGCCTTCCCCGCCGGGGCCGCATCCCACCCGGACCCGCCGCGCCCCGCGGCGGACGCCGCGCACCCCCCGGAGGAAAGGATCGCGCACCTGCCCGCGTTCGGCGCCTACCTCCACTACGGGCCCGCCGGACTGGAGCGCATGAAGGGGCTCGGCCGCTGGCTGGGCGGCCACGAGCCGCGGGTGGGGCACACCTATCTACCGGGGGACCTGTGGCGCAACATCGAGGGCGGACACGGCTTCCTCGACAGCTGGGCCGAGTGGCGGCAGGACAAAGCCGACCGGATGCTCGTGCTCAACGTCCCGATGATGGAACGCAACGAGGAGAACGTCCCCGACGCGGAGGTCAGACAGCTGCTGCGGCACGCCGCGGACGGCGCGTTCGACGACCACTTCGAGGTACTGGCCGAGCGGCTGGTCGACCTGGGTGCCGAGGACACGGTCATCGTGCTCGGCTGGGAGATGAACGGCGTCACCTACACCCATCGCTGCGCCCCCGACCCGGAGAGCTGGAAGGAGTACTGGCGGCGCATCGTCACCGTCATGCGCTCGGTCCCCGGACAGGACTTCAGGTTCGACTTCGCCCCGAGCCGGGGCAGGGACGCCATTCCCTGGCCCCAGTGCTATCCCGGCGACGAATTCGTCGACATCGTCGGCATGGACGCCTACGACCAGCCGCGCGGACTCAGCTTCGACGAGCAGGTGTCCGAGCCCTACGGCCTCCAGCACCACGTGGACTTCGCGCGGGCGCACGACAAGCCGATCGCGTATCCGGAATGGGGCCTGTTCCGCAACGGCGACAACATCACGTGGATGCTGCGCATGCTCGCGTGGATGGACGAGCACAAACCGCTGTACAACACGATCACCGACTACTGCCCGCACGGCGTCTGGCTGTGCCCCGACAATCCCCGCGCCTCCGCCCTGTACCGCCTGCTGCTGTCCAGCCCCTTCGTCCCGCAGCCGGAACCCCAGCCGGAACCGGGGCCGCGACCGCGGCCGAAACCGGAACCGGTACTGGAACCGCCGGCCCCCGCCCCGACCGCGCCCACGACGCCCACACCGATGCCGTCCAAGCTGCCCTACTGCACACCGCTGGACCTCGCGAAGTGGTCCGGGCAACAGGTCCGCGGCACACCCACCGTCTGCCTGGAGTCGGTGGAGCCCTAACGGTGACCGGACGGACCGGCGTTCGGGCGCAGAACCTGCTTGGCCCGGTGCCGCGCGGCCGCCTCGCCGGCCGCGGCCGCCAGCAGCGGGACGGTGCGGCGCCGGGCCAGCAGGAAACGCTGGTTGGGGACCGCCTCGGGGTGCCAGCGGTACTTGTACGGTTCGTCGCCGCGCAGCAGGCTCAGCACCCGGGGCCCGCCGCCGGACGCGAGGCGCTCGGTGGACGCGTGCAGCAGCATCGCCGTCACGTCCACCTTCCGCTCCTCCCGCAACCGCGGGTGAAAGCCGTACAGGTACGTGCCCGCCAGCCGTCCTGACACCACGTTCAGATTGACCGCCACCACCTCCCCGTCGAGCAGGAACTCCGTCACCGCCGCCTCGCCGGACCGGGCCATGGGGACCACCGAGCGGACCAGGTGCTCCAGGAACCGCGGCCGGGCGTGCTCCGGCGACATCCCCCTGCCCTGCCATTGCAGCCGGTGCAGTGCGAGGAGCCGACGCAGCGCGTCCCCGGCCTCGTCGGGGCTCACGTCGTGCCACTCGACACCGAGCCGGGCGAGCCGGTTCACCTTGTTGCGGACCCGCTGGGCGTGCCGCGAGGACAGCCGCTCGACCAACTCGCCCATGGGGACGGCCGGCAACTCCAGGCACACGGAGTCGCGCACCCGGTGACGCGGGCCGCGCCAGCACAGGTAGACCCGCTCCATCGCACCGCCCGGCCGCACCTCGCGGAAGTCGATCAGGGCGGTGCGGGCCAGGTCGGCCAGCGCGTCCGCCAGTGCCCCGGCGCCCGCAAGGGCCGCCGACGCGTCGATGAGCACATCGCAGAAGTCGGTGATGGCACCGCCGATCGGCACCAGCGCCGGCAGTGGGCGACGCACCCGCATCAGCGGTGCCGCCGCCACCAGTTCACCGCTCCGGCGCACCAGGACGAGCCGCAGCGTGCCGGGGCTGCCGTACGACAGCCACCACGAGTGCAGCCAGGCATGGCTCTGGAAGGGTGTCGCCGACGGGCACGCCCGGTACAGGCGGTCCCACTCCCCGGCCAGCTCCGCGAAGGCGCGCTCCTCGGTGCACACCTCCACCGACAGCGCACGGCCGGCCGCGGTCATCCAAGCGTCCCGCGGGCGTCGGCGGCGTTGGCCGGGCCGGGTACGGATGCCACGCCCCGGTCGTCGTCCTCGGCGGGCCGCCGCGGCCGGGCCAGCAGCGCGAGGCCGCCCAGCAGACCTCCGGCGCACGCGCCGACGAGCGAGGTCAGCGCCGGTGACGCGGACGACGGCTCGGTGGGCTTGAGGGCACGGGCGAGGCGCTCCAGCTTGATGCCGGTGTCGGCCTTGGTGTGGTCCGCCTGCGTCACCAGCGCACGCGACACGGCGTTGGCCATGTCGACGGCCTGGGCGGGCTTCGACGAGGTCGCCGACACCGCGACCATCGGCGCGTCCGGCGACGTCGCGACCTGCACGCTCTCGCGCAGCGTCGCGACCGGCACGCCCGCCCACATCTGGGCGTCCCCGAGCACCGCGAGCTGGGGGGCCACCCGGCCGTACGCCTGCGCGAAGCCGAGCGCGTCGGTGCAGTCGGCCTCGGTCTCGCCGGTCGCCACCGCGACGACGGAACTGGTCGCCGTGTACTGGGGCGGCCTCAGTTGGCCGTACGCGCCGCCGGCCACGGCACCGAGCAGCGCGCCGGCGGGCAGCAGCCACCACGAAGGCCGCCGCTTCACACGGGTGCCCGTACGGTCGGACAGCGGGGCACGCCGATCGGGGTTGTCGGTCATCGGGAACTCACTTCCAGGGTCGAGCCGGACAGAGCGGCCGTGTACAGATCCATCAGCTGCCGGGCGGTGCACGCGATGTCGTAGCGGCGTACGACGTCCGGGGCGGTCCGCTCGCCCGGTCCTGCCGCCCGCAGCCGCAGCAGTTCCCGCGCGTACGCCTCGGCGTCGCCCAGGACGCGCCGGGCACCGGGTGCCGCGTCCGGCGGCAGGTCCTCGACGGCGGGGCAGCTCGCGTACAGCACGGGGAGCCCGGCCGCCAGCGCCTCCACCACGGCCAGGCCGAAGGACTCCTCCGGCGACGGCGAGGCGAGCACGTCCATCGCGGACAGCAGGGCGACCAGGTCGGGCGTGTCGTCACCCGGGTCGGGCAGATACGGCCGCTCGCCGGTCAGCACCAGCCGGTCCGCCACCCCCAGCCCCAGGGCGATGCGCCGCAGCGGCCACTGGGCGGGCCCGTCGCCGACCAGCAACAGCCGTACGTCACGAGGGAGTTGGGTGAGCGCCCGCACGAGCAGGTCGAAGCGCTTGCCGGGGGCGAGGCGCCCCACACCCCCGACGACGTACGCGTCGTCCGGCAGCCCGTAGAACGCCCGTGCCTCCCTGCGGCGCGCCTCGTCGAAGCGGAACCGGGGCGCGTCGATGCCGTTCGGGATGACCCGGATGCGCGGTCCGGGCACACCCCAGTGCCGCAGCCGATGCGCCACCGTCGGCGAGACGGCGACCGTGGCGCGGCCGAGGCGCTCGCCGGCCAGGTACAGCGCGCGGACGCCCCCGGTCAGCGGCCGGCCCTCCAGCCGGGTGGCGCCGATGGAGTGCTCGGTGGCCACGACCGTCCGGACTCCCGCGAGCCGTGCCGCGATCCGGCCGTAGAGGCAGGCCCGGTACAGATGGGTGTGGACGAGGTCGTAGCCGCCGGCGCGGATCAGCCGGGCCAGGCTCGGCAGTGCGCGCAGGTCGCGGTTGCCGTCCATCCCGAGGTGGGTGACGTGGACGCCGTCGGCGGCCAGGCCCGCGGCGACCGGGCCGGGATTGGTCAGCGCCACCACGTCGCACTCGGCGGGGAGATGCCGCAGCAGCAGCCGCAGCTGCTGTTCCGCCCCGCCCACGCCGAGGCCGGTGATGATGTGCAGGGCCCTCACACGGCCTCCAGGGCACGGCCGTAGAACCGGGCCAGGCGCCGCTTCAGCTCCAGCCGCACCGAGGTGTCCGCCTCCCCGAGGTGGATGCGGGGCAGCGCGAAGTCGCCGGAGCCGGCCGGGCCGGGGGCGATCGCGCAGGCGTAGCGGTAACCGGCCCGGCGTACGGCGTCGGCGGCACGCGCGTCGAGACGGCCGTACGGGTAGCAGAACCCCTCGATGTCCTCGCCGACGATCCCGGCGAGCCGGTGCCGGCTGTCGTCGACCTCGCTGTGCAGCACCTGGTCGGTGACCTCGGTGAGATCGAGGTGGGTCAGGCCGTGCGAGGCGACCTCCATGCCCGCGGCCACGGCTCGGCGGATGCCGTCGGCGTCGAGCAGCGGCTTGCGCGGGCCGGTCGGCTCCCACGCGTTCGCGCCGCCGAGCCGCCCGGGCAACACGAACACGGTCGCCGTGCACCCGCGGCGGCGCAGCACGGGCAGCGCGGCGGTGACGAAGTCGGTGTACCCGTCGTCGAAGGTGAGCCCCACCAGCCCGCCCTCGGCGCCACGGGCGCGCGCCGCGAGCAGCTCACGCACGCTCACCCCGCGCAGGCCGCGGCGGGCCATCCAGGTGAGCTGCCGCTCCAGGCGCGCGGGTGTGACGGTGACGTTGTACGGGTCGTCCCGGCAGTCCGAGACGGAGTGGTACATGGCGATCCAGGGGGCGGAGCGCCGCTTGGGGCGTCTCCCCGCGATCGGTGCGGGAGCGGGCTCGTCCGCGCGTGGCGCGGCGGAGATGTCAGCGACCATGGCGAGGCTTTCGTGTGACGGAGCGACGGAACGAATGCGCGACGGAACGTGCGACGGAAAGGAGCAGGGACCGGGCGTCGGCCGTGTCGAGGAGCCAGGTCAGCAGCAGGAAGACGGCGGTCACGCAGGTGCCGCAGACGGCGACGGCCGCCACGGGCGAGGCGAACAGCCCCGCGCAGAGCAGCCCGGCTCCGGTGGCGCACACGGCCGCGTACACCGGTCCGGCCAGTCCGGCGACGACCCGCCGGACACGCACGGGCACGGTGCGCGGGCCCAGGCCGTGCAGCAGGAGCAGCGCGGTGAGGGTGATGCCGGCCGCGTTGGCCCCGGCGATGCCGGGCGCCCCCCAGTGACCCACGGCCCAGACACTGAGGACGACGGTGGCGAGCGTGCCCGCGCCCATCGCGCCCAGCGGGTACCAGGTGGTACGGCCGGTCGAGAAGTACGACTGGACGAGCGCCCCCACCAGCGTGTGCCCGAGCAGCCCGACCGCGTACACCCGCATGACGGCGGCGGTCGCGGCGGTGTCCTGGGCCGTGAACGCGCCCCGCTGGAACAGGAGTTGGACGATCTGCGGCGCGCAGGCCGCGACCACGGCGGCGCCGAGCAGGACCAGACAGGCCGTCAGCACCAGGTCCCGCTCGACCCGGTCCCTGGCCCGCCGCGTGTCGCCGTCGGCGAGGGCCCGCGCCACCACCGGGAAGGTGACGACGCACACCATCAGCGACAGTGACATCGGCAACTGGGCGACCTTCTGGGCGTAGTTGAGATGCGAGATGGCACCGGCGGGCAGCCCGGACGCGAAGTAGCGCTCGATGAGGACCTGCGACTGCCGGCACAGGGCGAAGAGCAGCACCGCGCAGACGAGGCCGACCGCGAGCCGCCGGCCCCCGTCCCCGTCGTACGGCGCCCCGGACGCGGACCGGCCGGGCCGCCCGGCGATCCGCCGCCACAGCGACGGTGCCTGTACGGCGGCCATGAGGCACCCGCCGAGCGCGACCCCGAGCGCGGCGGACCGCACGCCCCAGCGGGTGGCGAGCACGACCATCGTGGCGATGATCGCGGCGTTGTACGCGATGTAGATCGAGCCCGGCGCGAAATAGCTGCGGTGCGCCCGCAGTGCCGCGCTGCAGTACCCGGCCAGCCCGAAACTCAGCACGCAGGTCGCCGTCAGTCGGGTGCAGGACACGGCCGGCGACGGGTCGGGCAGCCCGGGCGCGAGGACGGAGACCAGCAGCGGCGCCCCGGCCGCGAGCAGGGCGGCCGCGCCGGCGAGGGCGAGGCACAGCCGCGGCAGCGTGGCGGCGACCAGGGCCTGCACGGGGTCGGGCGCGCCGATCCCGCCGGCCGCCCGCCGCGCCAGCGCCACGCTGAACGCCGGCACGAGCACGAACGCCATACCGTCCTCGATCAGCAGCGTCGACGCCATCTCCGGCAACGTCCAGGCCACCAGGAACGCGTCGGTGTCCGCCCCGGCCCCGAACAGATGTGCCAGCGCCTGATCCCGCCCCAGCCCCAGCAGCGCCCCGAGCATCGACAGTGCGGCGGACAACAAGGTCGCCCTGGCGAGAAAGCGCCCCGAGGGGGCCGCCCCGGGGCGCGGCCTTGCCGTGCCGCCCTTGCCTCCGTCGAGGGGTGGGGCGTCCATGCCGGGAGCGTCGCCGGGCGTCGCCGGGCGGAGGCTCATCGCGGGTCCGCTTCCGCGGCCGAAGACGTCGCCGCGTCGCGTGCCAGTGCCCACCAGGCGGCGAGGCCGAAGCAGATCGCGGTGAGGACCGTGGAGGGCCCGCCGATATCGGCGTACAGGAAGTCGACGAGCTGCCACAGCAGCAGCCCGCAGGCCGGGAGCGCGCAGTCCCGGACCACGCGTCCGCTCCGCCGCAGCCGGCGCAGTGCGCACACCAGCAGGGCCAGCCAGCTGCCCGCCACCGTGAGCAGCCCCAGCAGGCCCTGCTCGCTGAGCAACAGCAGGTACATGTTGTGCGGGGACAGCAGGGGCTGGCGCCGGAAGGCCTGGCCCGCTCCCTGAGTGTCGCTGCCCGACGACAGCGCCAGCGAGGCGTGGCCGTCCCGGTGCGCGGGAAAGGCCTTCAGCCCCACTCCCGTCACCGGGTGCCCGCGCCACATGTCGGCCGCCGCCGCCCACATGGTGTACCGGTCGACGACCGACTGGTCCGGCGCCTCGGCGACCTGCGTGATGCTGGTCAGCCGCTCCTGCAACGCCGCGGCGCCCACGCCGAGCCCTCCCACCAGCACCACCGAGGCCGCGACCGCCGCCGCGAACACCTTCACCGCCAGCCGCACCCCGGCCAGCAACAGCTGCACCCCGCAGGCCACCGCCGTGGCGATCCAGGCACCCCGGCTGAAGGACAGCGCGAGCGGCACGAGCAGCATCAGCGCACAGCCGACCGCCACCAGCCGCTGCCGCCGTGCCCGCGTCCCGAGGGCGAGACCGGTCGCGGCCACCACGCCGCACGCGACGACGCTCGCCATCCCCATCACGTCGGACGGCCCGAAGGTGCCCACCGCCCGGATGTCCGCCCCCTGGTACAAGGCACCGGTCCCGGTCAGGTACTGGCGCACCCCGACCGCGCCCTGCCACAGCGCGAGGCCGACCAGGGACCACAGCACCAGCCGCGCGCCCCGCCGGTCCCGCACCAGCAGCACCACCGCGACCGGAACGAGCACGAACACCTGCAGATAGCGGCCCAGTCCCGCGATCGCGTCGCCGGTGGTCAAGGCCCCCGCCGCGGCGACCGCGATACCCACCACGGGCAGCCCCAGCACGACAGCCGCCGTCCGCGTCAGCGGGCGCCGCGCCCGCCGTACGGTGTCCACGACGGCCCACAGCACGAGCAGCCCCGAGGCCGCGTCGGCGGGTGTCGCGGTGCTCTCCGGTGCGACCGGCAGCCCCAGCAGGACGACGACCGCCACGACCGGCAGGACGGACAGGACGGATCCGGCCGGCCGCGGCGGCGACGGCGGCGGTGCCGGCAGTGGCGGTGCGAGCGGGGGAGAGGCCGCCGAGGAAGTGCTCACCGGCGCTCAGCTCCCCGTCGGCCGTACGAACTGTGCCGCCGTGCGCAGCAGGATGCAGACGTCCTGCCACAGCGACCAGTTGTCGATGTAGGCGTTGTCGTAGCGGCACCGGTCCTCGATCGAGGTGTCGCCGCGCAGCCCGTGGATCTGGGCGAGCCCGGTCATCCCGGTCCGCATCCGGTGGCGGGCCGGGTAGCCCGGATGGGCCTGGCTGAACTTGGCGACGAAATAGGGCCGTTCGGGCCTCGGGCCGACCAGACTCATGTCACCGCGGAAGACGTTCCACAGCTGCAGCAGCTCGTCCAGCGAGGTCCGGCGCAGGAAGTGGCAGAAGCGGCTCATGTCCTGCTCGTTCGCCACGCTCCAGCGGGTCGCCGCCTCGTGCGCGCTGGCGGGCCGGTGGGTGCGCAGCTTCAGCATCGTGAACGGCTGCCCGTCCTTGCCGATCCGCTCCTGCCGGAACACCACGCCCGGCCCGTCCAGGACCCGCAGCACGACCCCGCACACCAGCAGCACCGGGCCGGCCAGCACCAGCAGCGAGCCCGAGAGCACCACGTCCAGCACCCGCTTGCCCAGGTGGCCACGCCGCCGTCCGCCCCTCGGCCACAGCAACCTCCGCGAGAAACCGGCCAGATGCCCCGCCCCCGCTCGGTCCCCGCCGAGTCCGTACCAGGGCGAGTCGGCGTCCAGCTCCCACAGCACACACCCGTACGCGGCCAGCCCCCGCAGCACAGCGGCCTTCTCCACCCGGGTCGCGGCCCCCACCACGAGCACCGTCTCCACACCGTTCTGGATGAGCGCCCGCCGCGCGTCCTGCGCCGTGGTGAGTACCGGCAGACCGGGCTCGCCGTCCATGTCACCGAGGACTTCCGGGTCGTCGGCCACGACACCCACCGGCCGTACCCCGCAGTCCGGTCGGCGCAGCAACGCCGCCGCGACCCGCCGGGCCGCCGTGACCGGCCCGACCACCAGGGCGGGACAGGGCCGGCGCCGCAGTGCCCTGCGCCGACCGCCGTGCACCGCCGCGCGGCCCGCGCAGGCCGCCGCGCAGTGCACGGCGACCGCGGTGACCAGCACGGCCATCGACAGCGACCGCAGCGGCGACAGCGCCACGACGGCCGCCCAGCCGACGGCGATCCGGCCACAGACGGCCGGGAGTTCGTCGAATACGCCGGGGACGACCGTGGTGTCGTACAACGTGGCCCGCCGGTTCAGACCGATCACACCGAGGGCCAGCAGCGCGAAGACCAGCGGATACCTGTGCGGCACGGGCACGACCAGGGCCCCCAGCAGGACGGCGCCGCCGTCGACGAGCCCCAGGAGCACCCCGCAGACCCGCCGCGGACGCCGGGCACCCCGGCCGGCGGGCGCCCGGCGTCCGGCGGCCAGGCCGCGCGGGCCGAGAACGGAGCCGGCGCCCTCGGGCGCCGGCTGCTGCCCCGTGGGCGAGGCAACGGTGCTGTCCGCGGTCATGGGGTGATGCACTTCCTGCCCTCGTCGGTGACGACCGGCGTGGTGGCGAAGCCGAGCAGTTCGCGGTACACATCGGTCACTGCGTCCGTGGCGCGCCGCAGGTCGTGGGCGGCGAGCACATGGGCCCGGCCCCGTGCACCCAGCGCCGTGCGCAGCGGTTCGTCCCCCAGCAGTGCCGTAAGCGCCCGGGCCAGCGCGCCGGGGTCCTCCCGCGGCACCAGGCAGGACGGCGGACGGCCGGGCGGAAGGCTCTCGCGCGCCCCGGCCACATCCGTGACGACGACCGGCCGACCGCACGCCATGGCCTCCAGCGGGGCGAGCGCCATGCCCTCCCAGCGGGACGGCAGGACCACCACGTCGGCGGCCCGGTACCAGGGGGCGGCGTCGGACGTCGCGCCGGCGAACTCCACCGACGCGGGCGCCCCCGAGCGCAGCCGGTCCGCGTCCGGACCGTCGCCGACCAGTACCAGCCGGGCGCCGGTCACCTGCCGCGCCACTTCGGGCCAGGCCGCCAGCAGCACGTCCTGCCCCTTCTGGCGGCACAGCCGGCCCACGCACACCACGAGCGGTCTCGTCCCGGACCGCGCTCTGGCTCCCTCCGGCCGGAACCTGTGCGTGTCCACACCGTTGGGGACCACCCGCCACGCGGCGCTGATCCCGCACCGCTCCCCGGTACGCCGCTCGGCCTCGCTCACACACAGCACGCGCGTCGCCCACCGCGCCCCGAGCCGCTCCCAGCCGCGCGCCAGGTGCGCCACGACACCGTTCGCGGCCTCGAACGACCAGGCGTGCGGCTGGAAGACGGTCGGAAGACGGCCGCGCACCGCGAGCCGGGCCGCGAGCCCGGCCTTCGCGCTGTGTGCGTGCACCAGGTCCGGCTGCACCTCGCCCACCAGGCGCGCCAACAGCCGCACCTCGCCCGGAAGCCGGGGTCCCGGTGAGCGGGTGGCGTCCCAGCGCAGCACCGTGCAGTCCGGCCCGCGCAGGGTGTCCGCCAGCGTGCCGCCCTCAGGACAGGCGACCGTCACGCGCAGCCCTTGGGCGAGCTGCGCCGTCGCCAGGTCCGTCACGACCCGCGCGACTCCGCCCTCCACGGGCTGGGCGACATGCAGAATGTGCGGCACGGAACTGCGCATGAGCGAGGCTGCCCTTCCGAAGAAAAGAGTCCGAACCAGCAACACGATGTGTGGCTCGCGTTCGGCTTCCTGGAGTCATGGGACGAGCAGCACCAGCCACTTATCCATATTTATCTGCGAACCGGCCAACGGTGTCGGAATGATCGCCTTTTCTGAGTGGTTTCTCGCACGGGACCACCCGTTTGGGGCCATGGGCCGTTCGGGGTGACCGGCGGGTGATCACATGATGTGAAACTCCCGCACCCGCGGCGCAGCGGGTCTTTTCGTATGAGTTCCTGGAACTTGTCGGCAGCAGAGTTTCCACGGGGACCCCCTCTCGTTAGCCCAGGAGAACCGAGACCGAGTCACTCGCGACGCGCCAGGCGCGAAATCCCTTCCGGCGGACGCGAGTTACGGAAGTCGAGTCCCCACGAAAGGAACATGATGAAGAACCTGAAGGCCGCTGCCGTCGTCGTCGGCTCCCTCGCTGTCGCCGGAGTCGCCGGCCCCGCCGCCGCGGTGGACATGCCGGCGTCGGGCCTCGTCGACAACGGGAAGACGGTCGCCCGCAGCCTTCCCAACGCCGCCAAGCTGCCGACGGGCTACGTGGGCAACAACGTGAAGCGCACGGCGGACGGCGTGAAGCAGGGCGTGAAGAAGTCGTCCGTGGTGAAGACCCCCGTCTTCGGCGGCACTCTGCCGAACCCCGTCGACGGCCAGCTGCTCGGCGGACTTCCGATCAGGTAGGCGATCAGGTAGGCGATTCGTTTCCTCGACTTCGTCGCCCATCGGCTCGACGTTCCGGGCCGGCTCCGTACCTCCGGAGCCGGCCCTTCGGCATGTCCGGGAATTGGCCGCACTCTTTGCCGCATGGGACTTGTTGCCGCATGGGACTTGCCGCATTGGGCCGAACGAAGGAATCAGGGTGACCACGGATGGCCCGGCTTCGTTGATCCTGTCGAATGGGCGCTCATTCCTCCTTGTTGGCGCTCCCTCATCCGGGCCCTGTCTGCACACCGACGCAGACAGGGCCCACGAGCTTGGTACGGCGCGTTACCGAAAATCTCCGCGCACCAAAGCCGATGGCGGCCGGCCGGGATTCCGGCGGGCCGCCATCGGCTGGAGCCACTGCTCAGAACAGCAGGCCGCCCACGTACGGGGCGTTCTGCGCCTGGTCGACCTTGGCCGTGTTGCAGGCCGCGTAGTGCGAGTTCGGAGCAGCGACGCCACCGAGAACGGCTCCGTTGGACCACGGGGCGAGGCAGCGAGCGTCGAGGAGAGCGCCGTTGACGACGGCGATCCCCTGCTGGGGTTCGTTCACGACGACCGGGGACGTCGAGAAGCCGCTACCGCCCTTGACCGTGGTGGTGTCACCGTCGGCCGCGGCGGTGCCGCCGGTCGCGAGGACGATGCCCGCGGCGATGGCGGAGATGGCCGTAACCTTCTTACGCATAAGTTGAGCCTTTCCGGGCTGCGTTCGGGATTTACCTGCTCCGAATTGCTCGGAGCAGGAGTCAGAACAGCAGGCCGCCCTTGTACAGGGCGTTCTGCGACTGGTCGATCTTGGCCGTGTTGCAGGAGGCGTAGTGCGAGTTCGGCGCCACGACGCCGCCGAGGACGGCTCCGTTGGACCACGGCACGGCACAGCGCAGGTCGACGGCCGTGCCGTTCACGATGACAGCGCCCTGCTGGGGCTCGTTCACGACGACCGGGGACGTCGAGAAGCCGCTACCGCCCTTGACGGTGGTGGTGTCGGCGTCGGCCGCGGCGGTGCCGCCGGTCGCGAGGGCGATGCCTGCCGCGAGCGCGGAGATGGCCGTAACCTTCTTACGCATGAGTTGCGCCTTTCGGGCTGCGTTGGGGTGATTCAGGTGCTGCGAACAGCAGAGGTCAGAACAGCAGGCCGCCCGCGTACGGGGCGTTCTGCGACTGGTTGACCTCGGCCGTGTTGCAGGCGGCGTAGTGCGAGTTCGGTGGGACGACGCCGCCGAGAACGGCTCCGTTGGACCACGGGGCGAGGCAGCGACCGTCGACGACGGTGCCGTTGACGATGAGAACGCCCTGCTGGGGCGCGTTCACGACGACGGGGGCAGTCGAGAATCCGCCACCGCCCTTGACGGTGGTGGTCTTGCCGTTGCCGTCGTATTCACCAGCAGAGGCAAGGCCTGCAGTTCCGACGACGGTGCTGAGGGCGAGGGCCGTGATGACCGCGAACTTCTTGGGCAACTCGGTTCCTTCCTGAATTCACGGTTGCGCACGCTTACGAAAAGGAAACCCGTATATGCATGCATAAGTCACGGCGGGAACAATCAAACGTGGCCAGATTCCTTCGGATGGCGCAACGCGGCGCCCCCGCCGGCGATCCGCATTACGCTCATTCCCGGGAAGGCCCGCGATGGGCGGAGCCGAGGCGGAATCCGCGTGGTGTTCCGGGAAAATCCGGTGCGTTGGGCCAATTGCAGTCGACTGGAGGCCAATTGGAGCCGGCCGGAGAGCGGGTCGACATACGTCCGGCCCACCGGCAGGGGGAGGGCCGGTGGGCCGGACAGAATGGTTCGCGGGGGCGCGGGCCTGTGGGCCCGCCGTGTGCGGAGGGGGAGCTGCGGGTCCGGATCCAGCGTCTGGGCCTGCTGTCGGTCTCCGGCTCCCGAGAACCGGATCAGAGTCTCAGAATTCCGGGCCCAGCTCTGTCCCGCGAACGGGCGGGACCAAGGGCTTCACTTCTTCGGGAGCAAGGTGCCGAGGCCCGCGGCGGTCGGTGCCTGCAGCGGGCGCACCTGGACCGTGCCGCTCCCGGCCGGGTTCTTCACCGGAATCGTGGGCTTCTTGGCGGCATTCGGGTCCATTCCGTCCAGGTAAATGCCGGACATTCCGCCCGACTTGTTCTTGTCGAACGCGCTGCCCTTCGCAACACCGCCTTCGCGGGCCAGTCGCGTCACGGCATCGGCCGCGGGCAGGACCGCCGGGCTCACCTTGGTCGGGGACATGAGCCCGCCGAGCGGGCTGGTGGAGATTCCTGATCCCCCGGCGGCCGACGCCGCAGCGGCGGAGCCACCCACAAGACCCGCACCGATCGCCAACGCAGCCGTGGTGAAAACTGCCTTCTTCATGATTCACCTCGCTTGAAAGTACCTCTGATCCAACGGTTGGAGAACATAGCAGTCCAAGACCGCTGCAAAAGCGACGCGTTGCTCCATACGCGTGAAAATCGCAGGGGTGAAGAATGGAATGCACAGAGGCATTCGGAGGGATTGGCATCTGGTCCATGAATCGATTGATCGTATGGTGCGCCCGACTCGGTCGACCCCCTGCGCGATCCGAAAGAGGAATTACCCTCGCCGCCATGACCACCGACAGCGTCAAGTCCACCCCGGCCGCGACCGCCGACAGGTCGCTCATCTGGTCGGAGGAGTTCAGCGCCCCGATCGCCTGGGGCGCCAAATGGGTCGGCGACCGGTCGAGCGCCTACCGCTACCGCGACCACAACCCGGACGACAACAAGCTCGACTGGCTCACCCCCGGCTGTGTGACCGTCTCGGGCGGGGTGGCGACCTTCACCGCCACCCCGTCCGGCCACACCCTGGAGAACGGCCGGCAGGCCTGGCACACCGGCCTGCTCACCACCGAGTACTCCGACGAGGGCTTCCGGGTGAGGACCGGCGACTACGTCGAGGCCCGCGTCAAACTGCCCTCCGGGACCGGAGCCTGGCCGGCGCTGTGGACCTGGAAGGACGGCGGGAACGAGGTCGACTCCTTCGAGTACCACCCGGACAATCCGCACCTGCTGGAGCTGTCCAACCACGTCCACCGCGGTTCGACGTACTACACCGACGCGGACGCGATCGCCCCGGACAGGTGGGTGACCATCGGCACCCGCTACGGCGCGTGTTCCGTCGAGTGGTACGTCAATGGCGCGTGTGTCTTCTCCGACGGCACCGGCGTCGGCGCCGACTGGTCGGCGTACCTGATCCTGAACCTGTCGGTGTGCGCCGGGCGGTACCACCCGGCGCCCTGCGGCTCGGCACCGATCACCTTCTGCGTCGACCACCTCCGCGTCCACCGCGAGGCCGGGCGGTGGTGACGCCGGCGCCGGGGACGCGGCGGGCCGTGGGCGGCGGCCGGGCGTTCGCCCTGCTGCTGGTGCTCACCGGGGCGGCCGGGCTGCTGGCCTCCTGGGTCATCACCCTCGACAAGTTCAAGCTCCTCGAAGACCCGGACTTCACCCCGGGCTGCAGCCTGAACCCGGTGGTGTCCTGCGGCAGCGTGATGGAGAGCGACCAGGCCGAGGCCTTCGGGTTCCCCAACCCGATGCTGGGCCTGGTGGCCTACGGCATCGTGATCTGCGTCGGCATGAGCCTGCTGGCCGGGGCCGCCTTCCCGCGCTGGTACTGGCTGACCTTCGAGGCCGGATGTCTCTTCGGGATCGGTTTCGTCTCCTGGCTGCAGTTCGAGTCCCTGTACCGGATCAACGCGCTGTGCCTGTGGTGCTGCCTGGCCTGGCTCGCGACGATCCCGCTGTTCTGGTACGTCACCTCCTTCCTCGTGCGGAACTCCTTCCTGCCCGCGCCGGGTCCGGTGAAGGCCTTCCTCGCGGAGTTCACCTGGGTGCTTGCGCTGCTGCACATCGGGATCGTCGGGATGCTGATCCTGACCCGTTGGTGGGACTTCTGGACGAGTTGAGGCCGACCGGGTGACACCGCCGTATGGGCTTCCGGCGGTGACCGCGCGGCGTCCTGGACGGTTACTCGTACGAACAGCCGAACCGTACGAGGAGTGAGCGATGGCCGTCAGCGCAGACGGAGTGTCGGTGGGTGCTGTACAGGGGGCGGGCACCCCGGTGAGCGGGGATCCGGAGCGGCGGACACGGCGGGAGGCGGCGCGGATGCTGCTCGCCTCCGCCGCGGTGGCGCTCACGCCGGTGCTCGCCGCCTCCCGGCCCTCGCGGTCCGTGGAGGGGCAGCGGGAGTCCGACACCCCCTTCGACGAGACCTACCGCGGCCGCCGTATCCAGGGCGCCCCGCTTCCCTTCGAGGACCTCAGCGCTCTCGGCGCCGAATGGCGCGTCACCGTGGACGGCCGCCCGCTGCACCTGATGCGCCGTGCCGACGGCACCTGGCTGAGCATGATCGACCACTACAGCTGGTACCGGACCCCGCTGGAGGCGACCCGCGCGGCCGTCGACGAGCTCGGGCCCCGCCGACGGCTGCTCGACCTGGCTCCCGGACCGTTCCACGGCGGGCATCTGCACATGGAGGCGCAGCATGGTGTACGTGCGTAAGAACGTCAGCAAGCTGACCCGCACCGAGCGGCGGCGGTTCGTCGAGGCGCTGCTCGAACTCAAACGCACCGGTGAGTACGACGAGTTCGTACGGCTGCACATCGAGTACTTCGTCGGTGACGGCGACCGAGGCCTGCGCGCCGCCCATATGTCGCCCTCCTTCCTGCCCTGGCACCGCCGGTTCGTGCTGGACCTGGAGAGCGCCCTGCAGCGTGTCGACTCCTCGGTGACGGTGCCGTACTGGGACTGGACCCGGGACCGTTCGACCACCTCGGTGCCGTGGACCGACGATCTGCTCGGCGGCACCGGACGCCCCGTGGACCGGCAGGTGATGACCGGGCCGTTCGCCTACCGGACGGGCAACTGGACCATCACGGAGAGCATCACCAACGTCGAGTTCCTCACCCGGAGCCTGGGCCGCCCGCGCGATCCGATCGACCTGCCCACCCGGGACGATCTGAACTGGGCACTGAAGGACCCCGTCTATGACGTCGCCCCGTGGGACTCGACGGTCACCAAGGGCTTCCGGAACAAGATGGAGGGGTGGGGCAACGGCCGGGTCGTCTGGCGCAACCACAACCGGGTGCATCGCTGGGTCGGGGGAGTCATGCTCGGCGGCGCGTCCGTCAACGACCCCGTCTTCTGGCTGGTCCACGCCTTCATGGACATGCAGTGGCAACGCTGGCAGCGGCGCCACCGCAAACACCGCTACCTGCCGGCGAAGCCACCCGGCCGCGGCAGCGCGCAGTACGGCCGGATCGTCGCCCGGCACGAGCGGCTGCCGCCGTGGGACGTGACTCCGGACGAGCTGGAGGACATGTCCGAGATCTACCGGTACGCCTGAGGCCCGCCCCGCTCCGTCCTGCTCGTCTCGCCCCGCCGAAAAATCGCTTAGCTCCGCGGCCGACGTCCACTAGCCTCCGGACATGGCTACCGATCCGACGCAACAACTGGTCCGGCTGTTCGCCGAGGAGAGCCGGGTGCGTGCCTTCGCCGCCGTGGCGCTGGGCGCGGAGAACAGCGAGCAGGTCGCCCGGGCGGCGGGGCTGTCCCCGAAGGAGACGGCCGTGGCGCTGCTTCGGCTGCGCGAGCAGGGCGTGGTCACGGCGGGGGACGACGGGGAACTGGGCGTGGCCTACGGCCTGTTCAGGGAGTACGCGCGGGAGAACGACGCTGCGGCCGCCCAGAGCCCCGCCTCCGGGGACGACCCGGCCGACCTCGTGCTGCGGACCTTCGTCCGGGACGGGCGGCTGGTCCGGCTGCCCGCTCGCTGGACCCGCAAGAAGCTGGTGCTGCGCCACATCGCCGAGCAGACCTTCGAGCCGGGAGTCGAGTACCCGGAGCGGACCGTCGACGACAAGCTGCGCGTCTGGTGCGAGGACAGCGACGACATCGACCATGTGGCGCTCCGGCGCTATCTGGTGGACCTGCACCATCTGAGCCGGAGCGAGGGGATCTACCGGCGGCCCGTCGATGCGGCGCAGGCCGGGGACGCCGACATCGCCTGACCGCCGCCGGATCGCCGGCTTCAGGGCAGCCGTCGTACCGGTGAACCCGCCAGGTACGCCTGGATGTTCTCGACCGCCTGGCCGTAGTACGTCGCGTAGTTGGCCTGCGAGACATAGCCCAGGTGGGGTGTGGCGAGCAGGCGGGGGGCCGTGCGCATCGGGTGGTCGGCGGGGAGGGGCTCGATGTCGAAGACGTCGATGCCGGCTCCGGCGATGCGGCCCTCGTGCAGGGCGGTGAGCAGGGCGTCCTGGTCGACGATCGCCGCGCGCGAGGTGTTGATCAGATACGCCGTCGGCTTGAGGAGGGCGAGTTCGGGCGCGCCGAGCAGGCCTCGGGTGCGGTCGCTCAGGGCCAGGTGGACGGAGACGAAGTCGCTGTCGGCGAGCAACTCCTCCTTGGAGGCCGCCAGTTGGACGCCCACTTCGTCGGCGTACTCCTTGGTGAGGTTCTGGCTCCAGGCGCTGACGTGCATGCCGAAGGCGAGGCCGACCCGGGCCACCCGGCTGCCGATCTTGCCCAGACCGAGCAGTCCGAGGCGGCGGCCGTGCAGGTCGGCGCCGACCGTGCGCTGCCAAGGGCCGCCGTCGCGCAGGGCGTTGCTCTCCTCGACGATGCCGCGGGCGAGGCCGAGCAGCAGGGCCCAGGTGAGTTCGACGGGCGGGGTCGAGGAGCTCGCCGTGCCGCAGACGGTGACGCCGTGCGCCTCGGCGGCGGCGTAGTCGATGACCGAGTTGCGCATGCCGGAGGCGATCAGCAGCTTCAGCCGGGGGAGACGGGCGATCAGGGAGGCGGGGAAGGGGACGCGTTCTCGCAGCGTGACGACGATGTCGAAATCGGCGAGGACCGCGGCGAGGGCGTCCTCGTCGGGGAAGTGGGTCGTGAAGGGGACGACCTCGACATCGTCCGCGAGGGGCGAGAAGTCGGCGACCTCGGTCGCCACGTTCTGGAAGTCGTCGAGCACAGCACAGCGCAGCCGCACGGTGGTTCCTTTCCATGGCCAGGTGGAACGACTGTACGGAACGCGCAGTACCGTGAAGGACATCGCGGCCGAGACGGTCCGTCGGCCGACAGGGAGGAACTCACCTTGTCACCACGCATCCTCGTCACCGGTGCCGGCGGCTTCATCGGAGGTCATGTCGTCGCGGCCCTCGGGGAGTCGCGGGACGTGACACCGTCCCGAATACGGCTCCTGCTGCGCGACCCCGGGAGGCTGCCACCGGTCGGCGGCCCCGGCGCCGGAGCCCCGGCGGCGGACGTCGTGCGCGCGGACCTCGCCGACCCGGCGTCCCTGCGCGGCATCTGCGACGGCGTCGACGTCGTACTGCACTGCGCCTCCCACATCGGCGACGACGAACACCGCACCGAGACCGTCAACGACCACGGCACCCGTGCCCTCGTCGAGGAGGCGACGCGCGCCGGTGCGTCTCGTCTCGTCTACGTGAGTACGGCCGCCGTATACGGTCGGGGGCCGTTCACCGCCGCGCTCCCCGGCGAGTTGCCGCTCGCCCCGGTCTCGCCGACCAGCCGTTCCCGCGCCGCCGCCGAGCGGCATGTGCTGCACGCCGGCGGGGTCGTGCTGCGCCCGCACCTCGTGCTCGGGGCCGGCGACCGATGGGTGGTGCCCGGGCTGGCCGGACTGCTGGGGCTGCTGTCGGCGGGCCTGAAGGGCTGCACCGCACGGCACTCCGTCGTCGACGTACGGGCGTTGGGGCGCGCGGTGGTCGCCGCCGGACTGTCGGACCGGGACCTGGCGGGCGCGCATCACGTCAACCACCCCGAACCGGTGGACTGTTCGGAACTGCTGGACACGCTGGCCGACCGACTCGGCCTGCAACTGCCGGGCGCACCCCTGGACATCGACGAGGCCCGGACCCGGCTGGCCGGGCAGCCGCGCGCACTGCACCACCTGGGCATGCTCGCCGTGGACCACTGGTTCGCGGACGACGGGTTCTGGGGCGGGGTGGGGGCCGATCCGGGAGTGGGGTTCGCGCGGAGCCTGGCCGAACACGCCGGGTGGTACCGGCAGTTCATGGGCTGCTGACGGGCTGCTTTCCTTCCCCTGATCCCTGCCTCGCTAGCCCTTCGTTCTTTCTTCGTTCCTCCTTCGTTCCTTCTTCCTTCGATACACAAGGTCTTCGTGGATACCCAACGCACACTGACGGGCAAGATCGCACTGGTCACCGGGGCCGGCCGGGGAATCGGCAGAGCCATCGCCGGGCGGCTCGCCCACGACGGGGCGCTCGTCGGCGTCCATTACGGCCACAGCGCGGCCGCCGCCCAGGAGGTCGTGGCGCAGATACGCGAGAACGGCGGGCGCGCCTTCCCGGTGGAGGCGGAGCTCGGCGTGCCGGGCGACGCCGACGCGGTCTTCGCGGCGTTCGACGCCGGGCTGCGCGCGCAGGGAGGGAAGGGAGCGGAGGGAAGCGATGCGGGCACCGGCGTCGAGGGCTCGCTCGACATCCTGGTGAACAACGCGGGGGTGAGCGGCTCGGGGCCGGTGGGTCAGGCGGTTCCCGAGGTCTTCGACCGCATGATCGCCGTCAATGCCAAGGCGCCGTTCTTCCTCGTGCAGGGCGCGCTGCCGCGGATGCGTGACGGCGGGCGCATCATCAACATCTCCTCGCTCGCCTCACGGCGGGCCTTTCCCGAGTCCGTCGCGTACGCCATGTCCAAGGGCGCGCTGGACACGATGACCCTGTGTCTGGCGAAGGAACTCGGCGGTCGCGGCATCACCGTCAACACGGTCGGGCCGGGTTTCATCGAGACGGACATGAACGCCCGGCGCCGGACGACGCCCGAGGCGCGGGCCGCCCTGGCCGCGCGGTCCGTCTTCGACCGGATCGGCAGGCCCTCCGACGTGGCGGACGTGGTGGCGTTCCTCGCTTCCGACGACTCCCGCTGGATCACCGGTCAGTACCTGGATGTCAGTGGGGGCACCGACCTGTGACGCCCGGCGACTTCCAGCGTCACCTCTCCCTCGACTCCTGCCCGGGCTACTCGCTGACCAGCGCAGCACGCTTCGAAGACATGCGGGGCAGGGGGTATGACCTGGGCTTCACCGATGTGATCGTCCACTACCCACGCACCGAGGGCGTCTACGCGGGGCGCACCGAGGTCCTGGAGTCGGTGGCCCGCCTCCGAGCCGAATCCCCTCGAACCTGAGAGGAGGCGTGACCGACCGGACAGCTCATGGCGATCTCCCGCCACAAGCCGGCCCGGGACGTGTGCCACGGCAAGCGCGGCACCATCCACCAGGCGTACCGGGACGGCGTGGAGGACCAGCTCGGCTCGCTCAGGCTCTCCTCTCAAGCGCCGCAACCTGAACCTCCTCGGCCGCTACAGCTTCACCGCCTCGACCTCGGCGTGGCAGTCTGCTCGGAAATCGCAAGCGCCGGTAGGGGAGCTGATATCAGGCTGCCTGATTTGTCCGACTAAGCCTTGATCGATGCGGCTGACCTGGCGGCCTGCTCGATCTTCGCGCAGTAGGCGGCACGGGCTTCCTCGTCGATCTGCTGCTCGTTCTCGGCGCGCACCCCGGTCCGGCCGTCGAGGCCCTCGCGCAGGATATCGGCGTGCCCGGCATGCCGGATGGACTCGCCGAGTACATGGACCATGACGGCGAACAGGTTCGTGTTGGGATAAGGCTCCGGCCACCACGGCACGTGGCCGGGGGTGTCGAGGGGAAGCTCGTTGATCGTCGCGTCCGAGTGTTCCCACGTGCGCCGGTAGAACCCGATGATCCGATCGCGGGTCTCGTCCTCGGTCGCCCACTGATCGCTGCCGTCGGAGTCCTGCCACCGGGACAGCGATTCCGGGGAAGGGCGGTCGAAGACCTCGCCGAAGTACCTGGCCTCGACGGTGGCCACGTGCTTGACCAGGCCGAGGAGGTTGGTCCCGGTCGCTGTCAAAGGTCGGCGGGCGTCGTATTCGGACAAGCCGTCGAGTTTCCAGAGCAGCGCCTCGCGGTCCCGCCGCAGTCTCCTGTGCAGGCTGTCCTTCGCGAATTCATCGATCATGCGGCATGAACCTTCCATGGGCTGTTCGTGGTCTCAAGATCCCGTACGTGGTCCGCAACGCCTGGCAGAGCCGAGGCGTGGGACTCCAAACACAATGAGCTACGGGGAATGACTGCCTGTCAGAGAGATGTGGGGGTGAGGGTGTTCGGTGCCGCTCTCTGATCCCGTTGAGTAGTTCGGGACGGGGACGGGGACCGGGGAGGTGGGCGGGTGCCAGGTGAGAATCCAGCCGGCGGTAAGCACCGCCGCGCCGCCTGCCAGGGCGATTGCGCCGCCTGTTCCGATGCCTGCGGCCACCGAGCCGAAGCAGGCCGGCCCGACGCCCTGCAGCGTCATGCTGCCGGAGCCGAGCAGACCGAAGGCCTGGCCCTGGCCATCCTGCGGCAGGGCGTCCAGGAACGGCCGTTGCAGGCCGAGACCGTAGGCCAATCCGAAGCCGCAGAGCAGCAGCAGACAGGACGAGACGCCCACCCCGGGCTCGGTGGCGAAGCCGACCAGCGGTAGTCCCGTCAGCGCAATCAACGGGACTACCAGTCGCTCCCGGGCGGGTGGCCGTAGCAGTCGACCCACCAGCAGGTCACCGACGAGCATGCCGACCGGCAGACAGCCCATCAGCACCGCGTACCAGCCGGGCGCGAAGTGGCGTCCTCCCGCGTAGGCGACGATCAGACCTTCCGCGCCCGCTACGAACGCGGGCGGTAGCCACTGGGCCAGCATCAGTCGTCGTACCGTGTGTCCACGCAGCAGCAGGCCGGCACCGTGCAGGCTTGCCCGGACGGCCCCGCCATCGCCCCGAGCGCTGCCGGGTGTGCCGCCGAACTCTCCCGGCCCCAGCCGGGGTAGCCGGATGCGGATGGCGAGCGCGCAGCCGAGGTAGAGGGCGGCGCTCACTGCGAGCGCCCGGTGTGGGCCGAGTACCGCGACGACCGCACCTCCCAGCGCCAGACCGAACAATTGCGCGCCAGAGGAGGCGATGTTGTTCAGTGAACGGCCCAGTACATAGGCGTCGCCCTTCAGCCACTGCGCGACCAGCCGACTCGACGCGCCGCCGAACACCGGTGTGGCGAGGGCGACCAGCGCCACGAGACCGAGGCTTGCCGCGATCGGCATCCGCACCAGGGCGAGCAGCAGGGCGGCGGCGCACTCCAAGGCGTAGCCGCCGGCGATGAGCGCGCGGGGCGGCAGTCGGTCGGCCAGTGAGCCCAGCAGCAGCGAGCCGAACAACTGCGGGAGAAAGCCGATGCCGAAGGCCAGTGCGCTCAACAGCGCGGAGCCGGTGGCCGCGAAGACCAGCACCGAGAACGTGGTGATCCGCAGCGAGCCCGCAGTGATCGCGACGGCGCGGGTCGAGAAGAGCAGCCGGAATCGCGGCTCGGCCAGCACCTCCCGGTAGGTGGCACGGCGGTTGCCCTGCGCGGGTTCGGCGGTTGGGGTCATGACGCGCAGCCTCGCCGTGCGCCCACGCCACTCACCAATGATTCGTCGCTGGACGAATCGGAACAGACGTCCGGCGGTAGCATCGCCGGGTGCTCCGCTTCGAAGTCTCCGTCGAGGACCTGCTGCGCAGCCGCTTCGCACTGTCGCCCGCGATGGACCTCTGCTTACTGCTGCGCTCACTCGCCGGCCAGAACCGGCCGCTGCCGCGAGCCTGGGCCACCCGGCTCCTACCGGCCTTCGAGCGGCTTCGCCGCGAGACCGAACTGGACGCCGCCCTCGCCCTGCACACCTCGCAATCCGGACCGAACTTCGTCGCCCCGCCGCCGCGCGGCCTCAACCAGACCTGGGCAGACGACCTGGCCATGATCCGGGCCACACCGCTGGAAGCGGCCCGCCACGAATTCGCCACCACCGCGACCGGCCCGTCCGCCCATGATCCCCGCGTACGCGCGGTGCTGGACTCCACGGACGCCGTCTCCAGGATCGCCGAGGCGATGGACCAGGCGTGGCACGAGCTGCTCGCCGCGGACTGGCCGCAACTGCGCGCGATCTGCGAGCGCGATGTCGTGCACCGGGTGGGTGTGATCGGCGAACACGGATGGGCCACGACCATCGAGAGCCTGCACCCGAGCATCGACTGGCGCGACGGCGGTATCGAGATCGGCTTCTTCCCCCCAATCGGAAACGTCCGCCTCGCCGGCGACGGGCTACTGCTGATCCCTTCGGTCTTCGTCGGGAATATCGCCGCCCACCTGGACGACCCCTGGCCCAGGACCTTGGTCTACCCTGCCCGCGGCACCGCCGCCCTGTGGGGCGAACAGGCGACCGTCCCCCAACCGGACGCGCTGACCGCTCTGGTCGGCCGGGCCCGAGCCCGGCTGCTGTTGGCGCTGGACGCCCCGGCCAGTACCAGCCACCTCGCCCGAAGCCTCGCCATGGCGCCCGGCGCCGTGGGAGACCACCTCGCCATCCTGCGAGGCGCGGGGCTGCTCGTCCGCGCCCGGTCCGGACGGTCGGTGCTCTACCGGCGAACCCCGCTCGGCGAGGCACTGGTCGCCGGTTCGGGCTGAGGGCTCAGATCAGCACTGTTTTTTGAGGCGCCGCCAGCAGAAGATTGCGCAGCCGAGGATGAGGAAGGCCTGGTGGATGTCGGCGCGGATTTCCCAGCGGATACGCAGTCGGCGGAACCAGCGCAGAAGTGCGAAGGCCGCTTCGACGACCCAGCGGTTCTTGCCCAGGCCGCTTCCGAAGGGACTGTCGTACGGCATCGGAGGGTAAGGCGTATCGACGCTGAGTTGCCGACGGGAAGATCCGGCGGCCCCCTCCGGTTGGCGTCGATGTACGGCTGTCGCGCACACCGACCGGAGGGAAACCGCCACTCATGACCGACAACTTGAAGGAAACCGTCGGACGGTACGGCATCTGGAGCAGCGCCCTGCGCTTCGGGGACCCGTCCCGCAACGGTGAACTCGCCGAGGCGGCCGCGGAGTTGGAGGAACTGGGCTACGGCGCGCTCTGGCTCGGCGGCAACACCTCCGCCCGCGACGCCGCCCCGCTGATCGAGGCGACTTCCCGGATCGTGGTCGGCACCAGCATCCAGAGCATCTGGGAGCACGAGCCCGCCGCCACCGCCGCGAGCTTCGCCGAGCTGGACTCCGCCCACCCCGGCCGCTTCGCCCTGGGCCTCGGCGTCAGCCACGCCAAGATCGCCGAGCAGTACAAGCGCCCCTACTCGGCCCTGGTCTCCCACCTGGACGCCCTGGACGAGGCGGGCCACCCCGCGGACCGCCGCCTCCTCGCGGCCCTCGGCCCGAAGACCATCGACCTCGCCCGGGACCGCGCCGCCGGCTCCATCCCCTATCTGGTCACCGCCGACCACACGGCCGCGTCCCGCGAGCGCCTGGGCGACGCCCCGCTGCTGGCCCCGGAGCTGAAGGTCGTCCTGGAGTCCGACCCGACCCGAGCCCGCACCCTGGCCCGCGACTACCTCGCCATGTACCTGGCCCTCCCCAACTACACCAACAACTTCCTCCGCAACGGCTTCACGGAGGACGACCTGGCGAACGGCGGCAGCGACCGCCTCATCGACGCGGTCTACGCCTGGGGCGACGAAACACAGATCCGCGCCCGCATCGACGAGTACATCGCCGCGGGCGCGGACCACGTGGCCCTCCACATCGTGGACGGCAGCACGCCATCGCGAGACTCCCTCCCGAGGGAGGCCTGGAGCAAGCTTGCTTCTCTACTGACGTGAGCTGAGGCTTCTCAGGGGCGCAGGGAGCTGCACGACCAACCACGACGGCTCCACAGCCGCCAAGCAGCAACCGCAGAGGACTTCGCGAACTTCGCGAACCTCTGGACAAGGCTGCGTTGCCGATCCTCGCGGCGGTGGAGAAGGCCCTCGCCGATCTGCCGGCCCATGACCGGTGATCCGATGAGCGCGCTGCCGTCGGCCGCGTCCCCGACGAGAGGTGAGCCGACGCCGACTGCGATGGCGCCGCCGTCGGGAGTGGGTCGGCCCCGAACGGCTCCCGGCGGCTGGGCTCCACGGAGTAACAGGGTGCCGTTCGTTATCGGAGGGGGCGGTGACCGGTGCGCTGGGACCAGCGGACGGCGATGAGGCCCAGTGCAGCTACGAGGATCACGATGCCGATGATCAGGAGGTAGCCCACCCCTTCTGCGGCCACTCCGATGATTCCCAGCACGACGGCGACCAGAAGGAGAAACAGCAAGAGGGCCATGACGCGTACACCTCCCTTGGGTGGCTGAGCGTGCGCGATCAGCGGCGCGCGAGTTGCCGCTCGCCGCCTGCGCCCGTCTGGTAGGGCATGTCGTAGTGCTGGAAGATCGCTTCCTCCGACTCGGCGGGCAGGATGTCGTCCATGCCGACCGAGGGCGCTTTCTTCACCAGCGTCTTGGTGTAGGAGACCTTGACGTAGTCCGGTCCGAGGGTCGCCTCGTCGAGGGGGACGAAGGCCAGGTGGTGGCGGGTGGGGAGTCCGGTGCGGACCGTGGCCATGGCCGGTTCGTCGGTGGTGGTGTCGACGTAGACCGCTTCGAGTACGCCGATCTTGTGGCCCTTCGGGTCGACGACGCTGCGGTTGCGCCACTCGCGGATATCGGCTGAATGGATCATGGCCTGCCTCCTGAGCCGTTGATCCGGGCCGGTACGAGCCGCCCCCTCGGGCAGTCGCAGCCCGCTGAGCCCGGTAGCCCTTTGCTCTTCCAGGCTATCCGGGAATCTCTGCGTCGCGCCCTCGCGCGGCAAGGGTTCCGAACGTGGTAGTCGACAGGCATGCCAATGAAGCCTGCCGATGCCCCGGACCGTTCATCTCGGTTCGGGTCGCTGCGCCATATGATCAGCCGTTCGCCCGTCGGGCGCGGATGGCGGCGGAGACAGGAAATTGAGCTGTGGTCGCGCTCGCTGGGCTTTGCCGCGCTGGGGTTTCTCACGCTGGTGCCGCTGCTGATCATTGTCTCCTCTGCCGATCCCGAACACGGGCGGGGGTTCGCGCAGTGGCTGGGGGAAGGGCTTGGCGTGTCGACGTCCTCCATGCGGCAGGTCGAGCAGTTGTTCACCCGGCCCGGCCAGGCCCTGCGGACCACGACCGCGTTCGGTATCGCCGCCCTTGCCGTGTTCGGTCTGAGCTTCGGGGCGGCGGTGCAGACCGGATATGAGAAGGTCTGGGGCCTGCCTCCGGCCCGCTGGTGGGCAAGGTGGCGGCATGTGGTGTGGCTCGGTGTCCTCACCGGATACCTCTACGTCTCCGCCACCACCACGCTGCGGCGTGAACCCCTGGCAGGTGGGGCCGTCGCGTCGCTGAGTGCTGTGCTGTTGCTGTGGTGGTCCCAGCGCCTGCTGCTCGGCGGGAGGATCCGCTGGCGTGCCCTGTTGCCCGGCGCCGTGGCCACCGTGATCGGGCTGATCGGCCTGAGGGTCTTCTCCAGGCTCGTCTTCTCGCCGTTGATCGCATCCAACGCAGTCACCTTCGGACCTGTCGGAACTGTCCTGGTCATCCAGTCCTGGCTGGTCGGCGTGGGTGTCGTCGTCTTCGGCGGGGCGCTGATCGGTCGGCTGCTGTACGAGGAACTCCCAGGCATGGCACACGCACTGAAACGGCGCAGATGAGACGCGGCCCTGCAACTGGGCTGGACGGGCTCCCGCGCGTGATCGCCGTACGGGGTCGTTCCCGCGGGGGCCGGGCGAGGCGGGAAAGTGGAACGCTGCGCCGAATAATCCGGAGTTGCGCAACTAGGCCGTGCTGCCAGTCAATGCCGGCAACGTCCGTTGCCAACGCAGCGCCGGCACTGAGGAGTTCTGGGAGTCGCCGCAGTTCCCGAACAGGTCTCAAGCAGCCATCCATACAGGGCAGGACGCGCTTACGTCGCACGCTATCCGCAGCCGTTGGGCAGGACTACGCTGTGGGGTGAGGCCCCAGTCCCCGGTATCGATGCTGTGTCCCGCTCCCGGGGAGGCCCACCGTGTTCGTCCTGCTCCTCATCCTCATCACGGTCCTGTTCGGCTTCGGTTTCCTCGATCCCATTTGGTGGGTGGCTGCGGCGGTGCTGGTCTATGCCGCCACCCGACACGGCCGCGATCGTGGCGGCGGCCGGAGCCGCAGCGGCAGTTCCGATCTCGGGGACTACCGGGACTACCAGGAGCGCCGGAATCGCCAGGAACGCTGGGACCGCCGCTACAGCCGGCAGAACCGGGCGCGCTGGCGGCGCGAGGACCGTCGGGACCGCGAACACCGCAGGTACCCGTGATGTGGCCGGGTAGCCACGGGTTGCGTTCGGAGGCGGCCGGGGCCCTGGTCGCCGTCTGGGAGGGCAGACGCGATCGTCGGGCCGGGCTGTCTCAGGGGCGGTTATGCCAGAACGCTGGTGAAACAGGCCCCTTCGATCGGCACCGACGATGTGCTGCCTGCCGAACGGCAACTGGCGCGCCGCTGATCACCCACGGACGGGCTGACTGCCCTGTGAGGTACCGACCATGCACCAAATGACCCCGCCCCGTGAAGAACAGCGGCTGTTGAGGACTGTGCCCTCTGAGGTGGATGCTGCGTTGCTGGCCGAGGTCATCGAACTGCGCGCAAGAAAACAGCAGTTGGGTCGGGCGTTGGCGAGCCGTGCGGTCATCGACCAGGCACGAGGCATGGTGATGGCCCTGGCGCCGTGTTCCAGCGAGAGGGCCTGGGACTTGCTGGTGGACGTGTCGCAGCACTGCAACATCAAGCTCCGGGACGTGGCCGCGGCCCTGGTCGCCACGACGAAGGACCGGATGCTGCCGGAACCGATACAGCGGGAGCTGCGCCGAGCACTGAGGCGCCTCCAGGCGGCGGACCGGAGATGACGGTGTGCGCACCCGGCGGACACGGCACCGGGAGCTGTGAGCTCAGCCCTCCGGCGCCTTCATCCAGGACGGCCGTCGGACGCCTCTGTTGTGTAGCCCGCCTCGTGGATCTCAACTCCGGTCGTGCGGTTCCTCGTCCGTTGGGCCGATGGGTTCGTCTGCATCCACGCAATCGCCTTCGCGCTGCGGATGCTGTTCATCGAGCAGGAGTTGGACCAACACCAACACCACAACACCACAACACCAACACCGTAGCGGGCTCCGGCAAGGCGTGGGTCAGGACCCCAGGCCGGTGAGGGGTTCGGAACCGTCGATGAGGGCGCGGGCCACATCGGCCAGGCGCCGGTTGTGGGAGCGGGCGTAGCCGCGCAGCGCGGTGAACGCCTGCTCCATGTCGATGTCCTGGCGTTCGGCGAGCTTCCCCTTGGCCTGTTCGATCAGTACCCGGCTGTTCAGCGCCGTCTGCAGTTGTTCGTTGAGCACCGTGCTGCGCTGAGCGGTGCGTTGTTGCAGCAGGCTGATGGTGGCGACGTCGGCCAGGGCCTGGGCGACGGGTGTGGCGGCCGGGTCGAAGGGGCCGGGGGCGGTGCGGAAGAGGTTCAGGGCGCCGACGATCTCGTCCCGCAAACGCAGGGGCAGAGCCTGGACTGCCCCGAACCCGCTGCGCTGGGCCGCCACCGCGAAGCGCGGCCAGCGGGCGGTCTCCGTACCGAGGTCGGGGACGATCACCGGTACACCGGTGCGGAAGCACTCGAGGCAGGGGCCTTCGTCGTTTTGGAGCTGGAAGAGCTCCAGCAGGCGCACCTGTTCGTCGGAGGCGGCCATGACGCGGAGTTTGCCGTCCCGGTCGGCGAGCAGCACCCCGGCGGCGCTCGCGTCGAGCATGCCGACGCAGCGGTCGGTCAGCAGGCGCAGGAAGTCGATGATGTCGAAGTCGGCGACCAGATTGTCGGCCAGCTCGACGAAGGTCTTGGCCAGAAGCTGTTGGTCCATCGTGGGCACCCTCGATTGAGACTAGTTCCTGCCGGAAGGGGCGGGAAGTACGGCACGTTCCTCGGCCGGGACCCACACGTCAGGTTTCCTCCTCGTCCTGATCCGGCTCCGCGTCCGGGGAGAAACGAAGCCGTCGGGCCACCACGTCGGCGGCCACGTCCGCGAGTCGGCATCCCTGCGCATAGGCGTAGGCGCGGAGCCGGACGAAGGCTTCTTCGATGCCGACTCCGAGCTGAGCAGTGAGCATTCCGCTGGCCTGGTCGATCTCCGCTCGGTATGCGCCCAGGTCCTCGAAGCTGCGGTCCGCCATAGGCCCGCCGGTCGGTGCGCCCGTCTCGTCGATCCTTGTGTCGAGCAGGAGAAGCGTCGCGAGATCGGCGAACGCCAGTGCATCGGCCAGTTCCTCCGTGTTCAGTACGGTCGGAATGTTGGCGTAAAGGTCCAGAACCCCCGGTCTGATCGCTCCCTTCTGCAGAGGGAGCGAGAACACCGCGCGGGCTCCGGCTTCCAGGGCCGCATCGGCGAACACGGTCCAGTGATCCTGAAGTTCAGTGGTGAGCAGATCGGGTGTCAAGACGGCCGAGCCGCGTACAAAGGCGTCCACGCAGGGCCCCTCGCCCAGCGTGAGCTGGAGCTCCTCCAGCTGCTCGCTGATGTCGTCGGTGCTGCACAACGGATGGCTCGCCGCGGCCTTGGACATCGCCGACAGCCCGGCCCCGCCGACCGGCAGCGCGGCCACGGCCGCGGTGCATACGTCCACCACACTCACCCGGGCACCTCGTCGGACCGCCTGCTCGGCCACCAGCATCCGAATGCGGGTCGACCGCCTGTCAGGCCCCACTGGGGCCACCGTCTCCGGGCACCGTGACAAGGCCCTCCAGCCTCGCCGTGGTGCGTTCCCCGAAGGGAAGTACCAGCGCACGGAATGTGGTGGCGCCCGCCGGCCTGCGAAGCTCTCCGATGTCCAGCCACCCCCAGGAGTGGAGTGCAGCGAGGGTTGGGCGATCGGCCCGGTCCACCAGGGTGGCCCCGAGCGATGCCTGATGGTCGGTCAGCAGCCGCTCCTGCACACGGCGGGCGAGTTCCCGGTCCTGGGGGTGCGGCCGGATCAGGAGGGCAGCGAACGCGAAGACGTTGCCGGACGCTGTGAGTTGCTCGATGCTGCGCGGCAGTGCTCCGTCGAAGCCGAGCCACCAGGAGCCGTCGCCGGCTACCGGGAATCCGAAGGCGCATCCCGTCAGGCTGTCCGTCTCGGCGATCACCATGGCGAATCCCGGTCGGCGCATGTCCACGGTGAGACGGTTCAGGAAGTTCTGGCGGCTGGGACGGCGGTATGGATCACCCGGCGGCGTTGCGCGGGACTCCACGTACAGAGCCACCAGATCCTCACGCAGGCCCTCCACCAGCCAACGGCTCAGCCGACGCAACCGCGCCGGAGCCACGGCGGACGGCTCGCCGTCCCCCGGCTTCCGTGGCTGTCCTCGCCCGGGTTCGGCCGTCATCGCACATCGCCCGAGAGAACAGGCGCAAGCGGGGGAGACCGGTGCGGCGGGGCCGGACGGGGCGCGGCCGGGGTGTCGCCGAGAGGAGATGGGAGTTGGTCGCACGGAAGGCCGAGGAGCAGGAACCCGCAGTCGGTCAGGTCGAGAATCCGAGCCAGTGCCGTCGGCGGATGGTGCAGTCGCAGGGTCCCACCGGCCACGGTGGTCTGCTGCGCAGCGTGGAGGAATGCGTTGAGTCCACTGCAGTCGCAGAAGATGACGGGGGTGAGGTCGACGTCGATGGTGCGGATACCGTCCCGCAGGCACCGTTCCAGGGACTCGCGCACCAATGGCGCGGATTCGAGGTCGATCTCACCGGACAGGGTGATCAGCGCCTGTTTCCTTTGGTCACGGCGGTGGACGGTGAGCTGTGAGAGGGGCATGAGGCCTCGGTTCGGAAGACCATCCGGCAGCGGCACGGTGAGCCGGAGTTCCGGCACTCTGGGCGCGCTCCCGGCGAGGGCGTACTTTCGGCGGAGGCAGAGCAGCGGCCGGTCCGACAGCCTGCGCAGCAGGACAGAGGACCCACCCAGTTCCCTCCAGGGAAGCGCCGGGTGACAGACGAAGAGTCCGCACCCCGCAGCCACCTGTGTTCGGCAACAGCATGCCGCCGGGGTCCGGGACGGTCTACACAGCAGCGTAGTCCTCGCGTCGTGCGACCGGCGGTCCGAAGCAGCCCCATCCCAGGATATGGACGGTGCAAGAGACGCAGTGGCTCGCGCATGTCCGAGGCATCGCAACAGCAGTTGGACAGAAAGCACTCATGACGGCCGCCAGAGTGCGGCACCCCGTACACCGCCCCAGGAGGTGGCTCGCATGACGGAGCCGGTCGTGCGGGTCGTGCGGTTGTCGGCTCACTCCAGGAGCACGAGGTGGTCGGCGGCGCCCCCTCGCCATTCGATCAGGAAGAGGGTCGCGTCGTCGGTGGTGTGGCCGCCCCGTTGCTGCTTCAGGGCGTGGGAGAGTGAGCGCACCACCGCTCGTACTCCCTTCTCCGTGTGTTCGATGCGGTTGACCCAGTGGATGAGTTGTTCTTCGCCGAATTGTTCTTCGCCGGCTTCGTGCTCCTCGATCAGGCCGTCGGTGAAGCACAGCACTCGGTCGCCGCGTTGGAGCTTCTGCTGGCTGATCCGGGGCTCTTCACCGCCGAAGCCGACGGGCAGGGTGGTCGGGCCTGCCAGTTGCCGGACGACCTTGTGGTCACGGATCAGCAGCGGTGCGGGGTGGCCCGCGTTGACCCACTGCAGATGGCCCGTCGTGATGTTCAGACGCATCATCTGGGCGGTGACGAAGTGGTCGGGCCCGAACTGCTCGGCGATGGCCCGGTCCATGAACGTGTAGATCTCGGACAGGGGGATGTCGGCACGTCTGGCGTGCCGGTAGGCCCCGACGGCGACGGTCGCCATCGTGGCGGCGTCCAGGCCGTGGCCCATCGCGTCGACCATGGCCACGTGCAGGATGTCCTCATTGAGGGCGTAGTCGAAGCTGTCGCCCGCGACGTCGTAGGCGGGCTCCAGGATTCCGGCCACCTCGACCTGCGGGACGGACATCGCCAGCGGCGGCAGCAGGGACCACTGGATCTCCGCGGCCAGGGTCATCGGTTCGCGGCGCCGGGCGAAGAAGAACTGATCGGTGTAGCTGTGCTTGGTGACCAGCATGTCGGCGACCAGGCCGGCGAGCCTGCGCAGCAGCCGCCGGTCGTCGTCATCGACGGTGTCCAGGGTGAGGGCCATTACGCCCACCTGGTCGCTGCCGTCCAGCAACGGCAGGTACATCCGGACGCCCTCGGAGTGCGGCACCTCGACAGTGGTCGCGTGCAGAAAGGCTGTGCCGGCGGGAGAGTCACCGATCGGCTCGGGGTCGCCGACCAGCAGGCGCCGACCCGGCAACGGCACCAGCACCAGTTGGCCGTAGTCCTGCAGCAGGATCGAGACGTCGCGGCCACCGACCCTGGCCACCTCTTCCGCGATCAGCGGGGCGATCAGCTGCGGCGGCATCTCGTGTGCCCGGTCCAGCAGCACCCCCAGCAGCCGCTCACCGAACCCTTCCGACCGGTCCACGCCCTCGTCGGGTCGGCGCTTACCTTCCGCCATAACCGCACTCCCGCACCGGCGTCGTCAAAGCTTCGGCCGCCGTGTCCATGCTCACCTCGTGCCGCGAGTCCAGCGCCCGCACCGACAGGCCCGGTCCGCCCTGCGGTCACGGCGGATGCGCTCGACCCGCTCACGTGATCTGTACACATGGGCTCCTGACACGACCGCGATCAACCCGCACAGAGTGACGCGGCGGGCCACGCCGAACGGCCCATTACGCCAGAGGCGGCATGTCACACACGATCGGAACAGACGGCTCTCCCACCCGTGTGCACCACAACTCTCCAGGAGCCCTCACAGGAGCAGAAGATCGGAGCCGCTGTCCGTGAGGAGCCGGGCGGTCTGTGGGGACGGGTGGTGCAGTCGCAGGGACGCGTGGGTCTCGGCGGCGTGCCGCGACGCATCGAGGAAGACGCTCAGGCCGCTGCTGTCGCAGAGGCCGACGGCGGTCAGATCGACGTCGATGGTGGTGATGCCGTCACTCAGGCACCGCTCCAGAGCGGTCCGCACCTGGGGCGCGGTGGCCGGGTCGATCTCACCGGCCAGGGTGATCAGTGCTCGCCTGCCCCGGTCGTGCCGGTAGATGTTCAGCTGCGGAAGAGTCATGACGCCTCGGTTCATGGGACCCGGCCCGCTCCTCGCACAGTCATGGGCCTGGCGACGGAAACCGCCTGGTCACCCGTGGTGAGTGGTACGGCTGCGGCGGCGCGGAGAGAACCGGCCGCGGCCCCCGTCGCGGTGGTCCCGCCGTTCGCCGGTGGTCGGCGACTCGGACCGGTCCGGACCCACCGGGGGCTGCGGGATGCCGCGGCCGCGGCGGCCGGGCAGGGCGACGCTGTACCGGCGCACGGCGATTCTGTCGGCGTGCTGGATGTTGAGCCGGTGGATCACGTATGCGCCTGCTGCGATGAGAACCACGAAGGCAGCGACTGTCAGGAAGACGTTCATGGCGGCCACCTCACATACCGATGAGCAGACGACTGGTCCGGCCGAGCGGACCGGTCTGTTCCGGAACGGCCGCGGCCACCGCCGAGGCGCCGCCCTCGTACTCCCATGCCTCGTCCGGGTCCAGTGGCCCGTCGGCCGCGGAGACTCCGTGCCGGGCCTCGTCCGCGGCGATGAGCGCGCTCGCGGTCAGCGGCGGGCTGTCGTAGTCGGACGCGGCAGCCATCAGACGGGCCGCCGACTCCGCGCCGGTCTCCGGCGGGATGACCAGCAGGTCCCAACGGCCGGTGCCGTAGGAGAGCAGCAGCAGCTTGTGCGGGTCGATTTCCGGGGTGAACCAGCCGACCTTGACGATGTGGCCGTCCACGGGAACCTTGCGGGGGATGACCGGCCAGTGCTCCGGGTTGACGGCGATGCGGGTGATGCGGCCCCACAAGGGGTCCAACACGTCGGTCAGGGCCGGCAGTTCGCTCAGCAGATCCCGGGAGCGGGGCCACCAGGCACCGTCCAGGAGTCCACGGGAGGTGCCGTCGGTCTTCAGGGCGAGACGCGCGGCCGGGGCTGCGACGGGCTCGGGGTGCGGCAGGGGTGGAAGCAAGGTCGCCGACATGATGCGGACCCGTCTCCGGGCCGTCTCTGCGGCGGCCCGGGTTTCATCTTTCGCCGAGAACGACCCGGCATGGTGGCCGGTGTGCGAAATGCCCTCGGTACTGTCCACACTACTCCGCGCAACGCCGCGGCGCGGAGTAGTGGCTGCCTAGATGTGGAGCAGTCGCTGGGTGATCTCCCGGTACTGCCTCAGTGCGAGTCGGAGTCCGTCGGCCTGTGCCTCCGGGGCCTGGTCCTGCCAGCCGGCGCGAAGGAGACGCCGCCGTTCCGCGAGGGCGTTCACGAGCTGGGCGGTGGCTTCGTCGTAGGCGCTCTCGGCCTCTTCCAGCGCCTCGAGCGGAGTGTCGGCGAAGGTGTTGAGAGCGTGCCGGAGGGACTGGACGATCTTGTCCCGTTCGGCCGACGGGAGCAGCGGCTCCGGGCCTGGGGTACGGCGCTCGGCGGGGCCCCGGGTCTGGCCGGCGGGCTGCTGGGCGCGCGTCTGGTCGTACATCATCGCGGGCCGCTTCCGCTACGCCTGAAGGCGCCCTTGGCCTTCTCCGCGGCCTGTTTCAGGCTTCCGGCAACCCGGTCGGTCCTGCCCCGGCGCTGTAGTCGCCTGTTGCGGGTGACCCGACCGAGCTCTTCCGTGATCCTGCCCTTCATG
This sequence comes from Streptomyces sp. SD31, assembly GCF_052068475.1. Lineage (NCBI taxonomy): Bacteria > Bacillati > Actinomycetota > Actinomycetes > Kitasatosporales > Streptomycetaceae > Streptomyces > Streptomyces sp. SD31. The sequence goes on along the minus strand of NZ_JBQHCX010000008.1, from coordinate 364,536 downwards.
GTCTGCGCCTGGTTCCTGATGGTCCGTGAAACTGTCATGGCCGGCCTCACTGTTGTCCGGTAGGTGAGTTCCCGCGGGGTCTGGGCGAGGCGGGAAGGCGCAATGCTCGCCGTGTGTTCCGGGGTGGCATGGCCCTGCACCGTGCTGCCAGTCAACGTCCGGCCATGGTCCGTGTCAACGCGATCGCCACGCGATCCGGTCCGCCTCGTCCCGGAGCGTGCGGGAGTACGGTGGAGAAAGCGAGGCTCTTCGTAGCCGATGTCCGGCCCCCTCCTCGCGACTCCCATCCCATGGGCAGCCCGTGACCCCGGCCGCGCCATCCGCTTCCAGGCCGAGGAGCCACGTATGCCACTCAGTCCGACCACGTCCACGACGGTCACACCGTCCGGCCCCGCCCCGCCGCCTCAGGGCTACGACGGGACGTCCCCCTTCCCGCCGGACGGCCCGGCGCCCGCGCGCGACGGCGGTGACCGGCTGTATGTCACGGTGACGGCGATGATCGTCGTTCTGCCGTTCGTGGCGCTCGGCCTGGCCGGCTGGTTGCTGTGGGGGAGCCTCATCCATCCCGCCGACATCGTGCTCGCCCTCGTCCTCTACACGATCACAGGACTCGGCGTCACGGTCGGCTTCCACCGCGGTCTCACCCACGGCGGCTACCGGGCGGTCCGTCCCGTGCGGATCGCGCTCGCGGTGGCCGGGTCGATGAGTTTCCAGGGCGATGTCATCGGCTGGGTCGCCACCCACCGCCGCCACCACGCCTTCACCGACCGGCCCGGCGACCCGCACTCGCCGTACCGCTACGGCACCCATCTGCGCGGCCAGTTGCGCGGGCTGCTGCACGCCCACGTCGGCTGGCTGTTCCGCAACGACCGCACACCCGCCGACCGGTACGCCCCCGACCTGCTGGCCGACCGCGACATCCGTGCCGTGGCCCGCGCCTTCCCTGTGCTGTGCGTCCTCACCCTCGCCCTTCCCTTCGGGGCGGGCTGGCTCATCGGCGGGACCTGGGTGCATGCGCTGACGGCCCTGCTGTGGGCGGGACTCGTCCGCATCGCCCTGCTCCACCACGTCACCTGGAGCGTGAACTCCCTCTGCCACATGATCGGCGAGCGGCCGTTCCGCACCCGGCGCCACGACCGCGCCACCAACCTGTGGCCCCTCGCCCTGCTCTCCTTCGGCGAGAGCTGGCACAACCTCCACCACGCCGACCCCACCAGCGCCCGCCACGGCGTCGACCGCGGCCAGCTCGACCCCTCCGCCGCCGTCATCCGCCTCCTCGAACGCCTCGGCTGGGTGCACGACGTGCGCTGGCCGACGGCGGAGCGGGTCGCGGCCCGCCGCGCCTGACGTCAACCCATCAGTCTCTTTCGGCAGTTGGCAGGAGTTCTCATGACCACCGCACTGCAACCCCCGCTTCCCTTCCACCCCCTCCTCCGTCTGCGTCTGGCTCCTCACGGCGGCATGCCCCGGCCCATCGACGGAGCGTGGTGGCCCCGTTCGTACGACCTGCTCGCGGAACTCCCCCGGCTGCTTGCCGGGTTGCCGCGCGCGTGGGGCCACATCACCAGCGTCACGGTCAACGGGGCGACCTGGTCCGCGGTGCCCGGCCGGATGCTCGTCTCCAACCAGGTCGTACGGCTGCACAGGACCCTCACGGCATCCGCCGCGCACACCATCGTCCTGCTCGCGCCCGGCCAGGGGCGTTGGGATCTGCTGGTCGTGCCTCCGGATACGACCGAGGAAGCCGCGGAACCGCTCATGGCGGCCGCGGCAAGTGGCCACGGCTGATCCGGCCCACGACGGACTGCCCGGCGAATCTTCAGGGCACCGACGGCCAGGTTCGGCGACGACGACCGTCACAGCCCCACCATCAGCCGGCCGGGCTGGCCGGTGGTGGCCTCGCACGAAGAGGAGGTTTCGCCGGCCTGTTCTGCCGCCACGAGGGCGGTCGCGGTCGTCGGCGGGCCGGTGTTCGCGCTCGCGGCGGCCATCAGCCGGGCGGCCGAGGGGGCACTCGTCTCCGGGGGGATCACCAGGAGGTCCCAGCGGCCCGCCGTGTAGGACAGCAGCAGGATCTTGTGCGGATCCTGCTCCGACGTGAACCAACCGACCTCCACCACATGGCCGTTGACGAAGACCTTGCGCGAGAGTGCCGGCCAGTAGCGCGGGTTGACGGCGATATGGGTGATCCGTCCCCACAACGGATCCAGTACGTCCGCCAGAGCGGAGAGTTCGTGTGTGAGGTCACGTGACCGAGGCCACCAGGCGCCGTCCAGCTCCACGTGCCCTGGTGAAGGACTCACGGATTTCAGCGCGAGGCGCGCGGTCGGGGTCCTGAAGGGAACGGCCCGTAGCGGGGGAGGAGAGGTGGTCGCGGACATCGCGCGAACCCGTCTCCGGGCCTCTGCGCGAGCGCAGCTGCCCGGTGTCGTTGCTCACTGGGAACGACACCGGCATCGGAGCCGGTGTGCGAAATGCTCCCGATGCATTCACGCTACTCCCCGATGAGGCCCAACGGACCGTTCCTGGACGTGGGCTCACTTGTGTCGGCGGTCGTCCTCCGAGGAGCGGCTGGTCTCACCGCCGCCGGTTGCCGTGCTCGCGGGTGTGGAAGAGGTCGCCCGGTTCCCTCACCGTCGGCGAACCGCCCGGCGAACGATTACTCGAGCCGCCGTTCTGGTTGTTCCTCGTCCTCGTCCTCGTCGAGCACATGCACATCGCCGACCGCGATGTTGACCTCGACAACTTCCAGACCGGTCATCCGCTCGATGGCAGCGATCACGTTCTCTCTGACGTCGCCCGCGACCTCGATGATGGAGACGCCGTACTCGACGACGAGCTCCAGGTCGACCGCGGTCTGTACCTCGCCGACCTCGACCGTCACCCCGCTGGTGACGGACTTCCCGCCGGCACCGGGCACACGTTCACGCACGGCCCCCATGCCCCGGGCGAACCCACCGCCCATCGCATGGACGCCCGGCACATCCCGGGCCGCCAGACCGGCGATCTTCGCCACCACACCGTCGGCGATTGTCGTATGGCCGCGCACCCCCGGATCGCTTCCGTGCGGCACCCCCGCACTCTTCCCGCCGCGCTCGCCCAATGATCCCGCGCGAGGGGTCTCGGGCCGGTTCGGTATTCCGGTATCCGTCATCTTCGGTCACCACTTTCCGACGCAACAGCAGCCTGTCGTGCCCCTTCCTTCACGCTAACGGCGAGTGCCCGACCTCGCTCAGGCAAGGGGCATGTAAGCGATGTCGGGCATTGCGCCCAGAGACGGCGGTGGTATCCCACGCAGAGCAGCAGGTCGGGTCAACGACGACGCAGTTGCGTCACTCGCGGAGATGGGCCGAGTGGATCACGCCTTCTCCAGGTGGCATGCACCGGTGACGCAACGGCCCCGGCGTATACACACCGGGGCCGCCCTTCCGGGTCGTTGCACGTGAGAGTGCGCGGACCCACTCACCAGGGTATGCCCGGGACGCCATTTCAGTCATTTCAGTCATCTCGGCCCGGCCGTATAGGAGGACATGACTGTCACGTGACCGGCCGGAACCCTGAGGGCGGCCCGTGCCGTGTCAGTCGCTGTCCTTCTCCTCGGTCTCCATGAACTGGATCCCCTTGTGCGTCAGGGTGACCATCGCGGGCGTGTTTCCTCTCGCCCAGTCGACCTGGATCAGTCCCTCGGCCGCCAAGTACGTGCAGGCGGCTGCCAGGTCCTCCTCGGGTATGGCCAGGTCCTCCCGCAACTGCGCTCCGGTGAGGCCGAGGAGGCGATTGCCTTCCATGGCCTCGTACAGGCTCTTCATGATCGCCTCGCGGTAATGCTGCCGCTCGTGCAGTGTCGCCATGGTCGCCTGCCTCTCGTGCCGGCACTGACGGAAACCCGGACGTCCGGGCGGTATCCACCTCCCCCCGCTGAGGCTCATCTCCTCGGATTTCGTCCGGCTGTGTGTGATCGTCCCGGGAGGACTGGCTGGTCAACAGCCAGGAGCGACCGCCTCCGCCATGCGCGTGGTGTCCACGGCGACGTGGAGGCGTGTTCCGCCGCCGGCGCCTGCGCGGTAGCTGCGCGCTTCGGTGGCGGCGAAGCAACGGCGGAGAAGCTCCACGACATGGAGAAGCTCCACGACATGGCGAGCCGCCTCCGGGTCCGCGGCGACGATACGAACCTCCGCGTGCCCGGCCGACGGCGGTTTCCGGGACTTCGTGGTGACCCCTTGCTCATGCAGGGGCACATGCAGCAGGGGCGACGTGTCGGTGGGTGTGACGGCAGTCGCCCCGTACCCACCCGCGCTGGAAGCAGGTCTGCGTCATCAGCGGCTCCCCTCTCCATGCTCACGGCGTGTGGCGTCGGCAGGAGGAACCTTCGGTGCGGGCGCACGTGAGCTCTTACGGGTCCGCCGACCGATTCCCGGTAGGGCGTCGCTGTAGCGGAACGCCCCGATCCTTTCGTCATGCTGCGCGTTGAGCCGGTGGATCAGGAACATTCCCGCGATGATCACGAAGATGATCACGGCGACGGTGACGGCTGTCTCCACATCCTCACCTCCTCGGGGCGGAACTCAAGATCCCGATCGCGGCTCCGGCCGCCGAAGCGGCTGGCTCCGCCGTCGGTCTCCCATTCCTCTTGCCGGCTTCGAGCCTCCGCCGCGTCGTGGCCGATGGCCTCGTCGGCCATCAGACCGCTGGCGGTGCGGATACCTCCTGGAACGGTTGCTGCTGCCATCAGCCGGGCGGCGGCGGCCGGCTCCGTCTCCGGAGGAATCACCAGCAGGTCCAGGCGGCCCACCGTGTAGGAGAGGAGGACCACTTTGTTCGGGTCCTGCTCGTCGGCGAACCAGCCGACATGCACCGTGTGCCCCGCGACGGGGACCCTGCGCGGGATGACGGGCCAGTGGGCCGGGTTCACAGTGACGTGGGTGATCCGGCCCCAGCACGCGTCCAGCGCGTTCGTCAGAGTGGGGATCTCCCGGAGGAGGTCACGGGAGCGGGGCCACCAGGCACCGTCCAGGAGAGCTGGAACCGAGCCGGTCGGGGCCAGGGACAGCCTGGCCGACGCCGAAGGCAGGCGCTCTTTGCTGATCGTTGGTTCGATGGTCGCGGTCATGACGCGGACCTGTCCCCGGCCTCCTCCTGGAAGTCGGTGTTGTTGCTGGCCGGGAACGACACCGACGTGGCGGCCGGTGTGCGAAGCACTCCCGTTCGCTTCACTCTACGCCGCTCCGAGGCCTCGGGGCCCGCTCGTGAGCAGGCACTTTACCGAGAGGCATCGAGTCCGGCACCGCCGACGGGCGCAGCCGGTGCGGAGGCGCACGACTTACGGTGAGAGGGCGATTGAGAGGACGAGGTGCCGCGTTCGGCGGGGACACCGGATTCTCGCGGCGACCCTCGCCGCCGTCGTCGTGCGGTCGTAACCATCCCGCCCACGCGCCTGCCGCGGTACAGCGCGACGTGCCGGCGGAGGCCAAGAGCATGATCTGCCCGATCCTCATCCCCGCGTAGACGCGCAGAGGGTGGATGGGCGTGAGCATCAGCGTCCACTGGCCGTGGGAACCACCCTCCGACTTCGCCAGGGGTTCATCCGCATGCGCGAAGCCGCTCCGCCGAGCTCGGTAAACGGCCTCTGACCAGCAAAAACGCCCTCCCGAAGGAGGGCGGAGACTGGGCGCCCCCGGCAGGACTCGAACCTGCGGCCAAGCGCTTAGAAGGCGCCTGCTCTATCCACTGAGCTACGGGGGCCGGTTGTGGTGGCCTCGGTCGTGGTGCCCGGGTGTGGGCTGATCCGTGACGATGCCGGGGACAAGGATAGGGCTCCCGCGTCCATGTCCCAGTTGCTTCGCCTCCGTGGCTCGATGTGGAGGTTCGGTGAAGCGGTCCTGATAATCGCAGGCAGGTACGAATCGTGCACCGCTTTTGGCCTCCTGGACCCCGGGTGTTGTGCACTCGTTATGCCTGGACTGTGCCTGTGTCCCAGTCGCCCCTTCCGTCCCTTCTGTCCCGTCGGCGCGCAGACATGCTCATATGCTTCAGAATTCCCCTAAAATTGGGCATTCTTCGCATGTGGTGACCTTGGACGTACGGCCTCAGCTGCTCGACGCACTCTCCGCCCTGCGCGACCGTGTCGCTGCCGCACGCTTCCCGCTGCCCCTGGCGGGGGCCCCACGCGCGCGCGCCAACCGCGACGAACTCCTCGCGCAGCTCGACGACTATTTGGTGCCCCGCCTGAGAGAGCCCGAAGCGCCCTTGCTGGCCGTGGTGGGAGGATCCACCGGGGCCGGGAAATCGACGCTCGTCAACTCCCTCGTGGGCAGACGCGTGACCGAGGCGGGCGTGCTGCGGCCGACGACGCGAAACCCGGTGCTCGTCTGCCATCCGGAGGACCATCACTGGTTCAGCGGGATGCGCGTACTGCCCGACCTCACACGCGTGTGGAAGCCCGAGCACGATCCGGCGGAAGAACTGATGCTGCCCGGCGAGGACGGCGCGCGCGTGCTGCGCGTCGAGACCGCCGACACGCTGCCGGCCGGGCTCGCCCTCCTCGACGCGCCCGACATCGACTCCCTGCTCGCCGACAACCGCGCCCTCGCCGCGGAACTGATCTGTGCGGCCGACATCTGGGTCATGGTCACCACGGCCGCGCGGTACGCCGACGCCGTCCCCTGGCACCTGCTGCGCACCGCCAAGGAGTACGACGCCACCCTGGTGACCGTTCTCGACAGGGTTCCCCATCAGGTCGTGTCCGAGGTGTCGCGGCAGTACGGGGCGCTCCTCACCAAGGCCGGCCTCGGCGAGGTACCCCGCTTCACCGTGCCCGAACTGCCCGAATCGGCCTGGGGCGGCGGACTGCTGCCGGCCAGCGCGGTGGCGGCGCTGCGCACCTGGCTCGTCCAGCAGGCCCAGGACCCGGCGGCCCGGGAGCACGTCGTGGCCCGTACCGCATACGGGCTTCTCGACTCCCTCAAGGCCCGCATGCCCGAGCTCGCCAGCGCCGCCGCCGCCCAGTACGCGGCCGCGCTGCGGCTCACCGCAGCCGTGGACAGCGCGTACGACAGCGAGTACGCGCGCGTGCGGAGCCGGCTGCAGGCCGGCGCCGTACTCGCCGGGGACGCCCTGAAGCGCTGGCGCGCCTTCCCGCTCGACTGCTCCGCCGGAGAGCTTCTCGACTCGCTGGTGGACAGCCTGAGCACCCTCCTGCTGTGCGCCGTCACCGCCGCCGACGAGCGCGTCGACGACGCCTGGCGGCGCGAACCGGCCGCCGCCGCCCCCGAACTGGCCAACCGTGACCCGAGGCCGGAGAGCGTCGAGCACCGCATCGGGCTGGCCGTACGGCGATGGCGGCGGGAGCTTGAGGAGTACGCCGAGGACGAGGTGAGCGTCCACGACCGCAGCGTCGTCCCCGACTCCGAGGTCGTCACCGCCCTCGTCGCCACCGCGCTGCTGGGCGCCCGCCGGGCGCGGTCCGCGGGGGAGGGGCTCGCCGAGCGGATCGGGGCGCACGGGGCGCTGCGGCTGCGCGACCGGGCCGGGCGGCTGCTCGCCGAGCACCTGGACCGGGTCATGCACAACGAACGCGAGCGCCGGCTCGCCCCCCTTGACGCCCTGGAGATCCATCCGGACCCCCAGGCCGAACTCATCGCCGCGCTGTCCGTACTGCTGAAGGAGAGGTGACCGGTGACTGCCGTCACTGACCAGGACCACACGGAGCACGTCGATCAGCGGGAGGACGGCGCCACCATGGATGACGAACGCGCAACCGGCGTCCCTGCACATGTCCCTGCGGACGCCCCCGTGGACGCCCCCGTGAACGTCCCCGCAGGGGGCGCGCCCGATACGGCGGGCGCACGCGACGCCGCGGACGCTCGCGGCGCGGAGAGCCCTTCCGAACGCGGCCTCCCTGGAGAGGGCCGCGCGGACGACGGCCACGCGCGCGTGGGGGACGGTGACACCGATGCGCGCGTGGGCGACCACGGCGCCGGTGGCGAGGAGGCCGGTGACGCCTCACGTCGTACGCCGCCCCCGTCACGTAAGGAGCCGTCCTCGCCCCGTACGCCGCCCGCCTCGCGTCCGCAGCCACCCTCCTCTCGTACGGAATCCTCCTCGCGTCCGAAGCCCTCTTCGCGCGCGGAGTCCTCGTCCCGCGCGGAGCCCTCCCGTACGGAGTCTTCTTCGCGTACGGAGTCCCCCTCGCGCACGGGGTCGTCCTCTCGCACGGACGCCGGTTCCGGTACGGAATCCGCGACCCCCTGGGACGACGGGCTCATCGCGCGGCGGGTGAATGAGACCGCCGCCTCCGAGCAGCCCGCCGTCGTGGAGCCCCGGGCCGTCGGCTCGCCGGCCGTGACGCCGCTCGCGTACGACGGGGCGCTGCGGTCCCGGCTCGACGCGCTGCGTGAACTGGTCGGGCTCTCCCGCACCCGGCTCGACAGCAAGACGCTCGCCGAGGCGGGCAAGGTGCTCGACGAGGCGGCGTCGCGGCGCAGGCTCTCCGGTCAGCACACCGTCGTCGCCATCGCCGGCGCCACGGGCAGCGGCAAGTCACAGCTCTTCAACGCGCTCGCCGGAGTGACCATCTCGGAGACGGGCGTACGGCGGCCGACGACCGCCGCGCCCCTCGCGTGCAGCTGGAGCGACGGCGCGGCCGGCCTCATCGACCGGCTCGGCATCCCGCCACGACTGCGGCGGCGCCCGGCACAGAACGCGACCGCGGACGGGCAGCTGCGCGGGCTCGTCCTGGTCGACCTGCCCGACCACGACTCGGCGGCCGTACAGCACCGCGAGCAGGTCGACCGCGTCCTGGCGCTCGTCGACGCGGTCATCTGGGTCGTCGACCCCGAGAAGTACGCCGACGCCGTCCTGCACGAGCGCTATCTGCGGCCCATGGCGGGACACGCCGAGATCATGTTCGTCGTCCTGAACCAGACCGACCGGCTGCCCGGTGAGGCCACCGACCAGGTCCTCGACGACCTGCGGCGGCTGCTCGACGAGGACGGCATCGCGCTGGGCGAGCACGGCGAACCGGGCGCGACCGTCCTGGCGCTGTCCGCGCTCACCGGGGACGGCGTCGGTGATCTGCGCGAGGCGCTCGGCCAGTTCGTGGCGGAGCGCGGGGCCGCGGCGCGCCGGATCTCGGCCGACGTGGACGCCGCGGGGTGGCGGCTGCGGCCGGCGTACGCGGCGCGTCGGCGGACCGGGCTCACCGAGGAGGCGCGGGACGAGTTCTCCGCCCGGCTCGCGGACGCGATCGGCGCCACGGCCGCGGGCGAGGCCGCCGAGCGGGCGTGGCTGCGCAACGCCAACCGCGCGTGCGGGACGCCCTGGCTGCGGCTGTGGCGCTGGTACCAGGACCGGGGCGAAGCCCCGACGGGACGCCTGACCCTGCGCGGTCAGACGGACGAGGAGGCCACCGCGCGCCAGCGCGTCGAACAGGCGGTGCGGACGGTTGCCGACCGCGCGTCGGCCGGGCTGCCCACAGCCTGGGCGCAGGCGGTCCGCGAGGCGGCCGTACGGGGGTCCCAGGGGCTGCCCGAGGCGCTGGACGAGCTGGCCGCGCGGGCCGGCCTGCCGCCGGGGCGGCCGCCGCGGCCGGGCTGGTGGCCGGCGGCGGTCCTGGTGCAGGCCGCCATGACGATCCTTCAGGTCATCGGTGGACTCTGGCTGGTGGGGCAGATCATCGGCGTCATGGCGCCCAACCTGGGCGTGCCGGTGCTGTTGATGGTGGCCGGCATCGTCGGCGGTCCGCTGGTCGAGTGGGGGTGCCGGATCGCGGCACGGGGACCGGCACGGCGGTACGGCTTGGAGGCGGAGCGGCGATTGCGGGAGGCGGCGGCCGGGTGCGGGCGGGCCCGGGTGCTGGATCCGGTGGCGGCGGAGCTGTTGCGCTATCGGGAAGTTCGGGAGCAGTACGGGCGCGTGATGGGGGCGGGGGTCGCGGCGAGGTGAACGGCGAGGTCAACGGCAAGGTCAACGGCAAGGTCAACGGCAAGGTCAACGGCGAGGTGAACTGAGGGCACGTGGTGGCTCGGGCCCCGGGGCGACCTTGGGCAGGGGCCGGTGGCTCACTCGTTCGGGTGGCGGAGATGTCCACAGGCGGGCGGTGATCCACAGGGCTCAGCGGGCTCGGCCCGGCGGAGGCAGTCTGGCTTCGCGGCGATCGCGACGGAAGCGGTCGATCGCGGTGACGGCGGCGGCAGGGACGTACCGGGGACGTACGCGAGACATCCCGGGGACGTGCCAGGGGTGCGCGGCCGTCACGTCGGACGCAGCCGTACGGGACGGGCCCGTACGTGTATCCGCCCGGCCGGCGCGGCCGGGTGAGGGAGGGGTTCGAGATGAACGAGACGATCGTCTGCGCGGTGGGCAACGTGGCCACGCAGCCCGTGTACCGGGACCTGCCGACGGGACCGTCCGCGCGCTTCCGGCTGGCGGTGACCGCGCGTTACCTGGACCGCGGGAAGAACGAGTGGACCGACGGCCACACCAACTTCTTCACGGTGTGGGCCAATCGGCAGCTCGCCACCAACGCCGCCGGGTCGCTGAACGTGGGCGATCCCGTGGTGGTGCAGGGCAGGCTGAAGGTGCGTTCGGACGTCCGCGAGGGGCAGAGCTGGACCTCGGCCGACATCGACGCGGTGGCGATCGGCCACGACCTCGCCCGCGGCACCTCGGCCTTCCGGCGCACCCTCAGGCCGGATACGGGAGCCGCCGCACCGGACCGCCCCGAGCCCGACTGGGAGACGCAGCCCGCGCAGGGTGAAGCCCAACAGGCTCCGGAACCAGCGGCAGTGACGTGACGTCAGTCACGCGCGACCGCCGACGCCGAAGCTGACCGAACTGCGGCTTATCGACGAATGCGTTCCGAACGACCCCGGTGGATTTGTCGATAAGCCCTGCTCGCAACGGATCTTGGCGATAACGATTCCGAGTCGGATCGGCCCTCCGACGGGATCACAGGGAAGCGTGGTGCGGCGCGTCCCTAGGATGCCGGACATAGCTCTAGGGGCTTCTGATTCTGCTGGTGGGACCCTATCCCCCACGTCAACGGGTCCTGCTCGAAGGGGAATTCTGTGTTTTGTGCGTTCTCCGCGCTGTCGGCGCGCGGACGAGGGACGGCTTCCCGCCTCGCCGCCTCGACCCTGGTGTCCGGCCTCGTGGCCGCCTCGGTGATGGCCGGCGCGGGCACGGCCGCGGCCGACGCGACGGCGCGGAGCCAGGGCGGGGCGACCGCCACCATAGGCGGCCTGAAGACATACGGCGCGGCGGTCGTCCACGCCGACTCCGGCGACCAGGAGATCTCGGCGGGTCTGTTCGAGATGTCCGTCGACGGCGGCGGCACCCTGCAGACGTACTGCGTCGACATCCACAACCCCACACAGCGCGACGCCAAGTACCACGAGACGTCCTGGGACGGCACCTCGCTGGGCGCCAACAAGGACGCGGGCAAGATCCACTGGATCCTGCAGAACTCATACCCGCAGGTGAACGATCTCGCGGCACTCGCCGGCAAGGCGGGCGTCGAGGGCGGCCTCACCGAGCAGGACGCGGCGGCCGGCACCCAGGTGGCCATCTGGCGCTACTCCGACGGCGTGGACGTCGACGCCGTCGACCCGCAGGCCGAGAAGCTCGCGGACTATCTGGAGCGCAGCGCACGCGCCGTGGCCGAACCCCAGGCGTCGCTGACGCTCGACCCGCCCGCGGTCTCCGGCCACCCCGGCGAGCGGCTCGGTCCGGTGACGGTGCACACCAACGCCGGCAGCGTCACGGTGACGCCGCCCGCGGACGCCGCCACCAGCGGGGTGCGGATCGTGGACAAGGACGGCAAGGCCGTCACCTCCGCGGCCGACGGCGGTCAGGTGTTCTTCGAGGTGCCCGAGAAGGCCGCGGACGGCCAGGCCGAGCTGACCGTGCAGGCCTCGACGACCGTGCCGGTGGGGCGGGCCTTCGCCGCGGAGAGCCGCAGCCAGACGCAGATCCTGGCCGGCTCCAGCGAGTCGACCGTCTCGGCGACGGCGAGCGCGACCTGGGCAAGGACCGGTGCGATACCCGCACTGTCCGCGACGGAGAACTGCGACAAGGGCGGTGTCGACATCACCGCGGCCAACGAGGGCGACGAGACCTTCACCTTCGAGCTGCTCGGGATCGAGTACAGCATCCCGGCGGGCGAGTCGCGGACGGTGACGGTTCCCCTCCAGGAGGACCAGGCCTACGACTTCACCATCCAGGGCCCGGCCGGCTTCGAGCAGCGCTTCACCGGAGTGCTGGACTGCATGACGCAGGCGACCGAGGCCGACAAGGCGGGCACCGTCACCCAGACCGTCAGCGAGCCGAGCCCCGCCACGGTCGGCACCACGTCCGACGACACCAACCTCGCCGCGACCGGTGGCTCCGCCATGACCCCCCTGATCGCGGGCATCGCCATCGGCCTGGTCCTGATCGGCGGCGCGGCCCTGGTCCTCGTACGGAAGAAGGAAGCGCGGACGCAGGGCTGAGCGCCGGCGCGACGGCGAATGAGCGCGAGGTAACTCACCGAGGGGGCACGGGCCGACGTGGCCCAGGCCCCCTCGAAGCGGCCTGGCGCGCCGGCCGAGCGCCTGCCGAAATTCGCTCCGTGCCGGGCGGCAGGTGTCCTGCTGTGGCGCGGTGGCGACTCAGGTGATCATCCTCAACGGTGGTTCCAGCTCGGGGAAGTCCGGGATCGTACGGTGCCTGCAGGCCGTACTGCCGGATCCATGGCCGGCGTTCGGGGTCGACGCGTTCGTCGACGCCCTGCCCGCGAAGATGCAGGCGTCGGACGCGGGGATCGCGTTCGCCGCCGACGGCGGCGTGAGCGTCGGAGCGGACTTCATGGCGCTGCAGACGGCCTGGATGGAGGGCATCGCGGCGATGGCCCGTGCCGGCGCCAGGAGCATCGTCGACGACGTCTTCCTCGGCGGGACGGCGTCCCAGCGGCGCTGGGAGAGGGCTCCCGGCGGAGTGGCCGTGCTGTAGGTCGGCGTCAGGTGGGAGAGCGCGGTCGCCGCAGGCCGTGAGATCGCACGGGGAGACCGGGTCCCGGGGATGGCCGCGCTGCAGGCGGCGGTGGTTCACGAGGGCGTCGCCTACGACCTGGAGGTGGACACGACGCACACCGAGTCCCTGGCGTGCGCACACACCATCGCGGGCCGGGTCGGCTGACCGACTCGGCTGACCGCCGCGGCAGAGCCGGTGGTGGGCCTTTCAACGATCTCGATGAGTTCTGGAAGCGCGCCGGGTCTATGGGTACGACGGTCGCCCGAAGCCCGCCCAGAGGGGAATGATCATGTCCACCGCAGACAACCCGCAGCGCATCGACACCACACCCGGCCCGCCGGTCGCCGACACGGAACGCCAGACCGCCGGAGGCAAGGTGCTCTGGCACTTCACGATGTCGCTCGACGGGTTCGTGGCGGGGCCGAATCATGCGATGGACTGGATGACGGGGGTCTCTCATCGGCCCGGCTTGGTCGAGGAGTACGCCGAGACCACCGGCGCCGTGCTCGGAGGTCGGGACGGCTGGGACGCCTACCCGGAGGCCGGCAACATCTACGGGGGCGCGTGGCAGGGGCCGCTGTTCGTGCTCACGCACCGTCCCGACGACGCGCAGCCCGCCCAGGGCGTGACGTTCTTGAGCTGCGATGTGGCCGACGCCGTCCGGATCGGGCTGGAGGCGGCCGGGGGCAAGAACCTCGAAGTCTTCTCGCCCACGATCGGCCGCCAGCTCCTCGAACGCGGACTGATCGACGAGATCGACCTGCACATCGCGCCGGTACTCCTCGGCGACGGGATCCGGCTGTTCGACAACCCCGGCGGCTCCCCTCTACGGCTGGAGCTGCTCAACGGCGACGACCGCTCGGCCGCGGTGAACGTGCGGTACCGGCCGGTCACGACCGGGTGACTGCCCTGCGTGAGCCGACACGGACGCCGGCGGCGACACCGCTTGGCGTCCGGGGGGCCGCTGAGCCGTGTCGTGGGTCCCACAGGCAGCGAAACACCAGGTCAGAGCCTGCCCGTCATACGCGTTTCCACCCAGGGGTGGCGGTACGGCAAGATGGGGTGTATCTGCCCACTGCCAGATTTCAAGCTGCCGGACGGTTTCTCTTGGCTGAGTTCATTTACACCATGCGCAAGGCGCGCAAAGCGCACGGCGACAAGGTGATCCTCGACGACGTCACCCTGAACTTCCTCCCCGGGGCGAAGATCGGCGTCGTCGGCCCGAACGGTGCCGGTAAGTCGACCGTTCTGAAGATCATGGCGGGCCTTGAGCAGCCGTCGAACGGTGACGCGTTCCTGTCGCCCGGGTACAGCGTCGGCATCCTGATGCAGGAGCCCAAGCTGAACGACGACAAGACCGTCCTGGAGAACGTCCAGGAGGGTGTCGCCGAGGTCAAGGGCAAGCTCGACCGGTTCAACGAGATCGCCGAGCTGATGGCCACCGACTACTCCGACGCGCTCCTCGACGAGATGGGCAAGCTGCAGGAGGACCTCGACCACGCCAACGCGTGGGACCTCGACGCCCAGCTCGAGCAGGCCATGGACGCGCTCGGGTGCCCGCCCGGCGACTGGCCCGTCGTCAACCTCTCCGGTGGTGAGAAGCGCCGCGTCGCGCTGTGCAAGCTCCTGCTGGAAGCCCCTGACCTGCTGCTGCTCGACGAGCCCACCAACCACCTCGACGCCGAGTCCGTGAACTGGCTGGAGCAGCACCTCGCCAAGTACGCGGGCACTGTGGTCGCCATTACTCACGACCGGTACTTCCTGGACAACGTCGCCGAGTGGATCCTGGAGCTCGACCGCGGGCGTGCCTACCCGTACGAGGGCAACTACTCCACGTACCTCGAGACCAAGCAGACCCGTCTGAAGGTCGAGGGGCAGAAGGACGCCAAGCGGGCGAAGAGGCTCAAGGAAGAGCTCGAGTGGGTCCGCTCCAACGCCAAGGGGCGGCAGGCCAAGTCCAAGGCGCGTCTGGCCCGCTACGAGGAGATGGCCGCCGAGGCCGAGAAGATGCGGAAGCTGGACTTCGAGGAGATCCAGATCCCGCCGGGCCCGCGCCTGGGCAGCATCGTCGTCGAGGTCAACAACCTCAGCAAGGCCTTCGGCGAGAAGGTCCTCATCGACGACCTCTCCTTCACGCTGCCCCGTAACGGCATCGTGGGTGTCATCGGCCCCAACGGCGCCGGCAAGACGACCCTCTTCAAGATGATCCAGGGTCTGGAGACGCCCGACTCCGGCGACATCAAGGTCGGCGAGACCGTCAAGATCTCGTACGTCGACCAGAGCCGCGAGAACATCGACCCGAAGAAGACCCTGTGGGCCGTGGTCAGCGATGAGCTCGACTACATCAACGTCGGCCAGGTCGAGATGCCGAGCCGCGCCTACGTCTCCGCCTTCGGCTTCAAGGGCCCCGACCAGCAGAAGCCGGCCGGCGTGCTCTCCGGCGGTGAGCGCAACCGGCTGAACCTCGCCCTCACCCTCAAGCAGGGCGGCAACCTGCTGCTCCTCGACGAGCCGACCAACGACCTCGACGTCGAGACGCTGTCCTCGCTGGAGAACGCCCTGCTCGACTTCCCGGGCTGCGCCGTGGTCGTCTCCCACGACCGGTGGTTCCTCGACCGGGTCGCCACCCACATCCTCGCCTACGAGGGTGAATCCAAGTGGTTCTGGTTCGAGGGGAACTTCGAGTCGTACGAGAAGAACAAGATCGAGCGGCTCGGACCGGACGCCGCGCGTCCGCACCGCGCCACCTACAAGAAGCTGACCCGGGGCTGATCGATCTTGCGGCACATCTACCGCTGCCCGCTGCGCTGGGCGGACATGGACGCGTACGGCCACGTCAACAACGTGGTCTTCCTCCGCTACCTGGAGGAAGCCCGTATCGACTTCCTGTTCCGCCCGGATAAGGACTTCAAGCAGGGGTCCGTGGTGGCGCGCCATGAGATCGACTACAAGCGGCAGCTCGTCCACCGGCACACCCCCGTCGACATCGAGCTGTGGGTCACGGAGATCAGAGCGGCGTCCTTCACCATCACCTACGAGGTGAAGGACGACGATCTCGTCTATGTGCGCGCGTCGACGGTGATAGTGCCGTTCGACTTCGAGGCGCAGCACCCGCGCAGGCTCACCGCGGAGGAGCGGGAGTTCCTGCGGGAGTTCCGGGACGACAGCGAGGAGGAGGCCGTCGCCGCATGACGGTGCTCCACCTCGCCGACGAGGGGGAGGCGGCGGATCTCGCGGCCTTCCTCTCCCGGCTGCTCCACTACGACCGTTCCGCCGCGGTGCGCCTGCAGGCGGCCGGCACCGCGCTCGCCGTCTTCGGGCGTCCGCCGTCCTTCGAGGTGCTGGCGATCCGCGCGGTACGACTGGCGAAGCCGTACGAGAACGGGCTCGACGTCACGCTGGACGTGACCGTGTCCGCGGGCGAGCTGCTGGAGTCCGTCGACGAGGCGGCCGGCACGGCCGTCGTCCCGGCCGCGGTGACCGGCCCGCCGTGGGCCGGGGTGCTGCCGCCGCGCGGTGGCTGGCGGCGCGAGGCGGAGCTGCCGGCGCCGGGCGAGCTGCAGGCCATGGTCGGCGCGGCGGTCGCCGAATTCCGGTCCCGCACGCAGGAGCTGGCGCCCGAGCGGCGTACCCGGGCCGAACTCGACCGGATCGGGCGTGAGATCTGGTCCCGGACGGTCGGGGACACCCGGCTTCCGGTACGGGCCGTGCACGCGGCCCAGTCGCTGGGCTTCCTGCGCGTACGAGGCGGCACGCAGGCGCCCGACGCGGCGCACCTGGCGCTGTTCTCGTCGGGCGCGTGGCTGAGGCTGCGTACGCCGTACGGGTCGATCGCCGTACGCAGGGCGGGGCTCGGGGCGCTGGACGTCAGCGTCCGCTGAACCCGGCCGTACGAGCTGATCCCCACTGGGCACACTGATCCCGGCCGTACGAGCGCTCCGGCTGCTAGGCCGATACGGCGGGATCAGCCCGCCGTGTTCACCATCGACGCCGCCGCGTACGTCAGGTAGTTCCACAGCGTCCGCTCGTGCTCCTCGGAGAGGCCGAGCTCGTCGACGGCGACCCGCATGTGCTTCAGCCAGGCGTCGTGGGCCGCGCGGTCGACGGTGAAGGGGGCGTGGCGCATCCGCAGCCGGGGGTGGCCGCGGTTCTCGCTGTACGTCGTCGGGCCGCCCCAGTACTGGATCAGGAAGAGGGTCAGGCGCTCCTCGGCCGGGCCCAGGTCCTCCTCGGGGTACATGGGCTTGAGGATCGGGTCCTCAGCCACACCCTCGTAGAAACGGTGGACGAGTCGGCGGAAGGTCTCCTCCCCGCCGACCTGCTCGTAGAAGGTCTGCTCCTGAAGCGTGCCGCGCCGAATCTCATTCACATCACCCATGGTCTCAGACCGGGCGGACCAGGACTCAAGGCCTAGGACCACCCGCACCGAGCCCTCGGTTCCGGCCGCGGCACTCGCCTCGTGCCGCCCGCCGCAGCACAGTGGACGTATGAGCGCGCAGGATCTCGGCAGGGACGCAGAGGAGCTCGCCGACGTCGCCTCCTCGGCGCGGGCCGCACTGGTCGGCGAGATCGACGCGAGCGGCGCGTGGGCCGAGGACCCGGTGTGGCGGGAGGCCTTCGCCGCCGTGCCGCGGCATCTGTTCGTGCCGTACTACTACGTCGGCGTCGCCGGCGGCTACGAGCGTCGCTGGGGCCAGAGCCCCGATCCGGCCGCGCGGGAGCGCTGGGTGCGCGGGGCGTACCTCGACACCCCGCTGGCCACCCGGCTGCGCGACGGCGAGCTGCTCTCCTCCAGCAGCCAGCCGTCCCTGATGGCGATGATGCTGGTCGCGCTGGAGGTGGAGGACGGCAACAGAGTCCTGGAGATCGGCGCGGGCACGGGCTACAACGCCGCCCTGCTCGCCCACCGGCTCGGCGCCGACGACCTCGTCACCACCGTCGACCTGGAGCCGGAGATCACCGAGTCGGCCCGGCAGCACCTGGCCGCCGCCGGGTACCACCCCGTCGTCGTCACCGGCGACGGCGCCCGCGGCGTACCCGAACGCGCCCCCTTCGACCGGATCATCGCGACCTGCACCCTGCGGTCGATCCCACGCGCCTGGCTCGCCCAGTGCCGCCCCGGCGCCCGCATCCTGACTCCGCTCGCCACCGGCCTGGTCGCCCTCGTCGTGCACGACGCCGAGCACGCCGAAGGGCACTTCCTGCACACGCCCGCCTACTTCGTGCCGCTGCGCGGCGGGAGTCTGTCCGAAACGGAGCCCGCTCACGTGGGCGGGCTGCCCCGCCGGGCCAGGGAGCACGAGCTGTTCCGCTTCCTGCTGGCCCTGACCCGCGGCAGCCTCGATCCACAGGAGGCGTACGCGCTGTGGGAACGCGAGGGGCAGCCGCCGCGGGAGCGGTACGGGATCACCGTGAGCGGCGAGCACGAGTGGGCGTGGCTGGACGATCCGGAGGGGCCGTACGCATGGGCACTGCCCCGCTGACACGCCGGGAGGGGGCGGTCGTACGGCACCTTCTCGCCGTACGACCGCCCCCTCCCGGTGTCGAGAAGATCTAGCCGCGTCGGATCGTGATCGTCGTCCACGCCCCGACGTGCACCCGGTCGCCGTCCTGCAGCGGTACCGGCACGAAGGGCTGGATCGGCTCCTCGGAGCCGTTCACCGTCGTGCCGTTCGTCGAGTTCTGGTCGACGACCGCCCAGGTGCCGTCCGGCTGCTGGACCAGGACCGCGTGCTGGTGCGAGACGCCCGGGTCCTCCGGCGGCACCGACAGGTCGATGTCCGGGGTGTCGCCGGTGGAGTGGCGGCGGCGGCCGATGGTGACCTGGTTGCCGGTGAGGGCGCGCTGCTGCTCGGGCGAGTACGCGGGCAGGTTCAGGCCCGCGGCCTCGGGGCCGGAGCGCTGCATCATCGCCATGAAGTACTCGCGGTCCGGGCCGATGGTCGCCGACCAGGTCGTCGGCTGCTGCTGGTAACCCGGGCCGGGGGGCGGCGGGGCCTGCGTCGAGCCGGGCTGCGGGTAGCCGTAGCCGCCCTGAGCGGGGCCGCCGGGACCACCGGGACCACCGGGGCCCGACGACGGCGGCGAGATCACCCAGTCGTCACCGCCACCGAAGGACGGGCCGCCCTGCTGCGGAGGACGGTGGGTCTCCTGCGGGAACCCGGACGGGGCGGGCGGGCCGCCGGGGCCGGCCTGCCCGGGCTGCTGGAACGCCTGCGGAGCACCGCTGGTCGCGCCCGGACCGCCGGGCGGGGTGGGGCCGGGCGGCGGTGGCACCGGCCGTGACGGGTCGCCGCCGAAGCCGGAGGGGCCGTTGCCTCCCGGGCCTCCGTGGCCGCCGGGTCCGCCGGGGTTGGGGTTGCCAGGACCGCCGGGGCCTGGGCCGAAGCCGCCGGGTCCGCCGGGGTTGGGGTTGCCGGGGCCGCCGGGGCCTGGGCCGAAGCCGCCGGGTCCGCCGGGGTTGGGGTTGCCGGGACCGCCGGGACCCGCGCCGAAGCCGCCAGGGCCAGGGCCGGGACCGGGGCCACCGGGCCCACCGGCACCACCCGGACCGCCATGGCCACCCGGACCGCCAGGGCCACCCTGCCCCTGCGGCTCCGCGCCGAACGGCGGGATCGGTTCCGCCGGGCGGTTCACCTGGGACGGGCGCGAGCCCTGGTACTCGTACGAGTCACCGCCGCCGAACGACGGCGGCGGCGCCGACTGCTGCTGGAAGTGGGAGGGCAGGCCCGGGCCGCCGGGCGCCGGGGTGCGCGGGGCCGCGGGCGTGTACGACGTCGCCGTGTTGGTCAGGAAGTTCCACCGGCACTCCTCGCAGAACGGCGCACCGCCCTCACGCGGCGTACGGCACTGCGGGCAGAGCTGCGGCTCCGGTGCGGCGGACGTGGGCGGCGGGCCGCCCTGCTGGCCGGCGTTCGGGCCGCCGAACGGACCGCCGGGGCCGCCAGGGGCGCCGGGCCCACCGGGGCCGCCAGGGGGCGGGAAGCCGTAGCCACCGCCGGGCGGGGGCGGCGGGGGAGGGGGCGGAGGTACGGCACCGGCCATGCGGTGACCGCAGACCTCGCACCAGTCGTCGGAACCCGACTGGTGTCCGTTCGGGCAGGTCGGCATGTCGGCGCTTCCCCCTCTCCTTTCCGGCCGGTTCGACCGGATTTCTCCAACCCCGAGGGGTCAGGCTCGCTGCTTTTCAGGGTCCTGCTAGGGCACTACTTGCGCATTACTAGGGCGCTACTTGGGCACTACTCGGTCACTTCTTTACACGAACAGTCTTTGTCGACCGTGTCTCGAGAGTCATCTCATCGGCCTCCGCGACCTTCGCCTTCAGTCGCACAGTACCTGCCGCGGCATCGACCACGTCCACCACCTTCGCAAGGAGTTTCGCCGTATCCGCGTTTCCGGAGGCGCTGGCGAGCTGAACGGCGCGGCCCAATTTGGCCGTTGCTCCATCCATATCCCCCGCTTTGCGTAGATCCAGACCTTGCTGGATGGCTTGTGCCAGTTCGGCTTGGCCCGTGTAGTGGGCGACCTGGGGGTTGATCGACGTCGAGGCGACCATGTCGTCGGTCCATACGGCCCGTACGAGCCCCTGAGCGCCCAAGTTCTGCGCGGTGCCGTCGGGTTGCGGGATGACCAGGGAGACCCGGGCGGCGAGCATCTCCCGGCCGAGGTCGGCGGCGGGAACCTCGACGCATACGTGGTAGTCACGGGACTCGTCGCCCCAGGAGCCGGTGGGGTAGTCCCCGGCGCGAGGGCCGGCCTCCGTGCGGCGGTCGGTCAACTCCTCGACGGTCGGCGCGACTTGCTTGACGAACTTGATGGTCGTGCCGACCGGCGTCCACACGCGCAGCGCGACGTCCGCGACCTCCTTGCCCATCGCCGTCTCCATCATCCGCGTGAAGTCGGCGGCGAGACCGGCCGGGTCGGCGACGATGTCGGCGCTGCCGAGCAGGGCCGAGGCGATCGCTGTGACTTCTTTCACTTCCCAGTCCGTACCCACGCCACGGGCGTCACAGGTGAAGCGTCCGGCACAGGCGTCGAGCGCGGCCCTGAGGTCCTCGGGCGACTCGTGTTCATTGCGGCCGTCGGTGAGCAGGATGCCGTGCCGGATGGCGACGTCGGCCGAGGACAGCAGGCGGTCGGCGAGGCGCAGCCAGGTGCCGATGGCCGTGCCGCCGCCCGCGCTGAGCCTGCGCAGGGCCTGCTTGGCCTGGTCGCGGGTGGTGGCGTCGGCCACGGCCAGGCGGCCGCCGCCCGGGTAGACCTCCTTGGCCACGTGCGTGCCGCCGATCACCGCGAAGTGCACGCCGTCGCGCAGGGTGTCGATCGCGGCGGCCGTGGCGTCGCGGGCGTTGCGCATCTTGGTCGGCGGGTAGTCCATCGAGCCCGAGCAGTCGACCATGATCGCCACCGCCGCGGAGGGACCCTGCCCCGGTGAGTAGAGGTGGGGTGCCGCGACCGCGCTCCCGACCGTGCCGCCGCCGGTCGAGGTCACCGTGACGATCGCGTTGACCTCGCGACCGCCCTCCGGCAGGTACTCGTTCTGGTACACGTCCACAGAGAACTGCGGCACGTTCGACTTCGAGAAATTGGCCATGTGCTCTCAAATCCCCCTAAAGAACCCCGTGGTGGGGCCATGGCTGTCGGCGGACCGGTCCCCTCCGGTCCGATGAGGCCGTCCAGGCTGCTGTCCCCGTGGTGCGGCCTCAGGCCGATCCTGCCCCCATCGGCGGTGCCGGGAACGGCACGACGGCCACTGTTACGTTGTCGTGGCCCCCGCCGTCGAGGGCGTGACCGACGAGCACCTGGGCGCTGTGCAGGGGGCGCGCGGCGGCGTCGAGGGGCACCACCTCGGCCATGTCGTCGGCCGCCTCCGCGTAGTTCCACAGCCCGTCCGTGCACACCACCACCACACCCGGACGGTCCGGCTTGAAGGAAGCGGTGTGCGGCTCCAGTTCATAGGCGTCCGCGCCGAGCCAGCCCGTGATCGCGTGGGCGCGCTCGTCGGCGTACGCCTCGGCCTCGTTCATCAGGCCGGCGGCGACCATCTGCGCGGCCCACGAGTCGTCCTCGGTGAGTCGCGCCGGGGGCGTGCTGCGGTCCACCGGGACCCAGTAGGCGCGGCTGTCGCCGACCCAGCCGACGATCAGCAGTTCGGGCGTCACCACGGAGCCGACGATCGTGCAGGCGGGGGCGTTCTGGTGCGGGCCCTGCTCGCGGACCGTGGCCGGCTCGGCGGCCAGCGCGTTGACCACGTTCGCGGCGGCGACGATCGCGTCGTGCATGGCCTGCTGCGGGTGCGTGCCGCGCGGCAGGGCCGCCAGCAGCGACTCGCTCGCCGCCCGGGACGCGGCCATCGACGCGTCGTCGGGACGGGTCGCCGAGGACACTCCGTCGCAGACGATGGCGAGGACCGCGGGCCGGCCGTCGGGCAGCGCGGTGCAGGCCACGGCGAACGCGTCCTCGTTGCGGTGGTGGCGCAGACCGCGGTCGCTGACGGCGGCCACCGGACCGGCGTCCAGCTCCATGTGGTCGCGTTCGCGCGGCTGGGCGTGCCCGCAGTTCTCGCAGTACCCGTCGTGGTCGACGCGGCCCGCACGGCAGGCCACGCACACCTTGGTGCCCTCGGGCGGGGTCGGCAGGTCGGTGACGACGCGCGGATCGGGCGCCTGCAAGGGGTACTCCTCGGGCTCGGGAGGACGGTCGAAACGGACGCCGGAGGCCGAGGAGTCGGGGGAGCCGGTCGGGGCGGGCGGGCCGTGGGGAGCGGGCGGCGTCCCCGGGCCGGCCGGCGCGCCGTGGCCGCCCGGGGCCGGGACGGTGGGGAAGCCGGGTGGTGCGTGGTGGCCGGGGGCCGAAAAGCCGCCGGGGAGGCCGGGGTCGGCGGAGGCCGAGGCGCCGGGCGACACGTCGGGACCGCTCGCCGCCCGCGGCATCGGTGCGGCGTGCGGCGGTGACGGGGGGAGCGGGGGCGTGCCCGGGGGCAGTGCGTGTCCGCCCGAGCCGTCCGGCGTGGCGGCGCCGGGCCAGTCCGAGCCGGGCGCGCCCGTGGCGGGGGGCGGCGCCGAGCCGTTCATGACGATGGTCGGGTTGTCGTCCGGCCGTACGGGCACGGCGGACAGGTCGTATCCGCACGCACCGCAGAAACGGTCACCCGACTCGAGTGGCCATGCACAGCTCGGGCAGGCGGACAGCTGGGGCATCTGCGACATCAACTACACCCACGTCCGGGGGCGGTAACGGTTGGCACGTTCCACCAGGTCGATCCTCTCCTCGCCGCCCCGTGCGAGCCGGGCCAGCGTGCGGTACGAACGCTCCAGGCCGAAACGCAGTCCCCGCTCGTCCAGGCCGCTGCCGAGCAGCGTCCGTCCTCCGGTGGCGGCGGGAGGGGCGGAACCCTGGCCACCGGAGAGTATCCAGTCCAGCGCGCAGCCGAGGACTTCCGCCGACAACTGCTCCCGGCGCGCCGGGTCCAGTCCGTACGCGTCCAGCGCCTCGACCTGGCCCGCGGCCGCGGTCAGGTCGTCAAGAAACGGTACGTCAGCGGCGAGCGCCGTGCGTCCACGCAGCCGGGCGCGGACGGCCGCCACGCGTGCGGCCGTGTAGTGAATGGAGCTTTCCGGAACCGACTCAAGCGTCCGTACGGCGCTACGGCGGTCGCCGGCCGCCAGCTGGACGCGGGCGAGACCGAAGGCGGCGCTCACATAGCTCGGGTCGGTCGACCACACAAGGCGGTAGTACTCGGCGGCGTTGTCGAGTTGGCCCAGCACCTCCGCGCACAGGCCGAGGGCCAGCTTGGGGGCCATCTCGCCGGGGAAGGCGTCGTAGATCGCGTCGAAGGCGAGCGCGGCGCCCTCGTGGTCGCCGGTGACGAGCGCGGCCACGCCGCGGTACCAGACGACCCGCCAGTCGTCGGGCCGCTCGTCCTCCAGCTTCAGCAGGGCCTCGTGCGCGGTGCCCGTGTCGCCGTTCTCCAGCCAGGCCCGCACCTGCCGCAGCCGCGTCTCGGTCGACGGCGCCGCAGCGGCGGCGAGGGCACCGAGCAACTCGGCCGGCGCGGTGGTCATCAGACCCGCCAGGAAACCGGCGTTGGGGTCGGAGGGGTCGACCCGGGGGACCGGAAGCGCGAGGGCGGCGACGGCGGCGTCGACGACCTTGACGATGCCGGCGGACATGGCGGACACGGCGGGCAGGTTGGCCGCGGGGAGGGAGATTCGCTGCTGGGTGCGCTTCTGGGTACGCACGACCCGCGCCCCCAACCGCGACACGTCGCCGGCCGCCTTCGGGAACAGCTCCGTGTCCGTGACCCGCACCTCGGGGCCGAACAGGGTCGACAGCGACGGCCTGGCCCGACCCGTCTGCAGGGACACCACCTCGCGCAGCACGCCCGTCAGTTGCTCCGTCATCTCCTGCGCGGAGGCGAAGCGGCGGGCCGGGTCGGGGTCGGTGGCGCGGACCAGGAGGCGGTAGAAGGACTCGTACTGGCGGAAGACCTCGATGTTGTCGGGGTCGGGCAGCGAGTCGACGTAGACGTTCGTGTAGCCCTGGAAGTCGAAGGCCAGGACGGCCAGGGTGCGCGCGACGGTGTAGAGGTCGGACGCCACCGACGGGCCGACCTCCGCGACCTCCGGCGCCTGGTAGCCCACCGTGCCGTAGATGGCCGACTCGTCGTCGTCCATCCTGCGCACCGCGCCCATGTCGATCAGCTTGAGCTGGTCCTCGGTCTGGATGGCGTTGTCGACCTTGAAGTCGCAGTACAGCAGGTTGCGGCTGTGCAGGTGGCCGAGGGCCTCCAGCGCCTCGATGCCGTACGCGCACGCCTGCTCGACGGGGAGCGGGTCACGCTTCCCGGTGGGCGTACGGCGGCCGTTGGCGATCTCCTTCAGCGACTTGCCGCCGACGTACTCCATCACGATGTAGCCGTCGAGCGAGCCCGTGCGCTGGTCGAGATGCTCGACGAAGTTGTAGATCCGCACGATGTTGGCGTGCTCGATCTCCGCCAGGAAGCGCCGCTCGGAGATCGCCGCCGCCATCGCGTCCTGGTCGCCGGTGTCGAGCAGGCCCTTGAGCACCACCCAGCGGTCGGAGACCGCGCGGTCCACGGCGAGGTAGATCCAGCCGAGGCCGCCGTGCGCCAGGCAGCCCACGACCTCGTACTGGCCGTGCACGATGTCGCCGGCCCTCAGCTTCGGGACGAAGGAGTACGGGTGACCGCACTTCGTGCAGAAGCCCTCCGTACGGCCCGGCCGGTCGCCGCGCGCCCGGCCCACCGGCGCCCCGCAGTCCGAGCGGGAGCAGAACCGCTTGCGCTCGGGGACCTCCGGGTTCTCCAGCACCATCGCGCGCGGGTCGGGCCGCGGCACGTCCGGGACCTGGACCAGGCCGACGCCGAGCCGGCCACGGCCGCTGGAGCCGGCCGTCGAGCCGGAGCTGCGCACCGACACCGAGCGGCTCGTGGAACGGCCCGACAGCGAGCGCGACAGCCGTCCCGACACCGAGCGCCGGGACTTCGACGACTGCGATGACGTACGCGAACTGCCGCGGCCGGTGGAGCGGGAGCTGCCGCTGCCCGCCGAGCCGCGTGAGCCCTTGCCGCCGGCCGTCACCCCGGTGGGCGGCGAGCCCACCATGCCGGTCGCCGAGACGACCGGGGCGAGGCCGCAGGTGTCGCAGTACAGCTCGCCGCTGCCCACGTCCTCGTAGGTCCCGCCGCAGTCGGGCCGCTGGCAGCTCTGTTGTGGCTGACTCATGACGACGACTCCCCCCTGTTCCCCCTGCCCCTCATGATCCAGACCCCTGCCGGTCCTCGGGCCCCCGCGGACCCGGCACGCGCGGGCCGCCGAGCAGTTCGCCGACCGCCTGCTGGTAGCGCAGGACCGCCTGCTCGGCGACGCGCAGGTCGCAGGGGGCGCTCCACAGCATGCGGCGGGCCGCGTCGTACCGCTCGATGAGGAACGGGTCCTCCGCCAGGCCGTGCCGGGCCACCTTCGCCTTGTACGCGTCGAGGCGGCCGCGCAGCTCGGCGCGGACCGCCAGGGGCGCGGTGACCGCGGTCAACGACTCGCGGGCGCGCAGCAGTTCGTCCTCCGCCTTCTGCTCCAGGGACTCCAGGAGCGGGGACAGGCGGTGCCACTGGGCGTGTCTGCGGTACTCGGCGGCCGTCGCCAGCTGCTCCTGCAGCGCGGTCGGCGGGCCGCTGACGACCGGCACCTCCGTAGCGGCGATCTTCGCCAGCACCTCGCCGCGCGCGGTGCGGGCCTCGGCGAGTGTGCGGTCCGCACGGGAGAGTACGTCGCGCAGCTTGATCAGGCGTTGCTCGGCGTCCTGACGGACCGTCAGGACGGCGTCGATCTCTCGGCGTACGTCCTCCAGTGCGCGCGCCTCCCGGTCGTAGACCGTGGTGTCCGGCTTGCCCCCGCCGGGTGCCGAACTCCCTTGGGTGGGGACCCAGTAGGCGAGCGGGTCGGACACCACCTGGGCGCGCAGGTTGGTGAGCGTGCGCGTGATGCGTTCCAGGTCGTCGCCCGCCGGGTGCTCGCCGGGGCGTACGCCCACGGAGTGCGCGAGCCGGCGGGTGCGCTGGAGCTCCGCGGCGAGTAAATCGATGCGGGCAGGCAGAGCCGACCAGACCGCGTCGGCGGCGACGACCATGTCCAGCGAGGTCGCGTACAGCTCGTTCATCCGGTCCACCAGGGTGGCCAGGGTGAACTGTTCGCTCAGCTTGCCCGAACCGCCGTGCAGGGTCGGGGCGTTGGCCGTTGCCGTGGCGCTTCCGGCCACCGTCACGGACTCGCCGCGCAGCAGTTCCGTCAGCTCCACCAGGTCGTCGCGGCTGGACCAGCGGCGCCGGGAACGGATCTCACGGGCGGAGCGCAACGCGTCCGTGTACGCGTCGAAGTACGCCCACAGCAGCGTGATCGACGCCTCCGCGGCCGTCCAGCGCTCCTTGGTGATGCCCGTGAGCTCGGCGCCCTCGAGAAGTCTGCGGCCCGCGTGGTCCTGCAGGGCGAGGAGCGAGGTCTCGATCGCCTCGTGTTCCGCGCCGAG
Source organism: Streptomyces sp. SD31 (assembly GCF_052068475.1). Taxonomy (NCBI): domain Bacteria; kingdom Bacillati; phylum Actinomycetota; class Actinomycetes; order Kitasatosporales; family Streptomycetaceae; genus Streptomyces; species Streptomyces sp. SD31. Next base: position 337,485 of record NZ_JBQHCX010000008.1, on the reverse strand, counting down.
CCGCGCCAGCGCACGGTCCACCTCGTCCCGGTCCATCACCGGCCCGGCGGGGTCCGTGACGCCCATCGATCACCTCTCGCTGCGTTGTGTTCCGTCAGTGGTCTTCGTCAGTTGATGGTCGGTCACTTGTACCGGGCTGCGGGAGGGGTCGCCGACGCCGACTTCTTGTCGCCCTGGTCCATCGTCGGGTGCAGCCACTTCTCGTACGACGCCTCCCAGCCGCCGTCCTTGACGTAGTTCTCCAGGGTCCGGTTGACCTGGCGTACCAGATCGTCGGAGCCCCGTTTCATCGCCACGCCGTAGTACTCGTCGGTGAACAGTCCGCCCTTGAGTTCCACTGTGGGATCCTGCGCGGCCTGACTCGCGGCGAGCGCGCCGTCCGTCACGACCGCGTCGACCTGCCCGAGCTGCAACTTCACCAGGCAGTCGAGCTGGTTGGGGACGGTGGTCCTGATGTCGGCGGAGGCGGGGAGGTCGCGGTTCTCCTTGCCTGCTTCGAGGTTGTCGTACGCCGTGGAACCCGTCGCCGAGCAGATGCGCTTGCCGGCGAGGGTGTCGTTGTAGCCCGTGATCGTCGAGGTCTTGGGCGCCAGGACCTGCTGGCCGGTGACGAAGTAGGGGGCGGAGAAGGCGACTTGCTCGATGCGGTCGCAGTTGATCGTCATGGTGCGGACCACCATGTCGACCTCGCCCTTCTGGACCGCCTCGATACGGCGGCTGGTCGGGATGGCCTTGAACTGCACCGCGTCGCGGTCACCGAGGATGTCCTGGGCGATCCGGTGGACCAGGTCGATGTCGAACCCCTCCAGCTCACCGGAGGGGTTGTTCGGATCGAGGTAACCCCAGCGGTAGCTGTTGGTGTCGACGCCGACGATCAGGCGCCGGTCCTTGCGGTCCTTGATGGCGTCGACGGTCGGGGTCTTCCCGTCGCCGCCGGACGGCGACAGGCTCTTGTCCTGCGGCTTCTCACAGTCCTCCGCGGCCCGTACCTGGCTGCTGTGGGCGACCCCCCGGCCCCCGATGACCGTACCGCCGTCCCCGCCGGGCTGGGTCAGGGGCAGCAGCAGCGCGAAGGCCACCGCCAGGGCGCAGACGAACGCCATCGCGCCCACCCCGCCCCACCCACGCAGGCCGGCCCGCAGACGCCGCCACGGGCTGCCCGCACCGCGGAGGCGAACCGAGCCATCGCGTGCGTTCATCGTCCTGCCCCCTTTCACCGGTACTCCGACAGCCTGCGACCGATGCCGAGTACCGCGCCGGCCGCGCCCAGGACCGCGAGGACCGCGGCGCCGGTCGGGAGGCCGGTCAGCGAGTCACGGCCGTCGCTCGCGGCCTGCTGGAACTCCTGCTGCTCGTGCTTGAGCGCCGCCGCGATTGCCTTGTCGACATTGTCGAAGCACACGCTCGTCGGCTCCTTCGCGGCGCCGATGACGCGGTCGCGGGCGGCTTGGTAGTTACCCGAGTTGTTGTCGTCGCGGGCGATGACGTGGCGGTCCTTCCAGATCTTCATGAAGCCGTTCGCGTCCTGAACGGGCTTCTTCCCCGCCGTGTCGTCGGCGAGGTCCGCGGCGCGGACGAGCGCCTTGCCGAGCTGTTCGATCTCCTGGTCGTAGCCCCACTCGTACGCGTCCACCACCGTGCCGTCGTCGAGCGTCGTGGTGTCCGCGCCGCGGCGGACCAGGTTCAGGTTCTCGTCGCTGCGGGCGGTCAGGGAGGCGATGCGGGCCTCGTGCAGCACGTTCAGCGAGCGGACGCCGTGGTCGTAGGAGTCGGTCAGGCCCGCGCGCGCGACGGTGTGGCCCACGGCGAGCCACAGCAGGACCACGGTGGAGGCGGCCGTGGCGGTGACCAGGCCGTGGTTCAGGACCCGGTTGGTGCGCCGGTAGTTGCGGCGCTGGGCCCAGGCGAGGGCGGCCAGGGCGAGGAGGCCGAGGCCGGCCGCGGCCCAGGGGAACGACTTCGCGTCCGCGTAGTCGTCGCGCAGGCGCTGGTTCTCCGTCCGGTGGAGCTTCTCGGCGGCCGGCAGCATCTTCTGCTGCATCATCTCGTTCGCCGCGCGCAGATAGGCGCCGCCCACGGGGTAGCCCTGGCGGTTGTTGGCCCTCGCGGTTTCGACCAGGCCCTTGTACTGCGGCAGCAGCCTGCTGAGTTCGGCGATGGTGTTCGCCGAGGTGGAACCCGGTTCGGAGTTGGCGGCGGCGGTGACGAGTTTCGAGGCCGCCCTGCGGATGTCGCTCTCGTAGCCCTCGCGCATCGCGGGCTTTTCCTGCAGGCCTGCGAGATAGCCGCTGGCCGCCGCGGTGTTGGCGTCCGCCAGGGAGCGGTAGATGTCGGCCGCGTCCGAGGTGAGGGGCTGGCTGCGGTTGAGGACGTCGTCGGCGGCTGTGGCCCGCTCGGTCATCTGCCAGGCGGCCACGGCGCCGAAGGCGACCACGAGGAGGGCGAGGAGGGCGCCGATGATCCGCAGGCGGCCGGGTTCGGTGGTGGCGGCCGCACGGAGCTGGTCGAGGCCCTCGGCGAAGGCGGTGCGGCGGGGCCCCGCGGCCGGTGCGGTGGGGGAGGCCGGGGGCGTGGCGGGCCGGGCGGGCTGTGGCGGTACGGACGGCATGGTGGGTGCGCCGGGTGCCGGGGCGTGTCCCGGTGGTGGTGCCGCGCTCTTCGGCGTCTGTGTCACTGCTGACCTCCCCCGTGGTCATCCGTCGCGGCAAGTATCGCTGCCGGGACTGACATCCGCACCGGGCTTCGCTGGATCTTGATCGGATCGCAGCGGAATGCCTGCCGGCGGCTGGGCAGGGATCCCCGCACACCCCCTGCCCATGAACACGCGGCGGGAATCAGATCGGTTCCCTGGGGGCCTGCGGCCCCCAGACCCCCGCTTCGGCCCTGAACGGGCCTCGTCCTCAAACGCCGGACGGGCTGAGTGATGCGAGCCGGCGTTCAGGATTCGAAGTGGGTGCGTACCCGTTCATGCACCTCCGCCTCCGCCCCCACCCGGTCCAGTCCCAGCAACGCCGCCCCCAGCACCGGACGCGCCGTGACCACCCCCGGCACCGCCTTGGGGGCTCGGGAGGCGAGCAAGTCCCGGATGCCGTCGATCAGTCGGGGGTGCCGCGCCGCCAGGACGCCCCCGCCCAACAGCACCGGTGTCTCCTCCTCCAGGAGGTCCAGCCGGGTCAGGGCGACCGTTGCCATCGTCACCACCTCGTCGGCCAGGCGGTCGACGAGCTCGCGGGCGACCGGGTCCCCGGCCGCGGCCGTGCTGAACAGGACCGGGGTCAGTTCGTGGCGGCGGGCGGGGGCGATGTGTTCGAGGTGCAGGGCCTCGATCAGGGCGTACATCGTCGGCAGGCCGAAGTGGGCGGGGAGGGTGTGCGCCAACGCCGTGGGCACTCCGCGGCCGTCCTCCGCCCGGGCCGCGTGCCACAGGGCCTCCTCCGACAGCCCCCAGCCGCCGCCCCAGTCGCCGGAGATACGGCCCAGCGCCGGGAAGCGGGCCGTACGGCCGTCGGGCCGCATGCCCACACAGTTGATGCCGGCGCCGCAGACGACGGCCACACCGCGGGGTTCCGCCACGCCCGCCCGGAGGATGGCGAAGGTGTCGTTGCGGACGTCGACGGTCGTGCCCCACGCGCGTGCGTGCAGCGCGCTCGCCAGGGTCTCCTCCTCCACCGGGAAGTCGGCGTTCGCCAGGCAGGCCGAGACGTGGTCGGCGCGGGTGACGCCGGCCGCGGCGAAGGCCTCTTCCACCGCTGCGGCGAGGGCGTCCAACGCCGGCTCCACGCCTACCGTCGGCGGGCGGAATCCGCCTCCGCGGGCCGTGGCCAGCACGGTTCCATCGGCCGCCACCACCGCCACGTCGGTCTTGCTGTTGCCCGCGTCTACGGCGAGGACACGTGCGGTCATGCCCACGCGAGGTGCTCCCGGTTGTGTGCGATCAGTTGGTCGGTGAGTTTCTCCGCGTACGCGTACTGGCCGATCAGGGGATGGGAGAGCAGCGCCTTGAAGACTCGGGCGCGGCCGCCGTGCAGGGCCGCGTCGAGGGCCAGGTCCTCGTAGGCCGTGACCTGGGCCATCAGGCCCGCGTACAGGGGGTCCGGGGCCGGGATCGGGAGAGGGAGCGCGCCCCTCGCACCCACCCCGGCCTGTACCTCGATCACCGCGTCGTCGGGGAGGAAGGGGAGCGTGCCCTTGTTGTAGGTGTTGACCACCTGGTACGGGCTGCCGGCGCCGTTCAGCAGGGCGGCCGCCAGGTCCACCGCGGCCTCCGAGTAGTACGCGCCGCCCCTCTTGGAGAGCAGCTCCGGCTTCTCGTCGAGGGCAGGGTCGGCGTAGAGGGTGAGCAACCTTCTTTCCATTTCCGCCACTTCCGCGGCGCGCGACGGTTTGGTGCGCAGTTCTCGCACCACCTCGTCGTGGGCGTAGTAGTAACGCAGGTAGTACGACGGCACCACGCCCAGGCGGTCCAGGAGGGGGCGGGGGAGGTGCAGGTCGGCGGCGATGGTGTCACCGTGGCCGGACAGCAGTTTCGGCAGCACGTCCTCGCCCTCGGGGCCGCCGAGGCGTACCCCGGTCTCCCAGGTGAGATGGTTCAGGCCCACGTGGTCGAGGTGGACGTCGGCGGGCGTCACGCCCAGCATGGCCGCGAACTTGCGCTGGAAACCGATCGCCACGTTGCACAGGCCGACCGCCTTGTGGCCCGCCTGGAGCAGGGCCCGGGTCACGATGCCGACCGGGTTGGTGAAGTCGATGATCCATGCGGTGGGGTTGGAACGGCGGACCCGGTCCGCGATGTCGAGGACCACGGGTACGGTGCGCAGGGCCTTGGCGAGGCCGCCCGCGCCCGTCGTCTCCTGGCCCACGCAGCCGCAGTCCAGGGGCCAGGTCTCGTCCTGCTCGCGGGCCGCCTGGCCGCCCACGCGGAGCTGGAGGAGGACCGCGTCCGCGCCGTCCACCGCCGCGTCCAGGTCTGTCGTGGTGGTGATCGTGCCGTTGTGCCCCTGGCGGGCGAAGATACGGCGGGCCAGACCACCCACCAGTTCCAGGCGGTCCGTCGCCGGGTCCATCAGGACCAGTTCCTCTATGGGCAGGGTGTCCCGGAGGCGGGCGAAGCCGTCGATGAGTTCGGGGGTGTAGGTCGAGCCGCCGCCGACCACGGTGAGTTTCATGCTTTCATCAACCCTTTACTCCGGTGAGCGTGACACCCTCTACGAACGCCTTCTGGGCGAAGAAGAACACGAGGATCACGGGGGCCATGACCAGTACGGTCGCGGCCATCGTCAGGTTCCAGTCGGTGTGGTGTGCCCCCTTGAACGACTCCAGGCCGTAGGACAGCGTCCAGGCGCCCGGGTTCTCGGACGCGTAGATCTGGGGGCCGAAGTAGTCGTTCCACGCGTAGAAGAACTGGAACAGGGCCACAGCGGCTATGCCCGGTTTCGCCATGGGAAGGACCACCCGCAGGAGTGTGCGGAGTTCACCGCAGCCGTCCACCCGTGCCGCGTCCAGGTACTCGTTCGGGATCGTCATCAGGAACTGGCGCAGGAGGAAGATCGAGAACGCGTCTCCGAAGGCCATCGGGATGATCAGGGGCCAGAGGGTCCCCGAGAGGTCCAACTGCTTGGCCCAGAACAGGTACATCGGGATGATGATCACCTGGGGCGGCAGCATCATCATCGAGATGACCAGCATCAAGGACAGGTTCCGGCCGCGGAAGCGGAACTTGGCGAGCGCGTACGCCACCGGGACGGACGAAACGACGGTGAGGACCGTGCCCAGGCCGGCGTAGATCAGGGTGTTCTTCCACCAGGTCAGGAAGCCGGGCGTGTCGAAGACCTTGGTGTAGTTGCCCCATTCCCAGGTGTCCGGGACCAGGTCGCGGGTGAGCGCCTGCTGGTCGCTCATCAGCGAGGTCAGGACGACGAACACGAAGGGCAGCGTGAAGAAGAGGGCGGCCGCGACGCCGAGGGAGTGGACGGCGATCCACTCCAGGAGCGCCCTGCGGCGGGCCGTGCGCTCAGCGACTGTTGGGGTTCCCAACTGAACTGGTTTGTCCAGTACTTGACTCATGGTCAGTCACCTGCCTGCATCAGTCCGCCCCGACGCCGCATCAGCAGCGCGGTGAAGGCCATGGCCAGCGTGAACAGCACCAGCGCGACCACGCAGGCCGAGCCGTAGTCGAAGCGCTGGAAGCCGAGGTTGTAGACGAGCTGCGGGAGGGTCAGCGTGGACTTGTCCGGGTAGCCCGGCTCGAACTGCTGGCCCGAGCCGCCGATGATGCCGGAGGCGACCTTCCCGGCCACCAGGGGCTGTGTGTAGTACTGCATCGTCTGGATCACACCCGTGACCACGGCGAACATCACGATCGGTGAGATGTTCGGCAGGGTGACGAACCGGAACCGCTGCCAGGCCGACGTCCCGTCCAGCTCCGCGGCCTCGTACTGCTCCTTGGGTACGTCGAGCAGCGCGGCCATGAAGATGACCATGAGGTCGCCCACGCCCCACAGCGCGAGCGCGGTGAGGGCCGGCTTGGACCAGGCGGGGTCCGTGAACCAGCCGGGTGTGGGCAGGCCCAGGCCGTCCAGGACGGAGTTGACGGGACCGGTGCCGGGGTTGAGGAGGAAGACGAAGGCCAGCGTCGCGGCGACCGGCGGGGCGAGGTACGGCAGGTAGAAGAGGGTGCGGAAGACACCCGTGCCGGTCTTGATCTTCGTGATCAGCAGGCCGATGCCGAGCCCGAACGCCACCCGGCAGGTCACCATCACCAGCACCAGCCAGAGCGTGTTGCGCAGCGCCGGCCAGAACAGCGGGTAGTCCTCGAAGACGTAGGCCCAGTTGCCCAGGCCGCGGAAGACCGGCGTGCCGAAGCCGTCGTACTTCATCAGCGAGAAGTACACGGTGGACACCAGCGGATAGGCGAAGAAGACGCCGAACCCGATGAGCCACGGTGACAGGAAGGCCACCGTCCGAAGCGCCGACCTGCGGCGCTTCGCGCGGAGAGTGTGCGTGGACATCGGGCGCTACTTCGCCTGCTCGATGTCGGTGTCGATCTGCCGGGCGGTCTTCTCCAGGCCGGCCTTGAGGTCCTTCACCTTGCCCGACTCGTACTGGTAGCCGAAGTCCTGCAGCGTCGTCTGGTACGTGGAGCCGTTGACGGAGGCCGGCGGGGTGTTCGAGTGCGGGTTCTGGGCGATGTCCAGGAACGTCTTGAAGCCGGGGTCCACCTTCAGGTCGGGCGACTTCAGGGCCGCGAACGTGGACGGCACGTTGTGGATGGCGTTGGCGAAGGAGACGACGGCCTCGGTGTCGGTCGTCAGGTACTTCACCAGTTCCCATGCCGCGTTCTGCTTCTCGCTCTGCGGAGCGATGCCGATGATCGTGCCGGAGAGGAAGCCCTTGCCGTACTCGTCGACCTCGTCGTCGGCCACGGGCATGGGGGCGGTGCCGATCTCGAAGTCGACGCCCGCGTCCTGCGCCATGCCGAGGCGCCACTCGCCGTCGAGCTGCATGGCCACCTGGCCGGTCTGGAACGGGTGCTTGGCGCCCCACTCGTCACCGAAGGTGTTGCGGTACTTCTCCAGCTTCGCGAAGCCGCCGAGGTCGTCGACGAGCTTCTTCTGGTACGTGAACATCTCGGCGAAGGCCGGGTCCTTGGCGATGTTGGACTTGCCGTCCTTGTCGAAGTAGGCGTGGTCCCACTGGGACATGTAGTGGTCCACGACCGTCTCGTAGCCGTGGTAGGTCGGCATGAACCCGAGCTGCTCGTAGCTGTCGCCCTTGCTCTTCGTCAGCTTCTCGGCGACCTTCGCGAACTCCGACCAGGTCTTCGGCGGGGACTTGATGCCCGCCTCCTCGAAGGCGTCCTTGTTGTAGTAGAGGCCGTAGGCGTCGCCCAGCAGGGGCAGGGCGCAGCGGGTGCCCTCGAACTGGGTGTAGTCCAGCATCGGCTTCGGGATGGTCTTGTCGAGGTCGAGCTTCGACTTCTCGATGAACGGCTTCAGGTCGAGGAAGGCGCCCGAGGAACAGAACTTGCCGATGTTGGAGGTCGTGAACGACGACACCACGTCCGGCCCGTTCGAACCGCCCGCGCGCAGCGCCTGGTTGAGCTTGTCGTCGTTGATGTTGCCGACGACCTTCACCGTGATGTTCGGGTGGGCCTTCTCGAAGCGGTCGACGTTCGCTTGGATCGCCTTGACCTCGGCGGGCGCGCTCCAGCCGTGCCAGAAGGTGATCGTCGTCCTGGCGTCGGGGTCGTCGGTGGCGGCGGACTCCGACTGGCCGGTACAGGCCGTGGCGAGAAGGGTCAGGGAGGCGGTGGCGGCGAGAGCGGCGGCAGCCTTGCGGGACGGTGTGGGTATGACTTTCCAGGACTTTCCGGGCATGGCGAGGTCTCCCTAAGGCGGGACAGGGGTGGGTGAAGGAAGGCGGGGGGTGGGTCAGTGGGTGTGTGGAGGTGCGCCGACGGGGCGGGCGCTCAGCGCGCGGTGTCGAACACCTCGTCGCGCGTGGTCGCGAGCGCGCTCTCCAACGCGCCCCGCAACACAGGGTGTTCACGGACGTCGCCGACGACGAGCCGGGGCCGGGACGCGGCCAGCTCCTCCAGTTCGGCCTGGACGAGGGTGCGCAGCACCTCACCGCCGGAGGCGAGGGAGGCGCCGCTGAGGACGACCAGTTCGGGGTCGAGGACGGAGACCAGGGAGGCGAGACCGGTGGCCAGCCGGGTCGCGTAGGTCTCCAGGAGGAGCCGGCCCAGGACGGTGTCCTCCGCGGCGGCCCGTTCGACGAGTTGGGCGGCGGCCTCGGTGTACGGCCCCGACGGGATGTTCGTCATGCCGAGTTCGCGTGCGAGTTGGGGGATCGCCTGCGAACCGGCCAGCTCCTGGTAGCCGCCACTGTTGGCTTTGGTCACCTGGCGGACCAGGGGTGCGCCCGGAACCGGCAGGAAACCTACCTCGCCCGCGCCACCGGTCCAGCCGCGGTGCAGGCGCCCGCCGAGGACCAGGGCGGCACCGAGGCCGCCCTCGTTCCACAGCAGTACGAAGTCCTCGTGGCCGCGGGCCGCGCCGAGCTGCTGCTCGGCCACCGCCACGAGGTTGACGTCGTTCTCGTACTCGACCGGCATCGGCAGGGCGGCGGCGAGTTCGTCCAGGAGCGCGGGCGTGTGCCAGCCGGGGAGGTGGGAGGCGTAGCGCAGCCGGCCGGTGTTGGGGTCGAAGGCGCCGGGGGTGCCGATGACGAGCCGGTGGACGTCGTCGCGGGCGAGGCCTGCCGCCTTCACCGCGCCGTCGAGGGCGTCGGTGACCTGCCGGACGACGGGCTGGGCCGGTCGCCTGCCGGGGGTGGGCAGTTCGTACGACCCCACCGTGCGGCCCGTGATGTCGGCGACGGCGGCGAGGATGCGTTCGGGGGTGACATCGAGCCCCGCGGCGTACGCGGCGGCCGGATTGACCTCGTACAGCTGGGCGCCCGGACCGGGGCGGCCCTCCGTCGTGCCGGTGGCCAGGACGAGGCCGGCGGCTTCGAGGCGGGCGAGCAGCTGGGAGGCGGTCGGCTTGGAGAGGCCGGTGAGCTTGCCGATCCGCGTGCGGGACAGCGGCCCGTGCTCCAGGAGGAGGTCCAGGGCGGCACGGTCGTTCATGGCGCGCAGGACGCGCGGGGTGCCCGGCGTACCGGCGGTTCCTGCCATGGGCTCGACACCTGCCTTTCGGCTGACCAGCTTCTCAGCGATCTACGACGGAAGTCCATCCAGGATCACTGTTAGGAAAGTTTCCTATCGGGTTGTCCAGGAAGGTAGACCCGAGGAGAAGGCGGCGTCAAGAGAGGTCTATACCAGGCGACCCAGTCGTTACCGTCGTGACTGTCGTTACCCGGTGGTGCTGTGCTGCGGCGCGCGCTCCTGCCGGGGGAGCAGCAGCGGAGTCGCCAGCAGTAGGACCCCGGCGAGGGCGATCGCGACGCGGGGCCCGGTCAGCGCCGCCAGCAGGCCCCACAGCGCCGTCATGGCCGCGGTCGTCGTCCGGCTCGTGACCTGCCATGCCGACAAGGTGCGGGTGATCCGGTCCGACGGGGTCCGTTCCAGGCGGGTGGTGGCGAGTACCGGGTTGAAGACGCCCATGCAGGTGATCAGGCCGAACTCGACGACCATGACGAGCAGGAGGCCGGACGTCCCCGGGCCGACGAAGGCCAGGCCGACGGGCCAGCAGGCGCGCAGGGCGCCGGCGGTGAGCAGGACCCGGTGTCGGCCGTACCGGGCGACCAGGCGCCGCGACAGGCGGGAGCCCAGCAGGCCGCCGAGGCACGGGACGGCGAAGGCGAGGCCGTACTGCCAGGGGGCGAAGCCGAGTTGGCCGAGCATGAGGACGGCGAACACCGGGGCCGGCGCCATGATCAGGGCGTTGACCAGGATCGTGTTGAGGAACAGCGGGCGCAGCGTGGGGTGGGTGAGGATGTGCCGCCAGCCCGCCGGGAGGTCGCGCACCCGCAGGCCCGAGGGCGCGTCAGGACGGGTCTGTTGCCTTTCCTTACCGCCGATCGCCCGGATGCCCAGCGCCGACAGCAGATAGCTGGCCGCGTCCGCCAGGACCGTCGCCATGGGGCCGAACACGCCGATCGCCACCCCGCCGAGCGGCGGGCCGAGCGCGGTGGCCGTCCATGTCGTGGCCTCGAAGCGGCCGTTCGCCACGAGCAGGTCCTCCGGGGCCACGAGGGACTTCAGATACGCCCCGCTCGCCGCGGTGAACGTGATGTCCGCCGCGGCGACCACCACCGACACCACCAGCAGCTGGCCGAGGCCGAGCCCGTCCAGCGCGAAGGCGGCGGGGACGCTCAGCAGCGCCGCGCACCGGATCAGGTCCGCCGCGACCATCACCGGCCGCTTCCGGCGCGGCTCCACCCATGCCCCGAGCGGCACCGCCACCGCCGCCCCCACCGCGAGCCCCGAGGCCGCCAGCAGCGCCACCTCACTCGCCCCGGCGTGCAGCACGACGACCGCGATGATCGGGAACGCGTCGAAGGCGAGCCGGGTCCCGAACGTACTGACCCCGTACGCCGCCCACAGCCACCCGAAACCCCGCCCCAACGATCGCTCGCCCGCCATGCCCAGCCCCCCTCGCGTTGACCACCAAGGGTTGTACAGGACGCCCCCCTGGGCGCGATGACCGGTTCTGGCGGCGCTGTGATCGGGTGCGGCTAGGCTGCGCGGATGACGCGTGACCGTCGCCGTGCGCTGCTCGCCCTCGCCTCGCTCGCCGTGATCATCGCGGGCGTGTCCTTCGTCTTCTGGGCGACGCGGCCCGTATCGCACGGCGAGTGCTTGATCGCCTTCTCCAGGGTCACCACCATCGGCAGCAAGCCTGCGACCGGGCGTGAGTTGGAGGAACTCGCCCGGCGGGAGTACGAGAAGGCGATCGCCGAGGGGCGGTGTGAGCGGCCTTGGCCACGGTGGCGGGAGTGGGTCGACTGAGGTCCGTGCCCGCTGACCGCGCGCGCCCTTCGCCGTACGCCTGCCCCCGCTCCCGTCCCCCCGCCTACTTCGTCACGCTCGGCGGCGCCAGCGGCGTAGCCGCCTGGGCCTGCGGAGAGGACGTGTTGGAGTACGCCGACGGAGCCGCCATGCCCGCCGTCGGGTCGGTCGCGGCCGCCTCCTCCGTGGTGAGGGGGGCGCGGCCGACGATCGGGATGTCGGCGGCGTCGAAGGCGCGCTTGATGCGCCAGCGCAGCTCGCGTTCCACCGTCAGGGACTTGCCGGGCATCGTCTTCGCGGACACCCGTACGACCATCGAGTCCAGCAGCACGCTGTCCAGGCCGAGGACCTCGATCGGGCCCCAGAGGAGCTCGTTCCAGGGCTCCTCCTTGCTCATCTTCTCGGCGACCTCGCCGATGTTGCGCTTGACCTTGTCCAGGTCCTCGGAGGAGCGGACCGTGACGTCCACGCCGGCCGTCGACCAGCCCTGCGAGAGGTTGCCGATCCGCTTGACCTCGCCGTTGCGGACGTACCAGATCTCGCCGTTGTCGCCGCGCAGCTTGGTCACGCGCAGGCCGACCTCGATGACCTCGCCGGAGGCGACGCCCGCGTCGATCGAGTCGCCGACGCCGTACTGGTCCTCCAGGATCATGAAGACGCCGGAGAGGAAGTCCGTGACCAGGTTGCGGGCGCCGAAGCCGATCGCCACGCCCGCCACACCGGCGGAGGCCAGCAGCGGGGCCAGGTTGATGTCGAAGGTGGAGAGGATCATCAGGGCCGCGGTGCCCATGATCAGGAAGCTGGCCACCGACCGCAGGACCGAGCCGATCGCCTGCGAGCGCTGACGGCGGCGCTCGACGTTGACGAGCAGGCCGCCGAGGGCCGTGCCGTCCACCGCCTGCGCCGTGCGGTTCATCCGGTCTATGAGCTTGGTGATCGCCCGCCGGATCGCCATTCTCAGCACCGCCGCGATCACCAGGATCAGCAGGATCTTCAGACCTATGGCGAGCCAGGTCGACCAGTTCTCCTCGAACCAGCTCGCGGCCTGGGTAGCGCTCTCCTGGGCGTCCTGGATCGAGGGGACCGCCGGGGTGGTCGTCTCCGAGGGGGATGGTGACGGGGTCGAACCGGCGGCCAGTAGGACGGCGGGCAAGGACACGGCTGGTACCTCCAGTGCAGCGGCCCGCCCCACCGGCAGATGGTCAAGGTCACGAAAAGGTCACCGGTGGGGCAGGCCCACCACACTATCGGGGCATCGTGTGTGGATCGTCGCCATGTTCAAGGGAGGAACCGTGCCCACCGGGGGATGAACTGGAGGGATGAACCGTTCGTCATCCTGGGGATGAATCAGATGTGGTCGAAAACACTCTCAGCCCGTTACCGGGACATGGTGGCGCTTTCACCAGGCAAGAGGGGACACTGACTACAGATCGTCCCGGCGCGAGCCACGCGCCGCCGACGCCCAAGGAGGCATCCGTGCCGCATGTCCTGGTCCTCAACGCGTCGTACGAGCCACTCGGCGTCGTACCGCTCCGCCGCGCGCTCGTCCTCGTCCTCGAGAACAAGGCCGTATGCCTCGAGGAGTCCGGCGCCTTCATGCACAGCGCAACCGTCACAGTCCCCGCACCCAGCGTGGTCCGGCTCAAGCGATTCGTCCGGGTTCCCTATCGGGGGCCCGTTCCTCTGACCCGTAGGGCGCTCTTCGCGCGCGACGGGGGCCGGTGCATGTACTGCGGTGGCGTCGCAACCAGCGTCGACCACGTCATCCCGCGCAGCCGCGGGGGCAAGCACGTCTGGGACAACGTGGTGGCCTCGTGCCGCCGCTGCAACCACGTGAAGGCCGACCGACACCTTTTCGAGATCGGCTGGCGGCTGCGCCACAAACCCGCCCCGCCCACCGGTCTCGCCTGGCGCATCATCGGCACCGGGCACAGGGACCCGCGCTGGCTGCCGTACTTGCAGCCGTTCGGCGCGGAGGACGCCATGGCCCGGATCGACGGCATTTCCGCCTGACGGTCCGGGCCTTCGCATACCCGTCGTGCCGTGTGCGTGGCATCCGGCCCCGGGGGTCCCCCGTGCCCCCAGGGCCGGACGGTCGCGCGGCCGTCCGGCCGTCCTCACCCGTAGCGCAGCTCCGCCGGGCGGACCGAGCGGTGCAGCAGGGGCAGTGAGGTGGCCGCGGCCAGCAGGCAGCAGGCGTACACCGCGAAGGGGACCAGCAGGGAGACGTACGGCACGTCCGGCACTGTCCACTCAGTGGCGATCGATGCGTACCAGGCGCCGATCGCCATGCCGCCGGAGCCCGCCACCACGACCGCCGGGACCAGCGGGAGCGCGGTCTCGAGGAACAGCGCCCGGGCCAGCACCTCGCGCGGGACCCCGGCCGCGTTCTGCACGGCCAGGCCCCTGCGCCGGGTGGCCAGGGACTCGGCCGTGCCGAGCGCGAGGGCCGACAGGACGATCCCGAGGGCGACGAGGATCGCGGCCGCCGTCAGATCGAGGCCCGTCGTATAGAACTCCATGTCCATGCCGAGTCGGCCCAGGCGGCGCATGGCGTGCAGATCGGCGAGAAACACCTGCCGCACCCCCACGAAGCCGGTGGCGACGACGGTCACCAGCAGCACGGCCGCGTGGGTGCGGGCCGCCGCCCACGGGTCGTCGCGCAGCCGTTCCGCCGCGATCAGCAGGTCCGGGCGCTGGGCCCGGGCCGCGAGGGTGCGGCCCAGCAGGCCGGAGGACCAGCCGGTCAGCCACACCGCCGCGGCGCCGACCAGCAGGGCCAGGGCCAGGACGAACAGCGCGACGGGGGAGAAACGCTGGGGCCTGTCGTACATCGGGGTCAGCGAGGTCAGTGCCGCCAGCACCGCGAGCAGCCCGGTCGCCACCAGGAACACCCGCCCCGGACGCCGGCCGGCCCGCACCCGGCGCACCCAGCCGAGCGGTGACGCCACCACCCGGCGCAACGCCAGTGCGGACACCGCCGCGCCCAACGTCGGCACGGCCAGGGCTACCAGGGCCATCCCCGTCCAGGCCAGGAGGGTCGGACTGGTCCACTGGGACAGCAGTACGGGCACCGCGACCGCGGTGGCGAGCGCCGAGCCCAGCAGACAGGCGAGCCCCGCTTCCAGTGCGGCGATCCGGCGCACCTGCCAGGGCGTGGCCCCGGCCAGGCGCAGTGCGGCGAGTCGCCGGTCGCGGTGGACGGCGCCGATGCGCGCGCTCTGGCCGAGGAATCCGAGCACCGGAATGAGGAGGAGCGCCAGGGTGAAGATCACCCCGGAGCGGCCTCCGGCGGTGTTCAGCAGGCCGTGAGCGAGCGGCACGCTGTTGTAGCCGTCGAGCGAGGCCAGCGCGACGCCCGCCGCCGCGAAACCGGTCGCGAGCGCCGCCCCGAGTGCGGTGAGCCCCACCCGCCACCACTCGCGCCGGTCGGACCCCCGGGTGAGCAGCCAGGCCAGCCGAAGATCGGCTCTCATGCGGCCACCTCCAGCGGGGCCACGGTCCCGTCGCTCAACCGCAGCTCGCGGTCCGCGTACGCCGCCACCTGGGCGTCGTGGGTGATCAGCACCACCGCCGTGCCCGACTCGCGGGCCGTGTGCGCCAGGGCCGTCATCGCCTGCTCGCTCGCCAGGGAGTCCAGTGCCCCGGTCGGCTCGTCCGCGAAGACCACCTTCGGGCCGGTGACCAGGGCCCGGGCCAGGGCCACCCGCTGCGCCTGGCCGCCGCTCATCTCGCCCGGCCGCAGTTCCTCCTGTCCGCGCACCCCGAACCGCTCCAGCCACTCACCGGCCTTCGCCTGAGCCTCCTGCCGGCGGGCACCGGCGAGCAGCAGCGGCAGCGCGACGTTGTCCAGGGCCGTCAGCTCGGGGATCAGCTGCCCGAACTGGAAGACCACGCCGAACTCCGTACGCCGAAGCTCGCTCAACCGCTTCTCCGGCAGCTGGTCCAGCCGCTGCCCGTCGTACGTCACCGAGCCGGTGTCCGGGCGGACGATGCCGGCCAGGCAGTGCAGCAGCGTGGACTTCCCGCTGCCGCTGGCGCCGGTGACGGCGAGGATCTCGCCGGCCCGCAGCTCGATCGAGGCGCCGCGCAGGGCCTCGGTCCTGCCGTGTGCCTTGACGAGGTCACGGGCCGCCAGCAGCGGCACCGTGCCTTCCCCTGTGTTGCTCATGCTGCGTCGACCTCCGCGGTCAAGGTGGTGAGCCGGGCCGCCGTGGTCGTCATCCAGCGGAGGTCGGCGTCGAGGTGGTTGAGGGCGTAGTCCGCCGAGAGCACGGTCGCGAGATCGGTGCCCTGCGCGGTCTTGACCGCCGTGAGCTCTCGCATCCGCTCCATGTGGGCGGCGCGCTGGGCGCGCAGATAGGCCTCGGGGTCGCCGCCGGACAGGATCGACACGACGACCTTGGCGAAGATCTCGTTCGTCACGAACGGCGCGGGCGGCGCGATCTCCCCGGCCCACTTGGCCAGTTCACGCGCTCCGTCGTCCGTCGAGCGGTACGTGGTGCGCTCCGGGCCGCCGTCCGAATCGGTGCCGTCGACCTCGGCGAGCCCGTCGCGGACCAGCCGCTGCAGGGTCGTGTAGACCTGCCCGTAGGCCAGCGGGCGGGCTTGCGGGAAGCGTTCGTCGTGGCGTCGCTTGAGGTCGTAGCCATGGCTCGGCCCCGTGGCGAGCAGCCCCAACAGGATGTGGCGGGTGCTCATGTCGATCATTATGCACTGAGTACATGTACTGAGTGAATAGTAAGCGGGCAGAAAACTCTGCGGCGGAACAGGACGTGCGGAACAGAATGTGACGAGAGGCACGATGTTTGTCTCCGGACGTCTGTCCCCGCGCCTGCTGGGTAGGGCTGCGATAACCCACACGCCGAACCAGACGAGGAGGCCCCCGTGCCCACAGCATCGGCCCTGTCCAAACCCGAGGCGCCCAGCGAGCGCGAGACGTACGAAGGCGTCTTCACCGAACCCGAGATGCACGCCTGCGTCTTCAGCGCCGAGGGCGCCTGCTTCGCGACCCCCCTCACCAGCGAACCGCCCCTCCCCGACGTCGAGCCCCTCACGAGCGAACCGCCCCTCGCCGACGCCGCGCCGCTGACCAGTGAGGCGGCCGTCTGGGATGCGGGTATGGACAGCCGTATGGACATGGACATGGATTTCCCGAGGCCGTAGATGACAGCAGAGCGGTCGGCCGAAGCCCCTGCCGAGACTCCTGGGAGTCCCGAGGACCTGCCCTCCGACGACCTGACCCGGCTCGCCGAGCTGCACGGCGTCGCCACCTCCTACCAGCCGTCCGCCGACCGTACGGTCACGGCCTCCGCCACCGCGCTCACCCTCGCCCTGGCCGCCCTCGACATCGACACGGGCACCCCCGGAGCCGTCGGTGCCGCGCTCGCCGCGCGGGAGCGGGAGCTGCGTGAGCGGCTGCTGCCGCCGACGGTGGTGTGCTGGAGCGGGGCCGAGCCCGAGGCGCTGGCATCCCTGCCGTCCGGCACCCGGCTGCACATCGAGACCGAACAGGGCGAGACCCGCGCCGCCGCCGACCGACTCCCACCCGGCGTCCACCGCTTGACGGCGACCGCCCCCGACGGCCGTACGGCGACCAGTCATCTGGTCGTCGCCCCGCCCCGCCTGCCCGCGTCCACCGAACGCTCGTACGGCCTCCTCGTCCAGCTCTACTCCCTCCTCTCCCGCCGCTCCTGGGGCATGGGCGACCTCGGCGACCTCGCCGAACTCGCCGCCTGGGCCGGCCGGGCGCTCGGCGCCGGATTCGTGCAGGTCAACCCGCTGCACGCGGCCGTACCGGGGGCGCCCACCGACCCGTCCCCCTACCGCCCCTCCTCCCGCCGCTTCCCCGACCCGGTGCATCTGCGGGTCGAGGACGTGCCCGAGTTCGCATACATCGAGGACCGCGAGCGGATGCGGGCGCTGCGGGAGCGGGCCGGGCGGCTGCGGGAAGCGGTGCTGGAGAACGGGGCGTTGATCGACCGGGACGCGGTGTGGGAGGCGAAGCGCCAGGCGCTGGAGCTGGTGCGCGAGGTGCCGCTCGGGCCGGGGAGGCGGGCCGCGTACGCCGACTTCCTCGCGCGGGAGGGGCAGGCGCTGGAGGACCACGCCACGTGGTGCGCGCTGGCCGAGGTGCACGGCTCGGACTGGCAGCGCTGGCCGGAGGGGCTACGAGATCCTCGGTCGCCCGAAACCGCCCGCGCGCGGGGCGAGTTGATGGACCGGGTCGACCTCCACTGCCGACTCGCGTGGCTCACCGACGGCCAGCTGACCGCCGCCCAGCGGGTCGCGCGGGAGTCGGGGATGCGGGTCGGGATCGTGCACGACCTGGCCGTCGGGGTGCACCCCGGGGGCGCGGACGCCTGGGCCCAGCAGGAGTACTTCGCCGCCGGGATGTCGGTGGGCGCACCACCGGACGCCTTCAACGCGCGCGGCCAGGACTGGGGGCTGCCGCCCTGGCGACCGGACCGGCTGGCCGAGTCGGGATACGAGCCGTACCGCCGACTGCTGCGGGCGTTGTTCCGCTACGCGGGCGCGCTGCGCATCGACCACGTCATGGGGCTGTTCCGGCTGTGGTGGGTGCCGCAGGGGCACACGCCGACGGAGGGGACGTACGTCCGCTACGACGCCGAGGCCATGCTCGCGATCCTGGTGCTGGAGGCCTCCCGGGCCGGGGCGGTGGTGATCGGCGAGGATCTCGGCACGGTGGAGCCCGGCGTGCGCGAGACGCTGCGCGCGCGGGGCGTGCTCGGTACCTCGGTGCTCTGGTTCGAGCGGGACTGGGACGGCGACGCCCGCCCCCTGCCACCGGACTCCTGGCGCGCCGACTGCCTCGCCACCGCAACCACCCACGACCTGCCGCCCACCGCGGCCCGCCTCACCGGCGAACACGTCCAACTCCGCGACAGCCTCGGCCTGTTGACCGGCCCACTGGAGCAGGAGCAGGCGGCGGCGTCGGCGGACACGGGCGAGTGGCTGGGACTGCTCTCCCGGCTCGGGCTGCTGCGCGGCACACACGGCGGGCACGGCACCTCGCAGGAAGAGGCCGAGATCCAGGCCGTCCACCGCTTCCTGCTGCGCACCCCGGCCCGCATGGTCGGCATCTGGCTCCCGGACGGCGTGGGCGACCGCCGCCCGCAGAACCTGCCGGGGACCTGGGACCAGTACCCGAACTGGCGACTGCCGATCGCGGACGCGGAGGGACGGGCGGTGACGCTGGAGGAACTGACGGCGTCGGCCCGGGTGCGGGCGCTGGTGGAGGTGGTGCGGGGCGAGGCGGCCCGGCGGGGATGACGCCGGGCAGGCCGCGCGTCATGCCGGGCGGTCCGCGCCTCCTACGGCACCCCGGGCGCGCGGCCCCTCCCGGCGTTCGGTACTTTTGGCCCCGTGGACAAGAAGAACGCCCTGCGCGCCGGCGCCCTGGCTGCCGGTACGACGCTGATGATGCTGCTCATGTCGTCCCCTGCGCTCGCGCTCGCGCGTGACGACGGCGACGACCCCGGTCCGGGCCTGAGCGTCATGGAGACGCTGGGCCAGTTCGTCTTGGCCCCGATCGTGCTGTTCGCGGTCATCGCGGGCCTCGTGATGGTCCTGGACCGCTCCACGGACCGCCAGCCGAAGGCGAAGGTCAAGGCGAAGGCCTGACCAGGACGGCTCCGTCCGGTCACAGCTTCCCCGAGGGCGCCGGCCTCGTCGTACGTACGCGCATCCGCCGTACGTACGACGAGGCCGGCGCCCTCGGTGCGTTCACCGGTGGGCGGCCCTCACGGGCAGGGGACCTTCACGAACACGTGGCGCTCACGCCGGATACGGCGCCGTCAGATACCGCTGCACCGTCGGCGCCAGCCATGCCACGACCTCCTCGGGGGCCAGGTCCACGGCGGGCGGAAACCGCAGTACGTAGCGCGTGAGCGCCAGCCCGAGCAACTGCGCCGACACCAGCGCCGCCCGCGCCGGGGCCTGCTCGGGGTCGGGGCACACCCGGCGGGCGACCGGCAGCAGCTGGTCCCCGAAGATGCTCCGCATGCGCTCGGCCCCGGCCTGGTTGGTCGCGCCGACCCTGAGCAGGGCCGTGAGCACCTCGTTCTTCTCCCACATGGCCAGGAAGTGCGTCACCAGCGCCCGGCCGACGTCGTCCCGGGGCAACGACGCCGGGTCCGGCAGCCGCAGATCGATGGCGACGGCCGCCGCGAACAGGCCCTCCTTGTTGCCGTAGTACCGCATCACCATCGACGGATCGATGCTCGCGTCCTTGGCGATGGCGCGGATGGTGGCGCGGTCGTAACCGTCGGCCGCGAAGCGCTCGCGGGCCGCGTCGAGGATCGCCGTGCGGGTGGCTTCGGAGCGACGGGGTGGGGTCGGGGTGGGGGGCCTGCTCTGCATCATGCCAACAAGTGTAGGCCTACAAGTGTTGACGCCTTGGCCAGCGCCGCCCTATTGTTGCCAACAAGCGTTGACCAACATTTGTTGGCCAACGAGTGTTGGCAACCAGGAGGCCACCATGACCACCACGAACGGCACCGGCACCGGCACTGGCACCAACCCCACCCACCCCGTGCTCGTCGTCGGCTCCGGCCCCACCGGTCTCCTCCTGGCCGGTGACCTCGCCGCCGCCGGCGTCCCCGTCACCCTCGTCGAGAAGCGCCCTCACAAGATCAGCAACCTCTCCCGCGCCTTCGGCGTGCACGCCCGCACCCTGGAGCAGCTCGACGCCCGCGGCCTCGCCGACGACCTGCTGGCCACCGGCAGCACCATCACCGAGCTGCGTCTCTTCCGCCGGCTCTCCCTCGATCTCGGCACGTTGCCGTCCCGCTTCCCGTTCCTGCTCATCACCCCGCAGTACGAGGTCGAGCGGCTGCTGGAGCGGCGGGCGCGTGAGCTCGGTGTCGAGTTCCTCTTCGAGAGCGAGGTCGTGGGGCTGCGGCAGGACGACAGCGGGGTCGACCTCGATGTGCGCGGCCCGGACGGGGCGGTCGTCACGCGCCGCGCCGCCTATGTCGTCGGCGCGGACGGCCACCGTAGTGCCGTACGACAGGCCGTCGGCCTGTCCTTCCCCGGTGTCTCCGTCATCAAGTCCCTCTTCCTGGCGGACGTACGGCTCGCCGAGCGGCCCGAGAGCGTGCTCACCGTCAACGGGGCCGGTGACGCCTTCGCGATGATCGCCTCCTTCGGCGACGGCTGGTACCGCGTCATGGGCTGGAACCGCCACCATGAGGTCCCCGACGACGCCCCGCTCGACCTCGACGAGGTCAAGGAGGTCACCCGCCGCGCCCTGGGCACCGACTACGGCATGCACGACGCGCGCTGGCTCTCCCGCTTCCACAGCGACGAACGGCAGGCGCCGCGGTACCGGGTCGGCCGGGTCTTCCTCGCCGGCGATGCCGCGCACGTCCACTCGCCGGCGGGCGGCCAGGGCATGAACACCGGCCTCCAGGACGCGGCCAACCTCGGCTGGAAGCTCGCCGCGGTCGTCAAGGGTCGGTCACCCGAGGCGCTGCTGGACACCTACCAGGCCGAACGCCACCCGGTCGGCAAGGCCGTGCTGCGCAGCAGCGGCGGGCTGGTCCGGCTGGCGAGGGCGCAGAACCCGGCGTCGCGCGCCGTACGCGCCCTCGTCTCCGCCTTCGTCAACGCGGCCCGGCCCGCCCAGGCGAAGGCGCTCGCCCAGATCTCGGGCATCGGCTACAGGTACCCCGCCCCGCGCGGCTCCCACCGCCTGGTCGGCACCCGTGTCCCGGACGTGGCTCTGGAGAGCGGCCGCCTCTACGAGGCCCTGCGCGGCGGACGGTTCGTGCTGATCGTCCCGAAGGCGGCGGAAGTGTCCGAGGGCCAGGCCTCCCGCAAGCACCGGCCGGCCGTGGAGCGCTGGGCGAGCGACCGCCGTACGGCCGTGCTGGTGCGGCCCGACGGATACGTGGCGTGGGCGTCGGACGCCACGGACGCGCGGGCGATCGAGGCGGCGGTCGCCGCGCACGTGGGGTGAGCGCAGCCCCGCCTACCGGGGATCGGGCGTCCCGGCGAGCAACTCCCGCAACAGGTCGGCCAGTTGGCCGGCCTGTTCGTCGTCGAGGGCGGACAGGGCCTCCGTCTGGACGGCCAGGCCGGCGCCGACCGCCTGATCGACGATGCTCAACCCCTTCTCGGTGAGCGTGACTTGCAGACCGCGGCGGTCGTGCGGGTCGGGGGAGCGGCGTAGCAGGTCGGCCCGTTCCAGCTTGTCGAGCCGGCCGGTCATGCCTCCGGTGGTGAGCATCAGCGTCGCCGAGAGCTGACGGGGCGAGAGGGTGTAGGGCTCTCCGGAGCGGCGCAGGGTCGCCAGGACGTCGAACTCGCCGCGCGAGATGCCGTAGGGCGCGTACGCCTTCTCCATGCGGTCGCCCATCGTGCGCGAGAGGCGGTAGATCCGCCCGAAGACCTCCATCGCCTTGGTGTCGAGCTCGGGCCGCACCGTCGCCCACTGGTCGATGATCGCGTCGACGGGGTCTTTGCGCTGGGGGCGTTCGCTCATGGGGTGAGTATCCGCGGTGGGACGCTCGCCCGCAAGAAAGTGGCTTGACGGAAAGTAGCTTACGGCTAAGCTACTTTCCGCTGACCTACTCGGAAGGATGCGTCCCATGGCCGCCAACCGTGCCGCCCTGATACTCCTCACCGCCCTCGCGCCCATCTCCTGGGGCACGACCTACGCGGTCACCACCGAGTTCCTGCCGGCCGACCGCCCCCTGTTCACCGGCCTGATGCGCGCCCTGCCCGCCGGTCTGCTGCTGCTCGCCCTCGCCCGTGTGCTGCCGCGCGGTGCCTGGTGGGGGAAGGCGGCGGTGCTGGGCGCCCTGAACATCGGCGCCTTCTTCCCTCTCCTCTTCCTCTCCGCGTACCGGCTGCCCGGGGGTATGGCGGCCGTTGTCGGCTCGGTCGGCCCGCTGTTCGTCGTGGGTCTTTCGGCGCTGTTCCTCGGGCAACGGCCCACGGTGCGCAACGTGCTCACCGGGGTCGTGGCGGCGTTCGGTGTCAGCCTGGTGGTGCTGAAGGCGGCCGGTGTGCTCGATCTCGTCGGGCTGCTGGCGGCGTTGGCCTCCACGGCGGCCATGTCCACCGGCACCGTACTGACCAAGCGGTGGGGGCGCCCCGAGGGTGTCGGTCCGCTCGCCCTCACCGGTTGGCAGCTCACCGCCGGCGGCCTGCTCATCGCCCCGCTCGCCCTCCTGGTCGAGGGCGCCCCGCCCGCGCTCGACGGCCGGGCGGTCGGCGGCTACGTCTATCTGGCGCTGGCGAACACGGCGGTCGCGTACTGGCTCTGGTTCCGCGGCATCGGCCGCCTGAGCGCCACGCAGGTCACCTTCCTCGGCCCGCTGTCCCCCCTGACCGCCGCCGTGGTCGGCTGGGCTGCGCTGGGACAGGCGTTGAGCCCGCTCCAACTGGCGGGCATGGCGCTGGCGTTCGGGGCGACGGTCGTGGGGCAGATCGGGGTGGGCCGGGTCGGGGTGGACGGCGGTGCCCGCGCTGGTCGTGCCGGCCGTGCGGGCGTCGCGGGAGACGTACCCGGGGGTGGTCGTACCGGTGCGGGAGGCCGAGGCCGGGGAGGCCTACGAGCTGCCGGCCGTCGGTGAGGTGGACCTCGCCCTGTCCCTCGCGGCGCAGGCACCGACGGTGGGGGGACGTGCGCCTCACGCGGGTACCGCTGCCGGCGGATCCGTTGGATGTCGCGCTGCCTCGGGGACATCGGCTGGCGGGGGGCGAGGCGGTGCGGCCGGCCGATCTCAAGGGGAGGGCTGGATCTTCGGCGGGAGTGGGCCGTGGCCGGACATCACGTGGGGGTGGCGTTGCCCTGAACCCGCACCGCGTGCCACTGGTCCTCGGTGGCTCCTGAGCACAGGGAAGGGCGCCCGGCGTGCTGCCGGGCGCCCTCATCGGCGTATGAACTACGACTACTGTGCCGCCGCGTCCGCCGCCTGCGCCTTGAGCGCCCGCTCCACGCCCGCGCGGGACTCGGAGATCAGGCGGCGCAGGGCCGCGTTCGGCTCCGCCGAGGACAGCCAGGCGTCCGTCTTGCTCAGGGTCTCCTCGGAGACCTGGAGCGTCGGGTACAGGCCGACCGCGATCTGCTGGGCGATCTCGTGGGAGCGGGCGTCCCAGATGTCCTTGACCACCTCGAAGAACTTGTCCGTGTAGGGGGCGAGGAGTTCGCGCTGGTCGGTCTGGACGAAGCCCCCGATGACCGCTTCCTGGAGGGCGTTGGGGAGCTTGTCGGAGTCGATGACCGACGACCAGGCCTCGGCCTTGGCCTCGGGGGTCGGCCGGGCGGCGCGGGCCGTGGCGGCGTGGCGCTCGCCGGCCGCCGTCCTGTCCCGCTCGTACTCGGCCGCGATCTCCGTCTCGTCGAAGCGGCCCACCGCCGCCAGGCGCTGGACGAGCGCCCAGCGCAGCTCCGTGTCGACGGCCAGGCCCTCGATCGACTGGGAGCCGTCCAGCAGGGCCTCGAGGAGGTCGAGCTGCTCGGGCGTGCGCGCCGTCGCCGCGAAGGCCCGCGCCCACGCCAGCTGGTGGTCGCTGCCCGCCTCCGCCGAGCGCAGATGGGCCAGCGTGGCGTCCGTCCAGCGGGTCAGCAGCGTCTCGCGGGCGGCCGGGGCGGCGTACAGCTCGATCGCGAGCTTCACCTGGCGCTGCAGCGACTGCACGACGCCGATGTCGGACTCCTTGCCGATGCCCGACAGGACCAGGGAGAGGTAGTCGCGGGTGGCGAGCTCCGCGTCGCGTGTCATGTCCCAGGACGACGCCCAGCACAGGGCCCGCGGGAGGGAGGCCTCGAAGTCGCCGAGGTGCTCGGTGACGAAGGCCAGGGACTGCTCGTCGAGGCGGACCTTCGCGTACGACAGGTCGTCGTCGTTGAGGAGGACCACGTCCGGGCGGCGCGTGCCCGACAGCTGCGGTACGGCGGTCAGTTCGCCGTCCACGTCCAGCTCGATGCGCTCGTCGCGCAGCAGCTTGCCGGTTGCGTCGTCGAGGTTGTACAGGCCGACCGCGATGCGGTGCGGGCGCAGGGTTGGCTCGCCCTTCGCGCCCGTCGGCAGCGCGGGGGCCTCCTGGCGGATCGCGAAGGACGTGATCACACCGGCGCCGTCCGTCTCGATCTCGGGGCGCAGGACGTTGATGCCCGCCGTCTCCAGCCACTGCTTCGACCACGTCTTCAGGTCACGGCCGGAGGTCTCCTCCAGGGCGCCCAGCAGGTCGGACAGGCGGGTGTTGCCGAAGGCGTGGCGCTTGAAGTACGCCTGGACGCCCTGGAAGAACTCGTCCTCGCCGACGTAGGCGACGAGCTGCTTGAGGACGGAGGCGCCCTTGGCGTAGGTGATGCCGTCGAAGTTGACGAGCACGTCGTCCAGGTCGCGGATCTCGGCCATGATCGGGTGGGTGGACGGCAGCTGGTCCTGGCGGTACGCCCACGTCTTCATCTGGTTGGCGAAGGTGGTCCACGAGTGCGGCCAGCGCGACTCGGGCGCGTACGCCTGGCAGGCGATGGACGTGTACGTGGCGAACGACTCGTTCAGCCACAGGTCGTTCCACCACTCCATGGTGACCAGGTCGCCGAACCACATGTGGGCCAGCTCGTGCAGGATGGTCTCCGCGCGCGTCTCGTACGCCGCGTTCGTCACCTTGGACCGGAAGACGTACTGGTCGCGGATGGTCACCGCGCCCGCGTTCTCCATCGCGCCCGCGTTGAACTCCGGCACGAACAGCTGGTCGTACTTCTTGAACGGGTACGCGTAGTCGAACTTCTCCTGGAACCAGTCGAAGCCCTGCCGGGTCACCTCGAAGATCGCGTCCGAGTCGAGGAACTCGGCGAGCGAGGGCCGGCAGTAGATGCCCAGCGGCACGCTCTGCCCGTCCTTCTCGTAGACGCTGTGCACGGAGTGGTACGGGCCGACGATGAGCGCCGTGATGTACGTCGAGATGCGCGGCGTCGGCTCGAAGGACCAGACACTGTCCTTGGGCTCCGGAGTGGGCGAGTTGGAAATGACCGTCCAGCCCTCCGGCGCCTTCACGGTGAACTGGAAGGTGGCCTTCAGGTCGGGCTGCTCGAAGGACGCGAAGACGCGGCGCGCGTCCGGGACCTCGAACTGGGTGTAGAGGTAGGCCTGCTGGTCGACCGGGTCGACGAAGCGGTGCAGGCCCTCGCCGGTGTTGGTGTAGGCGCAGTCGGCCACGACCCGCAGGACGTTGGGCCCCTCCAGCAGGCCGGGCAGGGCGATCCGGGAGTCCTTGAAGACCTCGGCCGGGTCGAGCGCGTCACCGTTGAGGGTCACCTCGTGGACGGTCGGGGCCACGAGGTCGATGAAAGAGTCGGCGCCGTTTTCGGCGACGTCGAAGCGCACCGTGGTCACGGACCGGTAGGTGCCGCCCTCCTGCGCGCCGGAGAGGTCGAGATCGATCTCGTACGAGTCAACGGTGAGCAGCTTCGCCCGCTGCTGTGCCTCTTCGCGAGTCAGGTTTGTGCCAGGCACGCGGTCATCTCCTCGATATGTGTGGGTTGCGCCATCCTTCCACGGGACCAGCACGGAGCGCGATGTCCGTTAACCGCCGGTGGGCGGGGCGGACGCGCGTGACGCTGGGGACATGACGACCTACTTCGCACGCCCCGTCTCTGCGACGGCCCTGAAGGAGTTGCGCTCTGCTGACGACGCGGGGCGCCAAATGGTTCCCGTGACCGACGAGGAGGGCGGGTCGCCCCTGCGCTGCCTGCGCCACAGCGCGCCCGGCGAGCTCATCGCCCTCGTCTCGTACGCTCCCCTGCGCCGCTGGGCGGCGGAGAACGGGGCCCGCCCCGGGGCGTACGACGAGCAGGGGCCCGTCTTCATCCACGCCGAGGAGTGCGCGGGACCGGACGGGGACGCCCTGCCCTTCACGAACGCCCACCGCACGGTGCGCCGCTACTCGGCCGAGGGGCACATCCTCGGCGGACAGCTGGTCGCGGACGCGAACGGGGTCGCCGGGGCCCTCCAGAACGCGTTCGACGACCCGGCCGTGGCGCTCGTCCACGTCCGGGCCGTCGAGTACGGCTGCTTCCTCTACGAGGTGCTCAGGGCTTAGCCCTCAGCCATGAGGTGCGCGGGGCTAGCCCTTCAGCTCGGCCGCCACCAGCTCCGCGATCTGCACCGCGTTCAGCGCGGCGCCCTTGCGGAGGTTGTCGTTGGAGAGGAAGAGGGCGAGGCCGTGCTCGACCGTCTCGTCGGTGCGGATGCGGCCGACGTACGACGGGTCCTGGCCGGCCGCCTGGAGCGGGGTCGGCACCTCGGTGAGGGCCACGCCGGGGGCGCCGGCGAGCAGCTCCTTGGCGCGCTCCACGCTGATCGGGCGGGCGAAGCGGGCGTTGACCTGGAGGGAGTGGCCGGAGAAGACCGGGACGCGCACGCAGGTGCCGGAGACCTTCAGCCCGGGGATCTCCAGGATCTTGCGGGACTCGTGGCGGAGCTTCTGCTCCTCGTCGGTCTCGTTCAGGCCGTCGTCGACGATCGAGCCGGCCATCGGCAGGACGTTGTACGCGATCGGCGCGACGTACTTGTTCGGCTCGGGGAACTCCGCCGCCGAGCCGTCGTGGGTCAGCTTGGGCGCGTCGTCGCCGACCTTCTTGACCTGGTCGAACAGCTCGTCGACGCCCGCGAGACCCGAGCCCGAGACCGCCTGGTAGGTGGCGACCACGAGGGCTTCCAGGCCCGCCTCGGCGTGCAGCGGCTTCAGGACCGGCATCGCGGCCATCGTCGTGCAGTTCGGGTTGGCGATGATGCCCTTGGGGCGGTCGGCGATCGCGTGCGGGTTCACCTCGGAGACGACCAGCGGGACCTCGGGGTCGCGGCGCCAGGCCGAGGAGTTGTCGATCACGACGGCGCCCTGGGCGGCGACCTTCGGGGCCAGGGCCTTCGAGGTCGAGCCGCCCGCCGAGAACAGGACGATGTCCAGGCCGCTGTAGTCGGCCGTCGTCGCGTCCTCCACGGTCACCCCGTCCAGGACCGTCCCCGCCGAGCGGGCCGAGGCGAACAGGCGCAGCTCGGTGACCGGGAAGTTCCGCTCCTTGAGGATCCTGCGCATGACCGTGCCGACCTGACCGGTGGCTCCGACGATTCCGACCCTCACGGCGACTCCCTTTACGCGTTCATGTGTGTGTCTGCGGCGTTTCCATCATGCGGCCGACCCTGGTCCACCTGTCCAATTCTTTGTGGTCCATGCCCGGGTACTGGGACACCCCGCTCGCCCCGCCGGTTCCGGAACTCCCGTGCGCACCCATTCTGAGCTGCAGAAATTCACTCTACGAGGCCCTCGTGCCGCAAGCTGTGCTGCATCGTGCGTCGGTGTGACGTACGCCTCGCAGAACTCAGGGAAACCTGGTCGAACGTTTCCGTGCACTGCGGCGTCGTAGAAGAAACGCGGTGAGGGGGGTGGCTTGTGCTGCGCAGAAAGGCCCGCCGGGCCCAAGAGGACGCTCACGGAGATCCTCTGGACGCGGCCCAGGAGCGTCGGGTGCGGGCGGTGCTCGCGCTGGGCGGGGTGCCGCAGACGGACCTGCTGGACGGGGTACAGCAGGTCCGCCTGCGGCTGCTGGAGCGGGCCGCGAGCGGGCGGGAGGCGCCGCGGGACGTCTCGGCGTGGGCGGCGGTCGTCGCCTCCAACCTCGCCATGGACTGGCACCGGGCCAAGAAGCGCCAGGAGCGGCTCGGGGAGCGGCTCGCCTCCCTGCGCCAGCTCGAACACCCCTCCGGCGAGGACACCAGCCTGCTCTCCCTCGCCGTCGCCCGGGGCCTGGACGACCTGCCCGACGCCCAGCGTCAGGTCCTCGTCCTGCGCTTCTACGGCGACCTGCCGGTGCGCGACATCGCCGAGGAGCTCGGCATACCGGAGGGAACGGTCAAGAGCAGGCTGCACACGGCGGTACGGGCCCTGCGCGCCCGCCTGCACGAGGACGAGGTGGTGTGACGTGACCGCCGAGAACGAAAGCCGCAACGGTCGCGACGGCAACGACGGCTACGAGGGCCGTGCCCGCGCCGACGCGCTGATGGCCGCGATCACCGGCGAACCGCTGCCGGACGAGGCGCGCGCGGACGCTGCCTTCATGGCCGAGCACCGATCGGCCGCCGCCGATGTGGCGCTGCTGCGGGAGCAACTGGGACTCATCGGTGAGGCCCTCGCCGAACCGCCCTCGGCCCAGGCCCAGGCCCCCGAGCCCGTTCCCCCACGACGCACTTCCCGCGCCCGGCGGCGTGCGTTCACCCTGGCCTTCGGCACCCTCGCGGTGGCCGCCGTCGCCTCCGTGGTGGCCGGCCTGGGCTGGCTGGTGTCGCAGGGCGGGGACGCCGGCCTTGCCTCGGGCGGCAGCGCCGACCAGTCGAGCTCCAAGGAGGCCGACACCGACGTCATGAGCCCTCTCTACCTCGCCTGCGCCCGCCTGGTCGCCGAGGGAGACGTCACCGCCGTGGTGCCGGTGCCGGGGACGCTGCAGGAGCGGATCACGCTGCGGGTGACGCGCTTCTACGAGCCGGAGAAGAGCCCGCAGAAGAGCAAGGACGACGAGGTGACCTTCCTGATGGAGGAGGACATCGTCGACAAGGGCGAGCACCTCCTGGTCGGTATCCCGCAGCATGCCGCGACACCGGACGTCTGGGCCGTCGGTGAGCATGACATCGCTCTCGAACGGGCCTGGATCACCGCCTCGCTGTCCGAGGCGGGCAAGCTCACCTGCGAATGACGAAGGGCGGGCGTCCGCACGGACGCCCGCCCCATGGCCGTACCGGTGATTACGGCGTGACCTTCTCGATCTTCACGTGGCCCACGCCCGCGACCGTGCCGCGCGCGTTCAGCAGCTGCACCTGGCCGAAGAACTCCCGGCCCTCCGGTGCGGCCGCCTGCGCGGTGACGCTGCCCGCGACGGTGGTCGAGTCACCCGTGCCGAGCTTCACCGGCGACGCGTCGACCGTGACGGTGCCGAGCGTGCTGGAGTAGAACACGTCCAGGTAGTCGTACGCCGTCGAGCCGGCCGGCACCGAGTAGCCGATGACCTCGATGCGGTACGTCCCGGCGGCCGGCTTCGCGACCTTGACCGACTCCTCCGAGTCACCGTCGGCGGAGCTGCCGACCTTGGTGCCGGCGGCGTCGTAGACGACCAGGTCGAGGTCGGCGGCCGCGTCGGAGACGTTGCCGATGGTGACGTCCAGCGACGTGGCGCCCGCGGGCACCTCGACCGTGGTGGTCTGCGTGGCGCCCTCGGCGATGGTCGGACGAGCCGTCTTCGAGGAGCCGAGCGGGCCGCCGGCCAGCTTGCCGTCGATGGCGGCGTAGTTGTTGGTCACCTTCCAGGAGGCGGTGGCCGGGGTGCCGACCTTGGCCTCGGGGACGGTCACGGTCTCCGGGTCGAAGGCCGCGCCCAGGACGGTGACGTCGAGCTTGAACGGGTTGTCGAGCAGCGGCGACGTACGGCGCGACTCGACCTCGATCTCCCAGACGCCGGGCTGCGGGTCGGCGTAGGAACGCACGTCCGGCTTGCAGCCGTTGCCGCCCTGGTAGTTGTTGTAGCAGTTCGGGGTGCCGGTCGGGTCGGACGGGACGCCGTACGGGTGGATGGCGATGAACCGGGTCTGGCTCTTGTCCTTCAGCCCGCCGATCGCGACCTCGAGCGACTTGGCGCCCTCGGGGACGGTCACGAAGTAGTGCTTGGTGCTGTTGCGCTGCACCGAACCGGACGCCGAGTACGTGTACTTGAGCGGCGCCGCGACCACGACCGTGTTGAGGACCTGCTTGTCGATGCCCTCGGTGCGCGGGTCGTCGACCTCCAGGATCGCGCTCTTGATGCCGGCCGAGGACGGCTTCGCGGCGACCTGGACGGTGACCGGCTTGTTCAGGCCGAGGCTGATCTCGTCGGAGCCGACGATCCGGAAGGTGTCACCGGCGTTGTTCTCGAAGTGCAGCTCGTGCCGGATCGCCTTGTCCGCGCCCGACGTACGCGTGATGGTGATGTCGTACGTCTTCTTCTGACCGGCCTTGAGGCCGCCCTCGCGGTCGTAGACGCCCGTGCCGTAGCCCGGCGTCTTCAGGAGCTGGTCGATCGCGGTGTCGACCGGGGCCTTCACCGTGTACTCGTGGGCGGTGGCGCCGTCACGGATCGAGTCCCAGGCGTCCTCGACGTTGATGAGGCCGGCACCCTCCTCGTACGCCTGAACACCCTTGATGTGGTCGGCGGTCGAGGTCAGCGCGGTGCGCAGCTTCGCCGGGGTGAGGGCGATGCCCTTCTGCTTGGCGGCGCTCAGCAGCAGCGCGGACGCGCCCGCCGCCTGCGGGGACGCCATCGACGTGCCCTGGAGCATGCCGTAGCCGGCCGGGAGGGAGTAGCCCGCCTCGGCGACGGGGGCGCCCGGCAGCCAGGTCTGGATGGTGTTGATCGAGGCGCCCGGCGCGGAGAGCGTCGGGGTGAAGCCGCCGTCCTCGCGCGGGCCGCGCGAGGAGAACGGCATCATCGCGTACGGCTTGGACACGACCGAGCCGTAGTTGGCGGCCCAGGTCTCCTTGGAGACGGTCGCGCCGACCGAGATGACCTTGCTGGACAGGGCCGGGTCGCCGATGGTGTTGGCGCCGGGGCCGGAGTTGCCCGCCGAGATGACGAGCTGGACGCCGTAGGTGTCGATCAGGCGTGTGTACAGCTCGGCGCGCGCGTTGTTGCCGTCGTTGAGCGCCGGGAGGCCGCCGATGGACATGTTGACGATGTCGACGCCGCGGTTGACGACGAGGTCGATCATGCCCTCGGTGAGCGCGACGTTGGTGCAGCCGCCGGTCCAAGTGCAGGCACGGGACGCGACGAGCTTGGCGCCCGGCGCCGCGCCGTTCATCTCGCCGCCGAACAGGCCGTTCGCGGCGGTGATGCCGGCGACGTGGGTGCCGTGCTCGGACTCGATGACGCCGATGTTGACGAAGTCGCGCTTCTGGCCGACCCAGGTCCCGCCCAGCGGGTCCATCGGCACGTCCTTGCGGATCTGCACGACGAACGGCTGCCGCTCGGCGACGTCCGTGGACGGGTTGTCGGTGCCGAAGTACCCGATCTGGAAGCCGTCCTTGTACGGCTTCATCGGGCTGTCGTCGCCGAAGTCGTAGTTGTTGTTGAGGTCGACGCGGACGGTGCCGTTCGCGGCGTCGTAGAGGATGCCCCAGGAGTCGGTCGTGTCGCCGTCGCGGTTGGCGTCGCCCGCCGCGTCGCCGCCGGTGGTGTACGACTCCAGGAAGCTGCTGACCTGGTACGAACCGGCGGGCGCGGTCCAGGTCTTGCTGCCGTAGGCGAAGGTGGGCCCGGAGACCGAGGTCACCATCGGGCGCCAGGTGCGGTCGTTGTCGAGGAGCGGGTCGGTGGCCGTGACCCAGTCGACGATCTTCCGCTCGCCGGTGGTGGTCTTCTGCAGCGCGGGATGCGCGAGGTCCACACCGCTGTCGAGGATGCCGATGGTGATGCCGCGGCCGTCGGCCTTCGGGTGGTCCTCGACGAAGTCGACGGCGCCCGTCTCGAAGGACGGGTTGTACGGGTTCTCGGCCGGGGTGTTCTTGTCCGGCGCGGAGTACGAGGTCGCGGCGGCCGTCGACTTCCTGGTGTCGACCGCGGGGTCGTCCAGGGGGATCTCCTCGCGCAGGTCGATGCCGTGCACCGAGGAGAGCTTCGCGGCGGCGGCGATGGCCGAGTCGGCCTTGCCGGTGGGGACGGTGGCCCGGACGTAGCCGAGCTTGTCGTAGGTGCGGCCCACAGAGCCGACCGCGTCCAGCTGCTCGGCGACCTTCTCGGTCTGGCCGGGCGCGGTCGCGATCATCATCGTGACGTTCTTGTCGCCGTCGGCCCTGGCCTCGGCGAGCAGATCGGCGTCGTCCGACCCGAGCTTGTCGTGCGCGGACTTGACGCTCGGGTCCGTCGCGGCGGGCGCGGGGTCCGCGGCCATGGCCATGGGTATCGGCCCGGCCGCGGAGAGCGCGGCGACGAGACCGGCGGCCACGGCTATGCGGGCCACGCGTCTCGCGCCCGGCTTCGGTTCGCGCTGGGGGGTGAGGGTCATCGGCATCCCTTGTTGGTAAAGGAGCATGAGGCGTCCGGTATGCGATCCCGGATGACCGCACAGCCTTACGCAAGGGAAGGATGTTTGGGAAGAGTTGACCGAATCGAAATGGAGGGATGGGGGAAACCCCCTATGCAATTGGGGCGTGTGGAGTGAAAGGTGCAAGTCGCCCGCAAGCTGAATAATCGCCTGCCGAACATGGTCCCGGCCGTCTAACGTCCCTACGTGCGGAAGAAGTTGAGGGTGGCGGCCTACGCCATTTGCCTACGTGACGGACAACTCCTCCTCGCCCGGTCCCCGGCACCCGGCGGCGGCTTCGAGTGGGTGCTGCCGGGCGGCGGTATGGAGCACGGTGAGGATCCCTACGACACGGTCGTGCGGGAGGTGGAGGAGGAGACCGGCTATCTCGTCGAGCCGGTCGGACTGCTCGGCATCGACTCCTCCCACCGCGCGTTCCCGGCCGGCCGCTTCGGCCGGACCGTCGACCACCACGGCGTACGGCTCGTCTACGAGGCCCGGATCACCGGTGGCGATCTGCGCTACGAGGCCAACGGCTCGACCGACATGGCGGCCTGGCATTCGATGGACCAGGTGCCGGAGCTGACTCGCGTCTCCATGGTCGACAAGGGGCTGTCGCTGTGGCGCGAGCGGCCCGCCGCGGGGCGGCTCGGAGCTGCCGGGAAATAGCTTCACTACCCCGAAAGGTGAACACGGAGTGACCGCGTCCCGGCCGTTGAAGGAGCGGCCGTGGACGCGGAAGGTAGTCCAAGATCCACGTACGGTGATCGGCGCTGCCCGTTGCGGTCATGTTCATGCGCAGGTCATCCCCGCTGCCAACGATCCACAGTGAGCGGGAGGTTCGCCTCGGCGACCGCCCGCGACCACTGCCGACGCGTTCGCACTCGGGGAGATCGCGCCATGTCGCGCATACGCTCTGTCGCCAGCTCCGCGCTGGGGGTCCACCGCCGTACCCTGCTCGCCGCCACCGGAGCGGTGACCCTCTCCGCGGGCGTCGGCTACGCCCTGCGGCCCACCGACAGCCAGGCCGCCACCACCACGGGCCCCGTGGGCGCGCCGGGCGCCGAGGCGGGCAACGCCGCCGCCGAGGCGCCCGTCGGTGCCTCCCGCAAGGTGCCGGTCGCGCTCGCGCCGTACACCCGGGGCACCACCCTCACCTCGGTCGCCGCCCCGCGCGGCACCTCCGGCTACCGCCGGCTCGGCCACGGTCCCGGCTGGAAGCGGGTCGTCCGCGAGAACCTGGCGGCGGCCAAGTCGGGGCGCGAGAGCCGGCGTACGGCGCTCGCCGCCTTCGTACAGCTCACCGACCTGCACCTGATCGACGCCCAGCACCCGCTGCGGCTGGAGTACCTGCGCTCGACCGACGTGCACGCCTGGCGGCCGCAGGAGGCGCTGACCGTGCCGGGCGCCGTCGCGCTCGTCGAGCGGATCAACGCGCTGCGGGGCGCCCCCGTCACCGGCGCCCCGTTCCACTTCGCCATGACCACCGGCGACAACACGGACAACAACTGCAAGTCCGAGCTGGAGTGGTTCCTGACGGTGATGAGCGGCGGCCGCGTCACCCCGAACACCGGTGACCCGCGCAGTTACGAGGGCGTCCAGAACAGCGGCCTGAAGCTGTACTGGCAGGCCGACGACAGCGTCCGCGACGCCGACAAGCAGCTCGGCTTCCCGCACATCGACGGCTTCCTCGCCGCCGCCATCCGCGAACTGCGCAGCCCCGGCCTGAACATCCCCTGGTACTCGACGGTCGGCAACCACGACGCCATGCCGCTCGGCACCTACGCCTCGCACAGCGACTCCTACCTCACCGACCTCGCCGTCGGCGGCAAGAAGCTGATGAACGTCTCGGCGGCCGACGCGAAGAAGCTCCAGGACTCCCTCAAGCAGGACAAGGACCCGAGGGGCACCGTCTTCAAGGACTTCCTCAAGGCCCACGCCCGCTCGATGCGCTCGGTCACGCCGGACGAGAGCCGGGCCCCGTTCACGCCCCGGGAATATGTGCAGGCCCACCTGAACCCGGCCCACCGGGGCCTCGGTCCGGTCGGCCACGGCTACTCCACGGCCAACCTGGACGCGGGCACCCAGTACTACAGCTTCCGTATCGCGGACGACGTCATCGGCATCAGCCTCGACACCACCGACGCGGGCGGCCACTACGAAGGGTCCATCGGGGCGGCCCAGTTCACCTGGCTGGACCGCACGCTGCGCGACAACAAGGACTCGTACGCGATCATCTTCAGCCATCACACCAGCGAGACGATGGACAACCTCCGCCGCGACCCGGCCCGCCCGAACGAGCGGCGCGTGGGCGGCGCCGAGGTGGTCGAGCTGCTCGCGAGCCACCGCAACGTCCTGGCCTGGGTGAACGGCCACATCCACAAGAACGTCATCACCCCGCGTTCCGGCGCCGACGGCGGCTCCTTCTGGGAGATCTCCACCGCCTCCCACGTCGACTTCCCCCAACTCGCCCGGATCATCGAGGTGGTGGACAACAAGGACGGCACGATCTCGCTGTTCACCACCCTGATCGAGTCCTCGGCCCCGCACGCCACGGACTTCACGGACCTCTCCCAGACGGGCCTGGCCGCCCTCTACCGCGAGCTGTCCTTCAACGCCCCCGGCGCCCGCACGACGCTGGCGGGCGACCGGAAGGACCGCAACACGGAGCTGGTGCTGAAGAAGGGCTGAATTCGGCCCAACTGCCGTACGGTGCCTCAACCTTCGGCGTCACCCCCGGGTCTGCCTCCTCGATCGAGCCGAGTGCGAGATGGGGGAGGACATGACTGTTCGCACGACTATGACGGCGATGACGGTGGTGGCGCTGTCGATGGCCCTGGCGGGACCGGCGGTGGCGGCTCCGGCCGACAGAGGT
The DNA here is from genome assembly GCF_052068475.1 of Streptomyces sp. SD31. NCBI lineage: Bacteria > Bacillati > Actinomycetota > Actinomycetes > Kitasatosporales > Streptomycetaceae > Streptomyces > Streptomyces sp. SD31. The sequence continues at coordinate 302,075 of NZ_JBQHCX010000008.1, read as the reverse complement.
GACGGCCACGAAGCGACCCGCCGAGCCATGCGGGCGGCCGTCGCCGACGGCGTGCCCGGGGTGACCGCGACGGTGAAGAGCGGTCACCGCGTGTGGGCGGCGACGGCGGGGGTGGGCAACCTCGAAACGGGGAAGCCCCCTTCGCCGCGGGACCACTACCGGGCGGCCAGCATCTCGAAGACCTTCGTCGCGACGGTGGTGCTCCAGCTGGAGGCGGAGGGCGAGCTGTCCGTCGACGACACGGTGGAGAAATGGCTGCCCGGACTGGTCCGCGGCCATGGCCACGACGGGCGCCGGATCACCGTCCGGCAGCTGCTGAACCACACGAGCGGCATCTTCGACTACCTGGAGGATCCGGACTTCCAGGAGGCGTACGCCTCCCCGGACGGCTTCTTCGAGCACCGCTACGACGAGATGTCCCCCGAGGGCCTGGTGGCGACGGCCATGTCCCACAAGCCGTACTTCGACCCCGGGGCCGACTGGTACTACTCCAACACCAACTACACACTGGCCGCCTTGGTGATCGAGAAGGTCACGGGCCGCCCGTACGGTGCGGAGATCCGCCGCCGCATCATCGATCCCCTGCACCTGACCGGTACCTCGGTGCCCGGCACGACGCGCAGCCTCCCGCAGCCCAGCAGCCGCATCTACGCCAAGCTGGCGCCGACGGCGACCGGACCGACGTACGACGTCACGGAGTTCAACCCCGCGCTGGCCTACGGCTCCGGCGAGATGATCTCCACCTCGGCCGACCTGAACCGCTTCTACTCGGCCCTGCTCCGCGGCAGGCTGCTCCCGCCACGCCAGTTGACGGAAATGAAGACCACCGTGAAGGTCGAGGAAGCCCCCCAAGCCGGTTACGGCCTGGGCCTCATCGACCGGCGGCTCAGCTGTGGCATCCATGTCTGGGGCCACAGCGGCGGCATCCTCGGCTCCGTCTCCGAGGCCGTGACGACACCCGACGGCCGCCATTCCCTGGCCTTCAACTTCAACGGCAACTGGGCGGGCGACACGGACGCGGTGATCGAGGCCGAGTTCTGCGGAGAGAACCGGTAAGAGCTGACCCGTCCATTCGGAGTCCAGCGTTCCGAGCTGATGTGCTTCCAGCAGGTCGGGACGCTGTCCCACGAGAGCGAGCCCGATCCCGCCCGTATCCCTACGACATCAGTCCTTCGGCGTCTCGGCCAGGGTTCGCCAGATCTCGGCAGCCAGGTCGATGTTCGACGTCTGCTGGGCCCGTTCTGCGAGCTCCCGAAGTTGCTGGACGCCCTGCTGCGCGTGGCCCTCCAGGATCAGCAGCCGGTTGTGCAGCATGTCGAGCCTGATGCGGTCCCGGTAGGTGAGCCGCAGATCGTCGAGGACGAGCTCGTCGTGCGCCGCCCGCGCGTCGGCATACCTGCCCTCCTCGAAGGCGAGGTGCACCCGCAGCGTCAGCATCTCCTGGTGGTGCACCGGGGTGCCGAGGAGGGAGAGGGCGGGCTCGGCCTCGTCCAGGCGCCGCCGGCACTCGTCGAGCTGGCGGGGCGAGGCCTGGAGGTACAGGGAGGCCGCGGCCAGGCGCAGCCGCATCCACAGCACCAGGTCGAGACGGCTGTCGAACTCCGCCAGGGCCCGTTCCAGCAGCTCGCGGGCGGCGGCCGAGTCGCCCTGCCGGAAGTGCACGGTGGCCGCGGCCCACAGGGCTTCGGCCCGCAGCGTGCCGGCATGCTCCGGCACCAGCTCCACGAGGTCGTCCGCGTGGGCCCGCGCGTCGGAGAGCCGGCCGGCCTCGGCCTCCACCGACACCAGCGTCAGCAGGGCCGCGCCTGTGTCCTGGACCGACAGCTTGTGGTCGTAGGCCAGACGGCACGCCTCCTGCCCGGCCTTGAGGGCCCTGGGGATCTCACCGAGCGTGCGCAGACATCGAGCGAGCTGGGCCCGGGCCCGGCACTGCAGCTCGGGGAGCATCAACTCCTCCGAGGTGTGCACCAGTTCGTCCAGGAGGTCGGCCTCCTCCTGGCGCGCACCACGTCGGGCGGCGGCAGCGGCGAGCAGCCAGAGGGCCTGCCAGCGGAGCGTCGGATCCACCGCGGGTGACAGTTCGAGAGCGGCGGCCAGCTTCTGCAGCGCCTCGTCGCCGTCGGCCGACGTGGCCAGTGCGAGGGCCTCGGCGACCGAGCCGACGCTCGGTTCGTCGAACTCGGACGGGTCGACCCGGAGCCGCTCGGCGAGGTAGGCGATCACGCGTGCCGTCGGCTGCCGCGCTCCCGACTCCAGCCGGGACAGATATCCGGTCGACATGTCATCGCCGGCGACGGCGGCCTGCGACAGCCCCCGTTCCGTGCGCAGTTCCCTGAGACGGCGCCCGAAAGCAGGCTGCTCCACCATGTCATTCCACCAGCCGTTCGAGGGGTCGGACCCCCACGCTAGCTCCTTGGGCAGGGCTTGGCAAATGCTTGCCACAAGCATGCGATCGACCTCTGCCCCACGGTCGGGCAAACGGCTGGCAAAGGCGGTCGGGCGTACCCGTGACGAGTCCGGCACCCGACGTCAACTCGCCTGACCGTGCGGGTTGCCAGATCTTGGCAACCCATTGCCAAGATCTGGCAACCGCTGTTACGTTCCTCTGGCAACACAGAAAGCGCGTTCCCCCCATCCCAGCGCACCCTTCAGGCGGTCGTCAGCAATGGAAGAGCTCCGGAGCCTCCCGTACGTCGGCACCACCGCACAGATCGACTGGCCCTGCCGGGCCGCCTCCTGACCGCACGTCACGCAGCAGCGAGAACCAGCAGCGAAAACCAGCAGCGAGAAGGGAAACGACCCATGCCCGAGCTCATCGGAATCGAGCAGTGCGAGCAGCTCAGCGCCAAGCAGGTACAGGCCCTCTACCGGGAGTACGTGAGCCGCAGCCACGTCTCCCTCACCACCACGTTCGGCTTCGGCAAGCAGATGATCGAGAAGGCCGAGGGGGTCTGGCTGTACACCCGGGACGGCGGGAAGATCCTCGACTTCACCGGCGCCGTCGGGGTGCTGAACCACGGGCACAACCACCCGCGCATCCTTCAGGCCCGCAAGCGCTTCGCCGAACGCCACCGGATGGAGGTCCACAAGGCGTTCCTGTCGCCCTATGTAGCCGCGCTCAGCCACAACGTGGGCCGCCTCCTGCCCGGCGACCTCGACATCTCGTACTTCCCCAACTCGGGCGCCGAGGCGAACGAGGGCGCCATCAAGCTGGCGTACAAGTACCACGAGGGCAAACGGCAGACGATCCTGCGCTCCGACATCAGCTTCCACGGAAAGCTCCTGGCCACGGGCAGCCTCACCGGCTCCCTGGAGAACAGCTTCCGCTTCCCCGGCATCCCCAATGTCACGTATCCGTACGGCGACATCGACGCCATCCGCGACCTGGTGGCGCAACACCGCACCGCCGACGGGTCCTGCGACGTCTACGCCATCATGGTGGAGCCGTTCAGCGCCTCCACCATGAACAGCTGGACCGAGACCGCTCTGCGGGAACTACGGGAGCTGTGCACCCGGGAGGACATCGTCCTCATCTTCGACGAGGTCTACACCGGGTGGGGGAAGTCCGGCAGTCTGTTCTACTTCATGCGCTACGACGGCCTCATACCGGACATCCTCACCTACTCCAAGTCGTTCGGCGGCGGCAAGGCGTCCATCGCCGGCTACACCACCCGCGAACCGGTCTTCCGCAAGGCGTACGACCGGCTCAGTGAGGTGATCCTGCACTCCACGACGTACTACGGCTTCGGCGAGGAGACGGCCACCGCGATGGAGGCCGTCAACATCATCGTGGAGGAGGACTACCCGGCCCGGGCCCGCAAGATCGAGGAGATGCTCACCCACGGGCTGCAGGAGATCCAGGCCAAGCACCCCGAGACCGTGCGGCACACCGCCGGCGTCGGCGCCATCCACGGCGTCTTCCTCGGCGGTGGTGCGAAACTGCTCGACCTCGCGGGCAAGCTGGCCCCCTCCGGACTGTCGTCCGACCCGAAGTTCCGCACCAAGCTGATCACCAGCGCGGTGATCGCCGAGCTCTACCGCGAGCACGGCATCCTCACCTACCTCAGCCCCAACGGCGACAACCCGCTGGTGGTGGCCCCCTCCCTGGTCATGGAACCGGCCGAGGTGGACTACTTCCTGCAGAGCCTGGACGCGACCCTCGCCAAGGGGCTGCCGGGCCTGCTCACCAAGTTCGTCCGCGACCGGGTGCTGGCCCGATGGTGAGCCGCGGCGTCCTGATCACGGGCAGCAGCGGCATGCTGGGCCGCAACCTCGTCACGCGCTTCGCCGCCGACGGCTGGTCCGTGACCGGTCTGGACATCGCCCCCGGCCAACCGCCCTCCGGGGTACGGGAGATCACTGCCGACATCCGCGACGCCGAGGCGGTGGACCGCGCCATGCGGGGCGCCGACCTGGTCGTGCACTGCGCGGCGGCCCTGCCGAGCTATCCGGCCGAGGAGATCCGCTCCATCGTCGTGGGCGGCACCCGCACCCTCCTGACCGCGGCCCGCCGCCTGGAGATACCCCGCACCGTCTACATCTCCTCCACCGCCGTCTACGGCCTCCCGGACATCGTCCCCACCCCCGAGTCGTATCCCTACGCCCCCGTCGACCCCTACAGCCGCGCCAAGGCCGAGGCCGAGGCTCTGGCCCTGCGCTTCCGGCAGGAGGGCATGCTGCTCCCGGTCCTGCGCCCCAAGACCTTTGTCGGGCCGGGCCGCATGGGACTGTTCTCGATGCTCTTCGAATGGGCCGAGGAAGGGCGCAACTTCCCTGTGCTCGGCCGCGGTGACGTACGCATCCAGATGCTCGCCATCGACGACCTGGTCGACGCCGTCGTGCTGGCCGCCACCGCGCCCGCGGCAGCGGCGAACGACACCTTCAACGTCGCCGCCGCCGAATTCGGCACCCTCCGCGAGGACTTCCAGGCCGTCCTCGACGAGGCCGGACACGGCAAACGCATCGTCTCCGTCCCGGCCGGCCCCGCGCTCGCCGCGCTGAAGGTCCTGGAGAAGGCCAAGCTGTCCCCGGTCTACGGCCGGCTGCTGCACAAGCTGCGCGCCGACTCGTACGTCAGCACCGACCACATCCGCGACACGCTGGGCTTCGTCCCGCGCAGCTCCAACCGGGACGCCATCCTCGCCACCTACCGCTGGTGGCGTGAACAGCCCCGCGCCACGCAGGCCGCCAAGTCCGGCCGGACCAGCCGGGACCCGTGGCGCCAGGGCGCGCTCGGCCTCGCCAAGGTCCTCTTCTGAGCCCGCCGCTCACCCTTCCTCCCGCTCAGCCTCCCGCTCGCCCTTCCTCCCCGCTCTCCCTCGACTTTTCGCACGAGGAGACCACCATGTCCGTCGTCGAAACTCCCCCTGCGCGCCTGTCCCACAGCGCACCCGAACCCGCCGCCACCACCCCGCCCGCCGCTACCCGCCGAGGCGCGCCGCGCGACCTGCTCGCCCTCTCCCGCCCCTACCAATGGGCCAAGAACCCCCTGGCCGTGGCGCTCGCCCTGCTCACGATCCCGGTCTGGGACGCCGGCACACTGGCGGGCATCGCCTGGTCGACCGGGCTGTTCGTCCTCGCCTCCGTGGCCGTCTATGTCCTCAACGACCTCCTCGACCGGCACCGCGACGGCCTGCATCCCGTCAAGCGCCACCGCCCGCTGGCCTCCGGCCGGTTGAGTGTCGGCACGGCCCTGGTGTTCCTGGCGACGGTCTGCGCGCTGTTCGCCGCGGGCGTCACGCTCGCCTCACCCGCCCGCAGCTGGCCCGTCCTCGTCTACCTCGGGCTGAACCTCGCCTACAGCCTGCGGCTCAAGCACATTCCGCTCGTCGACGCCTTCTGCGTGGCCCTCGGTTTCGTCCTGCGCACGCTCCAGGGATACACCGCCACCGGACAGCCGCCCTCCGGATGGCTGCTGCTCAGCGTCTTCGCGGTCTGCCTGCTGTTCGTCTTCGGCAAACGGCGCCACGAACTGGCCCGGGGCAACGCCGCCCACCGCCCCGCCCTGCGCGGCTACTCCGTCCCGTACCTGGACCACTTGAGCGTGATCAGCGCCACCCTGGCCACGGTCGGCTATCTGCTCTGCATCCGCACCGACATGGCCCTCCACCACGGCACGGCCACGCTGGTCCTGCTCACCGCGCCCTGCGCCTTCTTCGCGGTCTTCCGCTACCTCCAGCTGCTGGTCGTCGGCCACGGCGGCGGCGACCCGGTCCGCACCCTCTCCGGCGACCGCCTGCTGCTCGGCAGCGGCCTGCTGTGGGGCGCCCTGACCGCGGTATGCCTCGCGGCCCTGCACTGAAAGGAACGTGTCACGTCATGGACAACACGGCCGAGCTCCCCCTCGTCTCCGTCATCATCCCCAACTACAACTACGGCCGCACGATCGGCATGTGCCTGGAATCCGTGAGCCGCCAGACCTACCCGCGCCTCGAAGTCATCGTGGTGGACGACTGCTCCACCGACGACTCCGCCCGCATCGCCCGGGAGGCCGGCGTCACGGTGCTCAGCACCGGCACCAACAGCGGCGTGGCGGCCACCCGCAACGTCGGCGTCCAACACGCGAGCGGCGAGGTGCTGTTGTTCCTGGACTCGGACGTGGCCCTGGCCCCGGACGCGGTGCTCAAGGCCGTGACCCGGCTGCGCGCCGAGCCCAACGCCGGTGCGGTGTGCGGGATCTACGAGCCGGTGCCGCTGATCCGGGACAGCATGGTCGAGGAGTGCCGCTCGCTGCAGGCCTACTACTGGCGGGAGACGGCGGAGGGCACGGTCACCTTCCTGTTCCCCTCCATCTGCGCGATGTGGCGCCGGGTCTACGACGACGTCGGGCCGTTCGACGCCCGCCTGCGGCAGACGGAGGAAGTGGACTACGGTCTGCGCCTCTCCCAGCGCTACGACCTCATCCTCACCTCCACCGTCCGTGGCACCCACGACGACGACCACGAACTGTGGCCCCTGGCCCGCAAGATCTTCACCCGGGGCCGGCTGCGTGTGCCGCTGTACGCGCGGCGCCGCAAGTTCGCCAAGGGGTTCGAGACCGCCTCCCGGGCCTGGGGGAGCCTGGCCGCACTGCTCGCCGTACCGGCGCTGCTGCTGCCGCTGCTCGTCGGCCCGGTCGGCTGGCTGCTACCGGCCGCCCTGCTGGCTCTCTCCCTCGGCTGCGACCTCGGCATGTACCGCTATGTGCGCAGGGCGCGAGGCGTCCGCTTCCTGCTGTTCTTCGCCGCCGTCCAGTTCGTCTTCAACCTGGCGGTCGCCTCCGGCGTGGTGACGGGAGCCCTGCACTGGCTCGTCTCCGACCGGTTCCGGGCGCTCTACGACCGCGACGGCGCGCCGGCCGCCGTGCTGCCCGCGGGCTGAGGCGCCGCCCCATGGCCATGGAACTGACCCGGCAGCCCGCCTCGCCGACCGGTGAGGCGGCTCCGGAACCCGCCCCCGCCACCCAGCCCCGTTGGTGCCGCTACACCCGGCTGCTGCTCGCCGCCGGCACCGGCTGGCTGGTCCTCGTCCTCCTGCAGTACCTGCTCAGCGGCCGCTGGTGGGCCATGATGGTGCTCAACCTGGAACCCCCGGTCGCCTTCGCCGCCGTACCCTTGCTGCTCCTCGCCGGCATACCGGCCGCACGGCTCGCCCGGCGCCGGGTGCCCCGGCGGCCCGCACTGATCGTCGGAGCGCTGGCCCTGACCGGGCTGCTCCTCGGCCACCCGTGGTCCGGACTGAACCCCGCCGCCCTGTGGCAGGGCGGCGGGGCGGTACCGCCCGGCGCGCTGAAGGTCGTCTCCTTCAACACCCTGGCCTGGGGCAAGAGCACCACACCGGACCGCTTCTACCAGGCGTTGAAGGCGCGCGACGCCGACGTCTACCTGCTCCAGGAGTACGTCTGGAGCGACAAGGACGACGCCAACGAGCGCCAGATCGACGACATGGCCCGCATACGGAGGGAGTTCCCCGACTACCAGGTGGCCGTGCAGGGTGAGCTCGTCACCCTGTCCCGGTACCCGATCGTCTCCCGCCCCGCGATCGGCCCGTACCGGGCCACCGCCCGCTCCGCCTCCCCCGACTGGTACACGGTCTACCGGACGGGCAAGGTGCTGCGGACCGACATCCGGGTGCGCGGGCAGGTCGTATCCCTCTACAACGTGCACATCCCCGTCCAGGTGGACATGCGCGAAAGCTTCCTGTCCCCGGCCTTCTACCGGGTGATCCACGACCGTGAGGCGGCCCGTCGCGCGCAGTACAAGGGCCTGCTCGACGACGTCCGCGCCAACCGCAACCCCCTCCTGGTCGCCGGGGACTTCAACACCACCGCCGCGATGGGCGATCTGCGGCCCCTGCGTTCGACCCTCGACGACGCGGCCGACCACGGCGGCTCGCTCTGGCCCACCTCCTGGAACGAGCAGGGGCGGCTCAGGCTCTGGCGGCTCGACTGGACGTTCACCTCGGCGGGCCTGGACGTGGCCCGGCACGCGCTCACCGCGCTCCCGGAGGTCTCCGACCATCGCCTCCAGGAGACCGTCGTATCGGTAGAGGCGTCCCGATGATCCGGCGCCTGGCCAGGGCGGCCGTGGCGGTGGTCTTCCTCGCCGCCGCCGCCGTCGGAATGGGAAGCGTGCTGTGGGGGCACGGCGGTGACGTCCTGGCGATGTTCACCGGGCCCCGGGCCGCGGCACTGCTCGCTGCCGCGCTCCTCATGAAGATGGCGGGCCAACTGGCGGGCTGGGCCTCCTGGCAGGCCGGGCTCACCGGACTCGGCTCACCGCTGCCCACCCGGCAGAGCGCCCGCATCTACTTCCTGGCCCTGCTCGGCAAGTACATCCCCGGCCCGGTCTGGGGCGTCCTGGCCTACGTCCGCCTCGGCGGCGCGGCCGGCATCGCGGCGGGCCGGATGGTGAGCGCCTATCTGCTCAACACGGTGGTGGTGCTGCTCACCGCCGCCGTCATGGGTCTGCTCTGCGTCCAGGGCCTGGGGGCCGGGGGATTGTGGCTCGCGGCCGCGGCGCCGCTCGCCCTCGCTGTGCTGTGGCGCCCACGCCTGCTGTTCCGTCTGACGGCCCGGGCGGCCCGGCTGCTGCGGCGGGAGCCGCCCGCCGGGGAGTTCTCCGACCGTGACGTACGCCGTGCGATCGGACTGGAGACGCTCTGCTGGGCGGTCTCCGGGCTGCACCTGTGGCTGATCGCCGTCCTGCTCGGCGCACCGGCCGGGCGTGCACTGCCCCTCTGCGTGGGGGCGTTCGCCCTGGCCACGGTCGTGGGGGCGCTGACCCTGGTCGTCCCCGACGGGGCGGGGACACGTGAACTGGTGCTGCTGGGCGCGCTGTCCACCGTGCTGCCGTGGGCCGAGGCCGGGGCTGCGGCACTGGCCAGCAGGGTGTGCTGCACCTTGGCCGAACTGCTGGGCGCGGGCGGGGTTGTGCTGCTGACCAACCATCGTGGAGTCGAGAAGAAGCCGGTGTTCGCCCTGCCGCGACACCGTGAGCGAGAAGGAGTGACATGACCAACCAGCGACGGACCCTGGGCACCGGCGGACCGGAGGTGTCCGCCCTCGGCCTGGGCACCTGGGCGCTCGGCGGGCCCTCGGCCGCGGGCGACCAACCCCTCGGCTGGGGCGCCAGGTTCGACCGCGCCGAGGCCGCGGAGGTGTTCCGGGCCGCGTTCGACAGCGGAATCACGCTCTACGACACGGCCGACGCCTACGGCACCGGGACGGCGGAGCGGCTCATCGGCGAGACCCTCTCGGGCAAGCGCGACCAGATCACCATCGTCTCCAAGTGGGGCAACACCATCGACGAGGAGGCCCGGCAGCTCACCGGCCAGGACGCCTCCCCCGGCTACCTCCGCGAGGCCCTGACGGCCTCCCTGCGCCGCCTGCGCACCGACTACCTCGACCTGTACCTGCTCCACCTCTCCGGCCTCCCCGTGGCCGAGGCGGAGGAACTCCTGGGAACCTTGCAGGACTTGGTGACGGAAGGAAGCATCCGCGCCTACGGCTGGTCCACGGACGAACCGGAACTCGCCGCCGCCTGGGTGGGCCGACCCGGCTTCGGGGGCCTGGAGTTCGAGATCAACGTGGTCCACGACTCACCTGCCATCGTCGCGCTCTGCGAGCAGCACGGCCTGCCCGGCCTGGCCCGAGGCCCCCTGGGCACCGGCCTGCTGACCGGCACCCACCCGGAGGGCTCCCGCATCACCGACGAGCAGGACTTCCGCCGCCGCTCCCCGGACTGGCTCAACTACTTCCAGGACGGCTACCCGGTCCCGGAACTCGCCCGGGCGCTGGAGTCCGTCCGCCAGATCCTGACCTCCGGCGGCCGCACGCTCGCGCAGGGCGCCCTTGCCTGGCTGTGGGCCCGTTCGCCCTCGCTGATCCCGATCCCCGGAGCCCGGACGGTGGCTCAGGTCAGGGAAAACGCGGCGGCAATGGAACATGGCCCGCTCACGGCGGACGAGATGAGGGAGATCGACGCACTGCTCACGGCAGGCTGAATCCGGCGGAGCTACCCGCACTCCTCGATCGCCGCCCGCAGGTGGTGCACCGCTTCGTTCACCGCCCCGTCCGCGAGATTGCCGTACCCGAGGACCAGGCCGTGATCGGCGTGGTCCTCGGTGGCGTGGTAGGCAGTGAGGTCGGCGATGCGCAACGACCGGGCGCCCGCTGCCCTGACCACGGCGGCGGTGTCCACGTCGGCGGGCAGCCGGAGGATGAGGTGCAGGCCGGCCGCGATGCCGGAGACCGGGGCGCCGGGCACTGTTCGCGCGAGGGCTTGGACGAGCGCGTCGCGGCGGTCGCGGTAGCGCTTGCGACAGGCCCGGAGGTGGCGGTCGTAGGCGCCTGACTCCAGCAGTTCGGCGAAGGCGAGCTGGTCGAGCGTCGGGGGCTGGGTCGCCGTCTGGTCGGACCGGTGCAGGTACTGGGTCCAGCGGGGCGGTGCCACGATCCACCCGATGCCCAGCGCCGGGGACAGTATCTTGCTGAGCGACTTGAACAGGACGACGCGAGACGGGTCCATTCCCTGCAGTGCCGCGACCGGACGACGGTCGTAGCGGAACTCCGCGTCGTAGTCGTCCTCCAGTACGACGCCGTCCACCTGACGGGCCCACTGCAGCAGGGCGGCGCGCCGCTCGGGGGCGAGCACGCCACCCAGCGGGAACTGGTGCGCCGGGCTCGTCAGTACCGCCCGAAGGCCGGTGTGTCCGGCGAGGTCGTCGATGCGCAGCCCCCCGCCGTCCGTGCGCACCGGCACCGGGTCCAGACCGGCTGCGCGGATCACCTCGCGCAGCCGGGTCCAGCCCGGTTCCTCACAGCCGACCGCGGTGATGCCATCGGCGCGCAGGGCATGGCAGACGCGACGTACTCCGTCGGTCACGCTCGTGCACACCGTCACGTCCTCCGGGGTCGCCAGGACGCCGCGAGAGCGGCCCAGGTAGGCGACGAGCAGCTGCCTGAGCCGGGGGTGACCGCCGGCCGGCGGGTATCCGAACTCCGCGAACGCCGTGTTGGTCACCTGTGCCCGTACGGCCTCGGCCCACCGGCGGCGCGGAAACGCGCGCAGGTCCGGCAGACCCGGTCCGAGGTCGAAGCGCGCCTCGGGAGCCTGGCGCGGTGCGCGGCGCCCGGAGGCGGCGTCCGCGTCGTTCGTCCAGCGCACCCGGGTGGCGGAGCCGGTCTGCGCCTCCAGATATCCCTCGGCGATCAGCTGGCTGTACGCCTCCGTGACGGCCCAGCGCGAACAGCCGAGATCGGTGGCGAGCTGCCGGCTGGGCGGCAGAGCGGTGCCGACCTCGATGCGCCCGTCCCTGATCGCCGTACGCAGCGCCCGCTTCACCCGCTCGTGCAGCGGACCGTCGCCGGCCCGCTCCAGGTGAAGCAGAAGATCACCCGCCAAATTGGTCTGTGATTCCCGCATGGCATTGGACGGTATCAGCGAGCCATTGCTCGCTACCTTCGATGCACAGACGAGTGCGTGCAGATGAAGGAGGCCGTCGTGGCGACAGTGAGGCGCTCGGTGCCGATCCAGGACCAACACCAGATGTTCCGCGGCGTGTTCGAGGACTGGCAGACCAGGGCCGGTGCCCTGTCGGCTCTGCCGGACGCACCGGTCGTGCCGGACGACGCTCGGCAGGGGCGGACCGCATGGCGTCGGCTGCGCACGCACTTCGCCCGGACCGCGGGTGCCCGCCGAGCCGTTGCCATCGACTGGCCGGCTGCCTGAAGCGGTGCCGTCGACGACATGAGGAGGGGCCGCCGGAACACCGGCGGCCCCTCCTCTCCCCTCCTGGTGCTGCCTTCCCGGTCCGTCACTACCGGGGCAGCACCACGACATACGCGGCCGGGTCGCGGTCCGCCGCCGCCATCAGGGCCGTACGGACCACCGCCGCCTGCTGTTCCATCGAGTCCCTCAGCTTCTTCGGGGTGATGTGGACGACCGTGATGCCCAGGCGCTCCAGGTGCTCGCGCTTGCGGGCGTACTCGGACCACAGGGCGTCGTCGTCCTGCCGGTGGCCTTGGCGCGGCGCGCGGGTGTCCAGCTCGACCGCCACCGCCTGGTCCGGCCAGTAGGCGTCCAGGCCGCCGAGGTGGGGGCCGCCGGGCAGGCGCAGGTCGACGTTCCAGACGGGGTCGGGCAGGCCGTGGACGTGGACCATCTCGTACAGGCGGTCCTCCGCGATCGCGCGGCCCTCGGCGAGCAGGGAGTCCACCGCGTCCACCACGTGCGGGCGGGACAGCAGCTTCGCCTGGTTCAGCTCCCGTACCACCGCCGCCGGTTCGCAGTGGCCGCCGCGGACGGCCTCCGTCAGCAGCCGGCGTACGGCGCCGGCGTCCGTCAGTTCGGCCACCGTGTCGGCCAGGGCGCGCGGGACCGGGGCCACCGGAAGGCCCGTCACCTGCTGGGGGGCGGGGAGGGCGGCGGTGCGCAGGATCCGGGCGCAGCCCGTGGAGCGCAGCCGGCGCATCCGGGGGACCAGGACGTCGATCCGGTCCAGCGCGGTGAGCGGCGGCGTGGCGGAGAAGCCGTGCAGGGTCAGCGCCGCGAGGCCCGTGATCACCGCGTCGGGGTAGGCGGAGGCGTGTCCCTCGCCGGCGTTCGGCTGGGACGGCACCCCCGGCGACCGTTCCCGCGCCGCGTACATCAGCACCGCGTGCAGGCGCTCCTCGCTGGTCGGCGGGCCGGGGTGGAGCAGGAAGACGCCGGGGAGGAACTGCTGCCAGGGGCCGCCGGGGCGGCACTGCTCGTTCATCTCGGCGGGCGAGATGCCGTGCGACTTGAGCTGCGCGGTCGTCATGACACGGCGGTGCACCTCGGAGAGGTGGCGCAGGGGGCGGGGGGAGAGCGGGGGGAGCGGGGCGTTGTGGTTCATGACCCGGAGGTTCCCGCGTCCTGTCCGTCCTTTAACCGCTGTTACACGCCCGTCGACAAAAACGGACAACCTGGCACTAAAGGACGCGTGTTCGGGTGCCGAGTAGGCACGGAAAACCCCTGGTCCGTTCGGGTTGGACCAGGGGTTACGGCTGCTATTGCCTGAATTCCGTAACGGTCACAGAGGGCCGTGACCGTTGGCCAAAGGTCTTATGCGGTTGACGCCATTCTGGTTGGCTCGTCCACCTACGGGGCGCGCCCCTACGGCTCACGCGCGCGCCGCGTCACACGCCTGCCCCCGCAGCCCCCGCGCCAGATCGTCCCGCGCCTCCAGCACCAGCCGCCGCAGCGCCGGCGCCGCGTCCTCGTGGGCCGCGAGCCACGCGTCCGTCGCGTCCAGCGTGTCCTGCGACTGCTGGAGCGCCGGGAACAGGCCCCGGACCACGTGCATGGCGATCTGGATCGACCGCTCGGCCCACACCCGCTCGATCGCCGCGAAGTACTTGTCGGCGTACGGCGCGAGCAGCTCCCGCTGCGAGGGCTGACCGAAGCCCGCGATGGTCGCCTCGACCAGGGCGTTGGACAGCGCGTCCGACTCGACGACCTGCACCCACGCCTGCGCCTTCACCGCCGCCGACGGCCGGGCGGCCAGGCAGCGCACCTGGTGGCGCTTGCCGGAGGCGGTGTCGTCGCGGGCCAGTTCCGCGTCCAGCTCCTTCTCGCCGGCGAACCCGTGCACGACCAGCGGCTCCAGGAACGCCCACCGCAGCTCCTGGTCGACCTCCAGCCCCCCGATGGTCGACGTGCCGTCCAGCAGGCCCCGCAGCGTCTCGAAGGCGCCGACGTCCTCGGCCGTCCGGGCGTAGAACCGTGCCCATGCCAGCTGGTGCTCGCTGCCCGGCTCGGCGCGGTACAGCTCGCGCTCGGCGCATTCGGACAGCCGCGCACCGCCCTGCACGCGCCACTCGGGGGCGACGTAGTGGACGAGCGCCGACTCGGCCCACGCGTGCAGCATCTGCAGCACGCCGATGTCGGACTCGCGCCCCGCGAACCGCCGCACCAGGTCCAAGAAGTCCCGCGCGGGCAGCAGCGCGTCCCGCGTCATGTTCCACAGCGCCGACCAGCACAAAGCACGCGCCAGTGGGTCGGTGATGTCACCCAGCCCGCCCTTCAGGGTCTCCAGCGACGTCTCGTCGAAGCGGGTCTTGCAGTACGTCAGGTCGTCGTCGTTGACCAGCACCAGCTCCGGGGCCTCCGCCCCCGCCAGCTCCACCACGACCGTGCGCGGACCGTCGACATCCACCTCGGCCTGCGCGAACCGCTCCAGCGCCCCGTCCGCGCCCCGCCGGTACAGACCCACGGCGACCCGGTGCGGGCGCAGCTCGGGGTGGGACTCCGCCGCCTCCTGCACCACCGCCAGCTCGTCGACGCGGCCCTCGGCGTCCAGCAGCACCTGCGGGGTGAGGGAGTTGACGCCGGCCGTCTGGAGCCAGGACCGCGCCCACGCGCTCATGTCCCGCCCGCTGGTCTCCTCCAGCACCGACAGCAGATCACCCAGGCGCGTGTTGCCGTACGCGTGCCGCTTGAAGTAGCGCCGCGCGCCCTCCAGGAACGCGTCCTGACCGACGTACGCCACCAGCTGCTTCAGGACGGAGGCGCCCTTGGCGTACGTGATGCCGTCGAAGTTGAGCTTCGCGTCCTGCAGGTCGCGGATGTCCGCCGTGATCGGATGGGTGGAGGGCAGCTGGTCCGCGCGGTAGGCCCAGGCCTTGCGGCGGTTGGCGAAGGTGATCCAGGCGTCCTTGAAACGGGTCGCGCCCACGTTCGCGAAGGTGCCCATGAAGTCGGCGAAGGACTCCTTCAGCCACAGGTCGTCCCACCACGCCATGGTGACCAGGTCGCCGAACCACATGTGCGCCATCTCGTGCAGGACGACGTTGGCCCGGCCCTCGTACGACGCCCGCGTCACCTTGCCCCGGAAGATGTACTCCTCCCGGAACGTCACCATCCCCGGGTTCTCCATCGCGCCGAGGTTGTACTCGGGCACGAACGCCTGGTCGTACTTCCCGAAGGGGTACGGATAGTCGAAGTGGTCGTGGAAGAAGTCCAGGCCCTGCTTGGTGACCAGGAAGACGTCGTCGGCGTCGAAGTACGGGGCGAGGCCCTTGCGGCACATCGCGCCGAGGGGGATCTCCAGCGTCGTGCCGTCGGCGAAGGTGCGCGAGTAGGAGTCCGTGACGTGGTGGTACGGGCCCGCCACGACGCACGTGATGTACGTCGAGATCGGCTTCGTCTCCGCGAACCGCCAGACCCCATCGGCGAGTTCACCGGCCCCGTTGCTCCACACCGTCCACCCCTCGGGCGCGCGCACCTCGAAGCGGAAGGGGGCCTTGAGGTCCGGCTGCTCGAAGTTCGCGAAGACCCGGCGGGAGTCGGCCGGCTCGTACTGGGTGTAGAGGTAGACCTCGCCGTCCTCGGGGTCGACGAATCGGTGCAGGCCCTCGCCGGTGCGGGAGTAGGCGCACTGGGCGTCGACGACGAGCTCGTTGTCGGCGGCCAGGTCCTCCAGCGTGATCCGAGAGCCGTCGAAGACCTCGCCGGGGTCCAGGTCCTTGCCGTTGAGGGAGACGGCCGTCACACTCGGCGCGATCAGGTCCGCGAAGCTGGTGGCACCGGGCTCGGCACAGCGGAAGCGGATCGTGGTGACCGAGCGGAAGGTGCGCGGCGCCTGACGTGCCAAGTCCCCGTCGCCCACGGCGGAACGGACGTCGAGGGACACGTCGTACCCGTCGACGGACAGCAGGGCGGCCCGCTCCCGGGCCTCGTCACGGGACAGATTCTCACCGGGCACGGGAGCCACTCCCTCGGATTGTGTTCAGTATGCGGACAGCCCTGATCCTGCCATGAGCTTCCGACCGGGAGCAGCCGGGAATGGGCGGACCGACCAGGAACGTTCCCCGGGGAAACGCTTCCCCTTGAGGAGAGACATGTCGGACAAGACCCCCGTCGACTTCTGGTTCGACCCCCTGTGCCCCTGGGCCTGGATGACCTCCCGCTGGGTGCTGGAGGTGGAGAAGGTCCGCGACATAGAGGTCCGCTGGCATCTCATGAGCCTGGCCGTACTCAACGAGGACAAGCTCGACGAACTGCCCGAGCAGTACCGCGAACTGCTGGAGACCAAGGCGTGGGGTCCCGTCCGGGTCGTCATCGCGGCACAGGAGGAGCACGGCGCCGAGGTGCTCGGCGACCTCTACACCGCGCTCGGCACCCGCATCCACAACAAGGAGGAGGGCCCGGGCAAGGAGACCGTCGCCGCCGCCCTGACGGACGTCGGTCTGCCGGACTCCCTCATGGAGCACTGGGACGGCACCCCCTACGAGCCGCAGTTGCGCGCCTCCCACAAGGAGGGCATCGAGAAGGTCGGCCAGGAGGTCGGCACGCCCGTCATCGCCGTTCCCGGCGCCGACGGCGAGCAGCTCGCGTTCTTCGGCCCGGTCGTCACCCCCGCCCCCAAGGGCGAGGAGGCCGCGAGGCTGTGGGACGGCACCCTCGCCGTGGCCTCCGTACCGGGGTTCTACGAGATCAAGCGCACTCGTACCAAGGGGCCGGACTTCAGCAACCTGTAGAGGTCACTGGCCGGCGGTGGCCTCCTCCTCGCGGAACTTCTCGGGGAGGAGGCCACCGTCGCTCTTCTTGAGGTGACGGTAGTACGACAGACAGCCCTTGGCGGTGCAGCGCCAGTACCAGTCCACGTAATGGCGGGGGTCCCCCCTCTCCTCGCGGATCGCCGCCTTCTCCTCGTCGTTGACAGGCCGGAAGTCCTGCATGGTGCCGCAGGTCGGGCAGTCCAGTCTGAACGTCCTCATCAGCCCCTCCTCGCCATCACCGCCAGGTCCGGGAAGTCGGTCACCACCGCGTCGACCCCCATCCCGTAGTACAGCGCGTACTCCGCGAACGCGTCCCCGAAATCGTTCGCTCCGGTACCGCGCCGGAAGCCGGCCGGCAGGAACTGGTTCTCCGCGCGGAAGGTGTACGGCCCCACCCGCAGCCCCGCCGCATGGGCGTCCGTGAGGACCGGCGTGCCCACAAGCGACGACTTGTCCGGCCCGATCCAGTCCGCGTACTCGGCGATCCGCGCCAGCCCCGCCGGCGTCATCATGTCCCGGTACGTCGTCGGATCACCGGCCGAGACCAGGTCGTACGGCCCACCCGTCGTCCCCAGCGCCTGCCACAGCGGCACCCCCAGCCGCTCGGCCGCGATCCGCTTCAGGCTCGTCGGCTCGAAGGACTGCACGACACATTCGCGCCGGCCCAGGCGGCTTTGCCGGATCACCTCCGCCAGCCTCGGCTCCAGGGGCAGGCCCAGCCCGCGGAAGTACGTCGGGTGCTTGGTCTCCGGGAAGACGGCGACCGTACGGCCGTAGGTCCTGGACAGCCTGCGCGCCAGGTCGACCACCTCCTGGAAGGTGAGCACCTCCTCACGGCCGTCGAACACGGTGTTGCGGTTGCGGACCAGCGGCAGCCGCTCCACCGCCCGCAGCGACTTCAGCTCCGCCAGCGTGAAGTCCTCCGTGAACCAGCCGGTCACCGACCGCCCGTCCACCGTCTTCGTCGTACGGCGGTCCGCGAACTCCGGGTGCGACGCCACGTCCGTCGTCTGCGAGATCTCGTTCTCGTGCCGGACCACCAGGACGTGGTCCTTGGTCGGGACGAGGTCCGGTTCTATCCAGTCGGCGCCGGTCTGCACGGCGTATGTGTAGGAGGCCGCCGTGTGTTCGGGGCGCCAGCCTGCGGCTCCGCGGTGGCCGATGACGACCGGGCCGGTCGGCCGGGACGTGGCCGCCGCCGGAGCGGGCACGGCGGCGGCCGCCGTGCCGACTCCGGCCGCGAGCAGGAGCGATCGACGTCTCACTGGCATGCGGTTCCCTTTCACAGTAGGGGAGTTGTACGGGGAAGGAGTTCAGGTGCGCGCCCGGTTCCTTGCCTCCGCCAGCCGGGTCAGGTGTTCCTCGTAGCCCTTCGTGTAGTACGCCGCCCGCCCCCCGTCCGGCTCGACGACCGCCGTCGGCCGCGTCCACGCCGCCACGTCCAGCGCCACCCCGTACCGCTCGGCCGCCGCCAGCACCGCGCCCCGCGCGCCCACCTCGCCCTCGACGACCCTGAGCGGCCGCCCGAGCACGTCGGCGAGCAGCCGCATCCAGGCCGGGCTGCGGGTACCGCCGCCGCACACCGCCAGCGTCCCGGCCAGCCCCGCCGCCTCCAGACAGTGCCGGGCCGCGTAACCGATGCCCTCGCAGGTCGCCCGGATCAGGTCGGCGGGGGTGGACTCCAAGGAGACACCGGTCAGTTCGGCGCGCAGGCGGGGCTCGACGAAGGGGGCGCGTTCGCCGGAGGGCGCGAAGTACGGGAGTACGCGTACGCCGTGCGCCCCGGGGGGTGTCTCGGCCAGCAGGCCGTCGACCTCCTCGTGCCGGACTCCCGTCGTCGACAGCACCCAGTCCAGCGCCGCCGTACCGACCATCGCGGGCATCGCGCGCAACCAGTGGCCGGGGCGGTCGGTGTTGATGTACAGCCCGGCCGGTTCGCCGGTCAGGTCGAGGTCGGTCGTCGCGACGAGGCTGGCCAGACAGGTGCCGACGATGAGCAGACCGTCGCCGGGTTGCGTGACTCCCGCGCCCAGTGCGCAGGCCGGCAGGTCGTACGGGCCGTTCGCGATGCGGGTGCCGGGCGGGAGGCCCTCGCCCGCGGCATGGGTCCGCGCCGTCGCGATCGGGTCGCTGACCGGGGCGAGGAGGCCTCGGCGGTGGGTCAGGCCGAGCAGTTCCACGACCCGGTTGTCGTATGTCCGGGTACGGGGGTCCAGGAACGGCATCGACGCGTCCGAGACGTCCGTCGTCGGACCTGCTCCCGTCAGCCGCTGGAACACCATGTCCTTGCAGTACAGCGCGGCCCTGGCGGCATCCAGCGCCTTCGGCTCATGACTGTCCAGCCACGCCAGCAGCGGTCCCGGGCAGCCCGGGAACATCGCGCTGCCGGTGCGCCGGAAGACCGTCTCGAAGGTGCCGTCCGCCAGCCAGCGGTCGACGAGTTCGTGCGCGCGGCCGTCCATCCAGGAGGCGGCGGGGCGCACCGGGCGTCCGTCCGCGTCGACCAGCCAGACGCCGTCGCCCTGGCCCGTCAGCCCGGCCAGCTCGACCGGCTCCGGGGCGCGCTCCGTGACCTCGCGGCATACGGCCACGACCGCGCCGTACAGCTCGTCCATGTCCTGCTCGACGACGCCGCCGTGCAGGGCGAGGGCCACGGGGCGGGCGGCGACGGCCAGTTCACGGCCCTCGGGGTCGAACGCGGCGGCCTTCACCGTGGACGTGCCTACATCGATACCGACGTACATTCCCACCCACCTCTTTGCTCGGTCGGCTGTGCCGTGCCTTTTGCAGCCGGCGTGCCGAATGTTTGGCTCGGTCGCCTCCGGGGCGCTGAGTGCCGGTGTCGAGAGCCCGATCGTGCTCGGCGCTGCGCGCCTCCGCGCGTTCGGTCTCTCGACACCGGCGCGCCCCTACGGCTCCCTCGCGGCCGGTGTCGTCCGCCCAGTCAGGTTGGTGGGCACGCACCGGGGTTGGTCGGGGTCCCACCGGCGTTGATGGGGCTCTCACCCGGCCCGACAGGCCCTCAGGTGAGGCAGTGCGCGAGGGGCTCGCCCCGTACCCAGCGACCCACCTCCGCCGCCGCGATCGCCGCCGCCTTCTCCGCGACCGCGCGGGACGCTCCCCCCAGGTGTGGGGTCAGGACGACTCGGTCGGCCAGGGCGTGCAGGCGTGAGTCCGGGGGGAGCGGTTCCTGTACGTAGGTGTCCAGGGCCGCCGCCGACACGTGGCCGTTCTCCAGGGCCGCGCACAGCGCCTCCTCGTCCAGCAACGGCCCCCGTGCCGCGTTCACGACCACCGAGCCCTGCGGCAGCAGGGCGAGTTCCCGGGCGCCGATCAGGCCTCGGGTCTCGGCGGTGAGGCGGGCATGCAGGGTGATCACCAGGGAGCGGCGCAGGAGTTCGTCGAGGGAGCCGATCCGCAGGCCGTGGATCTCGTGATGGTGGACGTACGGGTCGTAGACCATCACCCGCGCCCCGAACGCGCACAGCACGCGCGCCACCCTGCTGCCCACCGCCCCGTAGCCGACCAGCCCGACCGGCAGGTCCTCCAGCTCCAGGCCGCTGTGCTCGTACGTGTAGTAGGTCGCCCCCTCCCAGCTCCCCTGCCGGGCCAGCAGGTCGTGGGCCTGGGGGATGCGGCGCAGGGCCGCCAGCATCAGGCCGACGGTGAACTCGGCGGTGGCGGCGGCGTTGCGGCCGGGGGCGTAGCAGACGCGGACGTCGTGTCGCTTGGCCGCGTCCAGGTTGACGTTGACCGGGCCGCCGCGGCAGACGACGACCAGGCGCAGGTCCGGGCAGGCCTCGAGGACGCGTTCCGTCACCGGGCCCATCTGGGTGACCAGCACCTGGGCTCCCGCGAGCGCCTCGATCAGCTCGTCCTCGGCGTCGCTCGCCTCCGTCACCTCGGCCACCGGGCCGAAGGGGTCGAGGGGCCAGCCGAGGGTCAGTTCGGCCACGTCGCAGGCCGGTTCGTGAGCGAGCGCCTCTCTGATGAGCGACGGCAGGATGAAGTGGTCGCCGGCGGCCACCACACGCACGCTGTTCCCGTTGGTCATCTGAGGGAGTCTCCCGTCTCGGCGTCGAAGACATGGGTGAGGTCAGGGTCGGCGGTCACCTGGACGCGGTCGTCGTGGGCGAGGCGTACCTCGGGGTCGGTGAGGACGACGAGGGGGCGCTCGATGCCGTCGAGGGCGAGGGTCGCGATGCCCGACTCCAGGAGGGGTTCGTGGGCGACGACGCGGGCGGGCAGGCCGTCGGCGCCGGTCAGGCTCAGGTCCTCGGGGCGGATCCCGACCACCACCTCCCGGCCTGCCGCCACCGGCACCGGCACGGCGATCCGCAGCGTGTCGGACAGGCGGGCGTGACCGTCGCCGTCCGCGATGCCGGGCAGGAGGTTGATCGCGGGCTCGCCGACGAAGTCCGCGACGAAGACGTTGGCCGGGCTGTCGTAGATCTCGTACGGGGTGCCGAGCTGCTGGATGACGCCGTCCTTCATCACGGCGATCCGGTCGGCGAGGGAGAGGGCCTCCTCCTGGTCGTGGGTGACCAGGATGGTGGTGTGGCCCAGGTCGCGCTGGATGCGCTTGAGTTCGCGGCGGGTCGTGTCGCGCTGGGCCGCGTCCAGGTGGGAGAGGGGCTCGTCGAGGAGGAGGACGTCCGGTTCGCGGATCAGGGCGCGGGCCAGGGAGACCCGTTGCTTCTGGCCGCTGGAGAGGCCGGCGGGGCGGGCGTCGAGGATGGCGGTGAGGTCCACGCGCTCGGCGATGTCCTTGACCTTGCGGTCGACGTCGCCCCGGTCGGCCCGGCGCCGTGCCTTCAGGCCGAAGGCCAGGTTCTCCGCCACCGTCAGGGGCGGGTAGAGGGCGTAGTTCTCGAAGGCGACCCCGATGTTGCGCTGCTGCGCCGGGCGGGCGGTCACCGACGCCCCGCCGACCAGGATGTCCCCGCCGGTCACCGTCTCCAGCCCGGCGATCATGCGGAGGGTGGTGGACTTGCCGCAGCCCGACGGGCCGAGGAGGCCGAGCAGCTCGCCGGAGCGCAGGGCCAGGTCGATGCCGCGTACGGCGTCCACGGCCGGGCGGCCCCGGGCCGCATAGGTCTTGCGCAGGTCACGTAGCTCCAGCTCGGTCATCGCTGCCCTTCGTCACGGTCGGCGGCTTCGCGCAGACTTCGTAGGTGACCTTGTGCTCGTCCAGGTCCCGCAGCGCCTCCGCCGACGCCCCGTCGTCCACGAGGAGCAGGTCGAAGCGGGAGAGGGGGACCACCCGGTGCAGGGCGACCCTGGCGAGCTTGGTGTGGTCTATCAGCAGGACGTTGCGGGCGGCCGCGTCGAGCATGGCCCGCTTCACCGACACGATGTGCTGCTCCTGGTGGTAGGCGTAGCCGCCGCGCACGGCCGACGTCGACGCGAAGCAGACGTCCACGCGCAGCTGTTCTATCGCCTCGACGCAGGACACGCCGAGGAAGGAGGAGTGCAGCGGGTCGTAGTCGCCGCCGAGCGCCATGAGGTGGATGCCGCGCTGGTCGGAGAGGAGGTTGATCGCCTCCAGGAAATTGGTGACGACCGTGAGCGGGGTGACCTCCCCGAGGCGCAGCCTGCGGGCTATCTCCAGGGTGGACGTGGAGTCGTCCAGCATGATCGCCATGCCGGGCTCGATCAGCTTCAGGGCGCGGTCGGCGACGGCGGCCTTCTCGGCGCGCATGGTCTTCAGGCGGTACTGCACGTTCGACTCGAAGACACCGGAGGGCTGGGCCGTCACTCCGCCTCTGAACTTCCTCACGATGCCTTGTCGTTCGAGCTCGTCGAGGTCCCGGTGGATGGTCATCAGGCTCACCCCGAAGCGCTCGGCCAGCTCGGCGGCCGTCGCCGAACCCTCGGCCAGCACCCGCTCGGCCATGGCGGCCTGGCGGGCGGCAGGACCCTGCTGTGCGCTGTTGCTGCTCATCGTTTCTCGATCCGTCGTCCTGGACGCTGCGGCCGGTCGGCCTCGAACAGCAGCAGGTTCTCAGGCCGGACCGACAGCCGGACCGGATCGTCGGGCCGCAGCCCGGTCGTGTCGGAGCGCGGGGCGACCAGCGACACCTGTTGCCCGCCCAGCCGGACGGTGACCTCCACCGACCGTCCGAGCACCTCGGTGACATAGACGGTGCCGGTGAGCCGGTGACCGGGGCCGCGCAGGGCGATGTCGCGGGGGCGCAGCCCGATCAGCACGTCGGTGCCGGGAGCCGCCTGCGCACCGACCGGCAGCTCGATCTCCCCGTCCGCCGACCGGAAGCCGCCGTCCTGCGTCACCGTCCCCGGCAGCAGATTGATCCGCGGCTTTCCGAAGGCCCGCGCGACCTCCGTGTCGCAGGGCCGGTACCAGATCTCCTCCCGCGTCCCCGTCTGCACGATCCGCCCGTCCCGGATCACCCCGATCCGGTCGCCGAGCGCCAGCGCCTCGACGGAGTCATGGGTGACGTAGAGGGTCGTCGTGCGCCGCACCGCCCCGATCGCCTTCAGCTCGGCTCGCATCTGCTGGCGCAGCTTGGCGTCCAGGTGGGAGAGGGGCTCGTCGAGGAGGAAGGCGCGGGCGGGGCGGACCAGGACCCGGCCGAGGGCGACGCGCTGCCGCTGGCCGTTGGACAACTGGCCGACCGGTCGGTCCAACAGGGCGGAGATGCCGAGGAGTTCGGCGATCTCGCCGATCCGCTCCCGGGCCTGCGCGGCGGGGAGGCGGTGGCGCGGGGAGCGGAGCGGCGAGGCCAGGTTGTCGTAGGCGGACTTGTGCGGGTACAGGGCGTAGCTCTCGAAGCACATCGCGACGCCACGGTCGTACGGTTCGACGCCCCGCATGTCCTTGCCGTCGAGTTCGACGGTGCCGTGGTCGGGCAGTTCGAGGCCGGCGACGGTCTTGAGGGTCGTCGTCTTCCCGGCTCCCGACGGGCCGAGCAGGCAGAAGAACTCGCCTTCCCCGACCTCCAGGTCGAGCCCGTCCAGGGCCGTGGTCTTCCCGTACGTCTTCCGGATCTCGCGCAGCGCGATGGCCGGGCTCATGACTTCACCGCCCCGAACGACAGCCCTCGCACCAGATACCGCTGGATCGTCAGCGCGAGCAGCAGCGGCGGTACGACGGAGACGAGCGCGGCGGCGGCCGTGAGGTTGTACTTGGGCCGGTCGCCGCCCAGGAAGGACAGGGCGCCGACGGTCACGGTCTGGGCCTCGTTGGAGGTGAGGATGAGGGGGAAGACGAAGTTGTTCCAGGCGAAGATGAAGGCCAGCAGTGACACGGCCGCGATGCCGGGCTTGACCAGTGGGATCGCCACCTTGAAGAACGCCTGCTTGCGGCTGTAGCCGTCCAGCAGCGCCGCCTGCTCCAGCTCGGGCGTGAGGTCGGCGAAGTACGAGCGCATGATCCACACGATCAGGGGGAGGGTGACCAGCTGGAGGACCCAGACCATGCCGACGTACGTGTCGAACAGGCCGAGCTTCTGGTACAGCACGAACAGCGGGATGATCACGGTCAGTTCGGGTGCGAACCGGAACGACAGCAGCGTGAACATCAGGTTCTCCGAGCCCTTGAACCGCCAGCGCGCCGAGGCGTACGCCGCGGGAAGGCCGACGAGGAGCGACAGGGCCACCGCGCCCAGCGACACGACCAGGCTGTTGACGAAGAAGCGGACGAACGGGATGCCCTCGCTGTCGCCGAGGACCGTGCGGTAGCCGTCGAGGGTGGGGGAGAAGGAGAAGTACGTCGAGAAGAGCTCGTTCGTCGGCTTCAGGGAGAGGATCACCATCCAGGCGATCGGGAACAGCGCGAAGACGAAGTAGAGGATGAGGGCGGCGTCCGCGAGCCACCCCAACAGGCGTTTGCGCAAGGTCACTTGGCCGCCACCTCCGCCGCCTTCCGCTGGATCTTCCCCAGGTGCTTCACCAGCACCATCGCGGCGAGATACACCACGGCCCACAGCACGATCGTGTAGCTGATCCCGAACGAGTACCGCTGGAAGCGGATCGCCTCCAGATACGCCCGGATCTGCAGGACGACGGTCGAGTCGCCCGGCCCGCCCTCCGTCAGGGCGTAGATGATGTCGAACACCTTCAGCGAGTCCATGAACCGGAAGATCACCGCGACCAGGACGTACGGCCACAGCATCGGCAGCGTCAGCCGCCGGAAGGTGTACCACCAGCCCGCCCCGTCGACGGCCGCCGCCTCGAAGGGGGAGGTGGGCAGCGAGCGCAGGCCGGCGAGGGCGAGGATCGCCACGAACGGGGTGTAGACCCAGACGTCCACCGCGATGGACGACAGCAGCGCGCCGGTCGGGGTGTCCGTCCACTGGACTCCGCCCAGGCCGAAGGGTCTCAGCAGGTAGTTGATCACCCCGACCGACGGCTGGAGCATCAGCTTCCAGATGATCGCCGCGATCACCGGGGCGATCATCAGCGGCAGGATGAGGATCTTCTCCAGCACCCGCCCGACGATCGTCGACCGGTGCAGCAGCAGGGCGACGGCCACGCCCAGCACGGTCTCCACGGCGGCCGCCCCGACCGCGTACAGCACCGTCACCCACGCCGAGTTCCAGAACGCCTCCTGCGTGAAGACGGTCTCGTAGTTCTCGAACCGCACCATGTCCGGCTGCGGTTTGCTCGCCGAGAAGTCGAACAGCGTGTAGTAGAGGCCGAGTCCGAAGGGGTAGAGAATCCCGCAGGTCAGCAGCAGGGCGGGGACGATCAGGACGTACGGGCGCAGGGCGAGCCGCCATCCCATCGGCTAGCCCACCTTGCCGGCGAGGTCGCCCGCCAGCCCGTCGAGCACCGACCCCGCGCCCTGGCCGCCGTAGATCTCCTGAAGGGCGGAGGCCCAGCTGGTCGTCGCGTCGAAGAACTGCGCCTGCGGGGTGAACTGGATCTTCGTCTGGTCGACGACGGCCTCGAAGGTCTCGATGAAGCCGGGCAGGTTCCTCATCTTGTTCTTGTAGGCGGAGTCAGCGGCGATCGATTTCCGTACCGGGTCGATGTGGTTGTGCGTGATCGCGCTCTTGAGCAGGTGCTCCTTGCCGGTCGCCCACTGCAGGAACAGCCAACTGGCGCTCTTCTTCTTGCTCTTGGCGTTCATGCCGAGCGACCAGATCCACATGTTGGTCGCGAGGGACCCGTCCGGCCCCTTCGGACCGGGGTGGAAGGCGATCTTCCCGGAGGCGGGGCTCGCACCCTCGACCGCCTGGAAGTAGGCCGCCGTGTCCGCGTCGAACAGCATCCCGGCCTTCTTCGCGCCGAGGTCGCTGGAGCACTGGTACCAGGTGTACGACGTCCAGGACGGCGGCCCGCCCTGCTTGACCATGCCGGCCCAGTCCTCGGTGAAGGCGACGGCCTCGGGGCTGTTCATGGCGGGTGTGAGCTTCCCGCCCTCGACCGTGAAGTCCTTGAGCCCGTTGCGGGCGTACATCGTCATGAAGCCGGGGTGGATCGTCGCCCAGCTCCGCGACCCCCGTACGGCGATCCCGTACATGCCGTCGAAGCCGGCGCCCGGCGCCTTCCGCTTGATCGTCCCGGCGATGTCGCGCAGCTCGTCGAAGGTCTCGGCGGGCTTGAGACCGAGCTTCTTGAAGACGTCCGTGTTGTAGGCGACGACGTTGGTCTCCCAGCCCCACGGCAGCGCGTACTGCCCGCCCTGCCCGAGCGGCGCGCCCGCCTTCAGGGACCACTGGTCGGCCTGGAGGAGGTTCGGGAAGAAGTCGGCCTGGTCCCATTCGGCGCCGGTCGCCGAGGAGTTGCGCATCCAGGGGCCGAGGTCCTCCAGCCAGCCGGGCGGACCGTACTGCCAGACCATGTAGGCGCCCAGCATGAAGACGTCGTACGAGGCACGCCCGCTGGACAGGTCGACGGTGAGCTTGTCGAAGTAGTTGTCCTCGGGGAAGACGTCGTACTCGACCTTGATGCCGGTCTTCTCCGTGAAGGACTTCAGGTCGGCGATCAGCGCGTCCGTGTACGGATGCTTGTTGAGCAGCGCCTTGACGGTCGTGCCCTTCTCCCGCTTCCAGTCGAAGGAGCCGGTGACGTCGTCGGCGGCCGAGCCGTCGCTCTTGTCGTCGTCACCGCCGAATCCCGCCCCGCAGGCCGCGAGCAGCGGGGTAGCGGCGGCCGCGGCGGTCAGGGCGAGGAAGCGGCGGCGATCGTGCACGTGCATGTCCATCCGTGACCTCCACGTGGGGTTCGGCCATCCGGGTGCTGTGGTTAACACGGCGAGTCGACTCGTTAACAGAGGGTGGAACGGCGGAAGTTGGGCGTCAATCCCTCGCGCACGGGAAAATCTCAGTGCAGAGTGAGAAGTTCACGGGTTGGAATGTTCTGGAGGTCCGGATGACGGACGAGCGGGAGGCGTGGCTCGGAATCGACCTCGGGACCCAGAGTGTCCGGGTCCTGCTGGTCACCGGGGACGGCACCGTCCTCGGCAGCGGCTCGGCCCCGCTCGCCGGGCGGCGGGTCGGGGTGCGGCACGAGCAGGATCCGGGGGAGTGGTGGGAGGGGTTGTGCGCGGCGTCCCGGGCCGCACTCCTGGGACACTCCCGGGTACGGGTCGGCGCGCTCGCGGTGTGCGGGACGTCCGGGACCGTGCTGCTGACGGACGGGGCGGGGCGGCCGATGAGCCCCGCCCTGATGTACGACGACCGGCGCGCTGCCGAGGAGGCGGCGCGGGCGCGGGCGGCGGGGCTCGCGGTGCAGGACACCTGGGCGCTGCCGAAGGCGCTGTGGCTGACCGAGACCTACGGTCCGGGCCGGATCACCCACCAGCCGGACCTGATCGTCTCCCTCCTCACCGGCGAACTCCCCCCGGCCGACTCCAGCCACGCCCTCAAGACCGGCTACGACCTGGAGCGCGACGCCTGGCCGACCGCACTGCCCCGACTCGGGCTCCCCGATCGGGCGTTCCCCGACGTCGTACGCCCCGGCAGCACCCTCGGCGAGGTCTCCCCGACCGCCGCCGAGACCACCGGCATCCCCGCCGGTACCCCCGTCATCGCCGGGATGACCGACGGCTGCGCGGCCCAGATCGCCTCCGCCGCCCTGCGCCCCGGCTCCTGGAACTCGGTGCTCGGCACCACGCTGGTCCTCAAGGGCGCCGCCACGAACCCCGTCCGGGACCCGACCGGCGTCGTCTACAACCACCGTGCGCCCGACGGGAGTTGGCTGCCCGGCGGTGCCTCCAGCGTGGGCGCGGGCGTGCTCACGGCGGCGTTCCCGGGCGCCGACCCGGCGGCCATGGACGCGCTGGCGGCGGCCTACGAGCCGTCCGGCGCGATCACCTACCCCCTGGTGTCCCCCGGCGAGCGCTTCCCGTTCCTCGCCCCGGAGGCCTCCGCGCTCGTTCTCGGCGAACCGGAGTCCGACGCCGACCTGTGGGCCTCGCTCCTGCAAGGCGTCGCCTTCACGGAACGCCTGTGCCTGGACTACCTGCACCACCTGGGCGCCCCGCTCGACGGCCCCCTCACCTTCACGGGCGGCGCCGCCCGCAGCCCGTACTGGAACCAGCTGCGAGCCGACATCCTGGGCCGCCCGGCCCGCGTACCGCGGCAGACGGAACCGGCCCTGGGGATGGCCGCGTTGGCGGCGTACGGCACGGGCGCGGCCCCCCGTCTGTCGGACACCGCGGAAGCCATGGTCCGTATCGGCACGACCGTCGAACCCCGCCCCGATCGCACCACCCGCTACGCCGAACCGTACGCCCGCCTCCTCGACGCCCTGACGGCCCGAGGCTGGCTCCCGCCCCCGGTCGCGGCGCACGCGCACGCCCGCCTGGACGGGGATACTTCAGCCTCATGACCCTGGATACGACGCTGCTGCTGGCCCGCCACGGACAGACGATCTGGCACGCCGAGAACCGCTACGCCGGCGTGAGCGACGTGCCCCTCACCGACACGGGCCGCGCCCAGGCCGAGGCCCTCGGCCGCTGGGCCGCCGCCCACCCGGTCGACGCGATCTGGACCTCCCCCCTCTCCCGCGCGGTGGCCACCGCCGACCCCGCCTGCCGGGCCCTCGGCCTCGCCCCGCACCGCGAACCCGGCCTGCGCGAATGCGACTTCGGCGTTCTGGAGGGCCGTACGCTCGCGGAGTTCGCGGCCGAGGACCCGGTGGCCGCCGAGGCCTTCCGCACCGACCCGGTGGCCCACCCGTTCCCGAAGGCGGAGAACCCCGCCACCGCCGCGGACCGCGGTGCCGCCGCCCTGCGCCGCATCGCCGCCGCCCACCCCGGCGAACGCGTCCTCGTAGTCGCCCACAACACCCTCTTCCGCCTGGTGCTGTGCACCCTGCTGTCGATCCCGGCCGGGGAGTACCGCAGAGTGTTCCCGCGGCTGCGCAACGCGGCGATCAGTGAACTCCTCGTGAGAACCGACGGATCCGCCGCACTTCTCTCCCTCAATGTGCCCTGCGAGCCGGACCTCCCGTAGCACCATGGGCCCATGACGGAGATCGACACCTCGGTACCGCACTCGGCCCGCATCTGGAACTACTGGCTGGGCGGCAGCGACAACTACCCGGTGGACAAGGCGGCCGGCGACGCCTACACCGCCGTCTTCCCCGGCATCGTCACCATCGCCCGCAGCAGCCGCGCCTTCCTGGGCCGCAGCATCCGGTACCTGGTCACGGAGGCGGGCGTACGCCAGTTCCTCGACGTCGGCGCCGGGTTCCCGACCGCCGACAACACCCACGAGGTCGCCCAGCGCCTCGCTCCCGAGTCGAGGATCGTCTACGTCGACAACGACCCCCTGGTCTCGGCCCACGCCCGCGCCCTGCTGACGTCGACCCCGCAGGGCGCGACCGCGTACGAGGACCTGAGCCTCTACGAGCCGGACAAGATCCTCGAGGCCGCGTCCCGGACCCTCGACCTCACCCGCCCCACGGCCCTGATCCTCAGCGGCATCCTCGGCCACGTCGCCGACCACGACCAGGCCCGTGACCTCGTCCGCAGCCTCCTGGCCGGCCTGCCCTCCGGCAGCCACCTCTCCCTCAACGAGGGCTCCCGAGGCACCGACCCGGCCTACGAACAGGCCCAGGACGCCTACAACGAGACCGGCGCCGTCCCGTACTTCCTCCGCCCGGTCGACCGGATCGCGGCCTTCTTCGAGGGCCTGGACCTGGTGGCCCCCGGCATCGTCTCGGTCCCGCTGTGGCACCCCGAGCCGGGCGAGGAGGATGCCCGGCCGATCGGGCAGCACGGCGGTCTCGGCCGCAAGCCCTGACGTCCGTCCTCCTGGCAACGGGAAGCCCCCGCGAGTCACGTCCTCGCGGGGGCTTCCTTCTTTCCGCCTGCCGTCGTGAAGGGTGAGAAGACGATCACGAAGCAGGACGACTGATACGGCCGCTCGCCGTCACGGCGCCAGCAGCAGGACGTCCGTACGGGACTTGGCGGCCTCGTAACGCCGGGCCACGTCCTGCCAGTTGACGACGGCCCACATCGCCTCGATGAAGTCGACCTTCTGGTTCTTGTACTGGAGGTAGAAGGCGTGCTCCCAGGCGTCGAACACGAGAATCGGCGTGGCGCCCTGGCCGACGTTGCCCTGGTGGTCGTAGACCTGCTCGACGATCAACCGCCCGCTCAGCGGCTCGTACGCCAGCACACCCCAGCCCGAACCCTGCGTCGTCGCGGCCGCCTTGGACAGCTGCGCCTTGAAGCCCGCGAAGGACCCGAAGGACTCGGTGATGGCGTCCGCCAGCTCGCCCACCCCGTCGGCGGCGAGTGGCTCGCCACCGCCGTCACCGGTCATGTTCTGCCAGTAGATGCTGTGCAGGATGTGCCCGGACAGGTGGAAGGCCAGGTTCTTCTCCAGGCCGTTGACCGACCCCCACTGCTCCTTGTCCCGCGCCTGAGCGAGCTGCTCCAACGTGTCGTTGGCGCCCTTCACATAGGCCGCGTGGTGCTTGTCGTGGTGCAGCTCGATGATCTCGGGGCTGATCACGGGCGCGAGCGCGGAGTAGTCGTAGGGCAGTTCCGGGAGTGTGTAGACGGGCATGACGGGTCCCCTCAGATGCTCTTATTGCAAGTAGCTTGCAACAACAAGCTAACAGCAAAAAGCCCCCGTGTGGATCACACGGGGGCTTCTCGCCGCAGGAGGGGGGCTGTCAGCTCTTGGCCCGGGCCCGCTGCCACGCGTACCCGACCGCGGCCAGGAACACCGTCATCCCCCCGGTCGAATACAGCTGCACCCGCGTATCCGGCTCCCGAGCCATCAGCACGAAGATCGCCGCCATACCCGCCAGCGCGACCCACGTCAGCACCGGGAACGCCCACATCCGCACGACCAGCTTCTCCGGGGCCTCCCGCTCCAGCCGGCGCCGCAGGCGCAGCTGGGAGACGGCGATGAAGATCCAGACGACGAGGATGACCGCGCCGATCATGTTCAGCAGCCAGGGGAAGACGTCGTCCGGCCGCCAGTAGCTCAGCACCACGCACACGAAGCCGAACACCGAGGACGCGAGGACGGCGATCCGCGGGACCCCGCCCGACACGCGGCCCAGCGCCGCGGGCCCCTGCCCGCGCTGGACGAGGGAGTACGCGATGCGCGAGGAGCCGTAGATGTTGGCGTTCATGGCGCTCAGCAGGGCGACCAGGACCACCACGTTCATCACCTGGCCGGCGCCGGGGATGCCGAGGTGGTCGAGGGTGGCGACGTACGGGCCCTTGTCGACGATCTCCTTGGAGTCCCAGGGGACGAGGGTGACGACGACCGCCATCGAGCCGATGTAGAAGAGGGCGATGCGCCACATGGCCGTGCGCACCGCGCTCGCGACGCCGCTGACCGGGTTCTCCGACTCGGCGGCGGCGATGGTGACCGTCTCCATGCCGCCGTAGGCGAAGACCGAGGCGAGCAGGCCGATGATCAGACCCTCGCTGCCGTGCGGGAAGAAGCCGCCCTCACCGGTGAGGTGCGCGGTGCCCGGGGCGTCCGTCCCCGGCAGGACGCCGGCGATCGCCAGCCCGCCCAGCACCAGGAACAGCGTGATCGCACCGACCTTCAGCGCGGCGAACCAGAACTCGAACTCGCCGAAGTTCTTCACGGCGGCCAGGTTCGCGCCGCAGAAGACGACCATGAACAGGGCCACCCAGGCCCACTCGGGCGTGTGCGGCAGCCAGGTCGTGACGATCTTCGCGGCGCCGATGCCCTCCAGGCCGACGGCCGTGCAGAGCAGGACCCAGAAGGACCAGCCGGCCGTGAAGCCCGCCCAGGGGCCGATCGCCCGTTCGGCGTGCGCGGAGAAGGAGCCCGACGACGGGTACGCGGCCGACATCTCGCCGAGCATCCGCATCACGAGCATCACGAGGAGGCCGGAGAGGACGTAGGCGATGACGATCGAAGGGCCGGCGGCGGCGATACCGGCGCCGGAGCCCACGAACAGGCCCGCGCCGATGACACCGCCGAGGGCGATCATCGACAGGTGGCGCTGCTTGAGGCCGTGGTTCAGTCCGGGGGAGACGCCGTCCGCCTGCGGAGGCGTCTCCGTGGAAGTGTTGTGCATGGGCGCGGCTCGTCCAATGCGTGAGATGGGCAAAAACGCCCACAGTCTTGGCAGCCTCTCC
Source organism: Streptomyces sp. SD31 (assembly GCF_052068475.1). Taxonomy (NCBI): domain Bacteria; kingdom Bacillati; phylum Actinomycetota; class Actinomycetes; order Kitasatosporales; family Streptomycetaceae; genus Streptomyces; species Streptomyces sp. SD31. The sequence goes on along the minus strand of NZ_JBQHCX010000008.1, from coordinate 269,520 downwards.
GCTCAGAAGGAGAGGCTGCCCACTATGCGGACACCCGCCGCACTGTGCGTGAAGTGACGGTTACGCGGCGACGGCTGTGGCGACCGGCGTGTAGTGCGACGCGTCCCCCTCGATCGAGTAGCTCTCCTTGCCCTCGATGCCGACCGGCACGTCACCGGCGACGGTCACCCGGTGCAGCCGGCGCGGCAGGCCGTCGTAGTTGTCGACGGCGTAGTGCTGGGTGATGCGGTTGTCGAAGACGACCAGCTGGTTCTCGGACCAGCGGTGGCGCAGGATGTTCTCCGGCCGGGTGACGTACGCCTGGAGCAGGTCGAGGAGCTTGCGGGACTCGCCCGGGGAGAGGCCCACGATCCGCTGGGCGAACCCGCCGATGAACAGGCCGCGTTCACCGGTCAGGGGATGGACGCGGACGACCGGGTGGACCGTGCGGTACTTGATCGACGTGAACTGGGCGCGCTGGGCGGCCTGCTGGTCGTCGACCTCCTCGTCCGGTACGGCGTAGTCGTAGTCGTTGGTGTGCTCCGCCCACAGCGTGTCGGCCAGTGCCCGCAGCGGCTCGGGCAGCTGACGGTAGGCGGCCGCCGAACTGGCGATCAGGGTCTCGCCGCCGTACGGCGGGATCGTGATGCTGCGCAGGGTGGTGGCCTGCGGCGGGTTGAGGACGAACGTGACGTCGGTGTGCCAGTGGTTGGCGGCGCGGCCGCGCTCGCTGTCGACGGGCAGGACGTTCGGGACCCCGGCGACGGAGGAGACCGTTGGGTGCGCGGTGGTGACGTCGCCGAAGTGGCGGACGAAGGCCTGCTGGGTCTCGTCGTCGAGGTTCACGTCGTCGAAGACGAGCGCCTTGTGGACGTTGAGGGCCTCGCGGAGAGCGGCGACGGTCTCCTCGTCCAGTGGCTGGGAGAGGTCGACGCCAAAGACACGGGCGCCGATGTTCGCGGTGACCTTCTGGATGGCGAGAGAGTCGACGGACATTGTGCGGTCCTTTCAGACGAGGGCGGGGGTGGAGGGGGCTGTGACTGTGGGGGTGGTGACGTACTGGTTGGCGGGGCGCGGGAGGCCGTAGCGCTCCCGCAGGGTCCGGCGCGGGCCGTACTCGCCGCGGAGCAGGCCGCGGGCGCGCAGGATCGGGACGACGTGGTCGACGAAGGCGTCGAGGCCGGAAGGCAGGACCGGGGGCATGATGTTGAAGCCGTCGGCGGCACCCTGCGTGAACCATGTCTCGATGGCGTCGGCGACCTGCTCGGGCGTACCCGCGAAGGTGAGGTGGCCGCGCCCGCCGCCGAGCCGGCCGATGAGCTGCCGTACGGTGAGCCGCTCGCGCCGGGCCAGTTCGACGACGAGCGTGTAGCGGCTCTTGGCGCCCTCGATGGCGTCCTCGGGCGGGAGGTCGGCGGGCAGCTCTGCGTCCAACTCCAGGGTCCCGGACTCCAGTTGCAGCAGGCTCTCCAGCCGGCCCACGCCGTGCGTGTACACGATGTGGTCCTCCAGGACCTGCTCGGCCGCCCGCGCCTCGGCCTCCGTCGACCCGATCAGCGGGACGATGCCGGGCAGCACCTTGATGTGCTCGGGGTCCCGGCCGGCCGCAGCCGTACGCGCCTTGACGTCGGCGTAGAAGGCCCGCGCGTCCTCGATCGTCTGCTGGGCGGTGAACACCGCCTCCGCGTACCGGGCGGCGAAGGCCTTTCCGTCCTCACTCGACCCCGCCTGCACGAGCAGCGGATAACCCTGCGGTGAGCGGGGGACGTTGAGGGCTCCCTCGACGCTGAAGTAGGTCCCTCTGTGCCGGGGCGGATGGATCTTGGCGTCGTCGCCCCACACGCCGGCCGCCTTGTCGGCGACGATCGCGTCGTCCTCCCAGCTGTCCCAGAGCTTCTGGGCGACGTCCAGGAACTCGGCGGCACGGGCGTACCGCTCGGCGTGCGCGGGCTCGGCTTCCAGGCCGAAGTTGCGGGCGGCCTCGGCACCGGCGGTCGTGACGATGTTCCAGCCCGCCCGGCCGCCGCTGACGATGTCGAGGGAGGCGAACTTGCGGGCCAGGTTGTAGGGGGAGTTGTAGGAGGTGGATGCGGTGGCGATCAGGCCGATGTGCTCGGTGGCCGTCGCCAGCGCGGTGAGCAGGGTGAGCGGCTCCAGGGCACCGGCGGGGCGCTGGGCGAGGTTGTTCCACAGCTGGGGGCCGTCGGCGAGGAAGAGGGAGTCGAAGGTGCCGCGTTCGGCGACGCGGGCCAGGTTGACGTAGTGGGCCAGGGAGACGTGACCGTACGGGTCGCTCTCGGGGAGCCGCCAGGAGGCCTCGTGGTGGCCCGTGTTCATGAGGAAGGCGTTGAGGTGGAGTTGCCGGGGCATGCGGTGTCCTTTGCTTCGGACAGGGGGGCGGGGGATGGGCAGGGTGATCGTGTTCGTGGGGAGTGGGGGGATGGCTTGCGAGTGCCGGCCGGCATCATTCAGCCCGTCCGGGGGTGCCCCCTCTGGGGGAGTTTGAGGACGAGGCCCGTTCAGGGCCGACGCGGGGGTCTGGGGGCGGCAGCCCCCGGGGACGGGACGGGTAGGGGCGGCGGGGGCGAAAAGCGCCCGGGCTCGCGGCAGCTCACGGCGGTCACCGGACGTCCTCCGTCACACCCAGCGCGGCGAGCAGCCGCATCCGGTACTCGCCACGCGCACGCGCATCGCGATCGATGGTCAGGTCGAGCCCGATGCGCCCCTGCTCCAGAACGAGCACCCGGTCAGCGAGCACGACCGCCTCGTCCACGTCGTGGGTGACCAGCAGCACGGACGGCCGGTGACGCTCCCACAGCTCCCTGAGCAGGTTGTGCATCTTGATCCGCGTGAGGGCGTCCAGCGCCCCGAACGGCTCGTCGGCCAGCAGCAGCTCCGGCTCCCGCACCAGCGACCGAGCCAGCGCCGCCCGCTGTGCCTCACCGCCGGACAGCTCATTCGGCCAGGCCCGCTCCCGCCCCTTCAGCCCCACCTCGGCGAGCGCCTCACGGCCCCTGCGCTCCGCGTCCTTGCCGTCGAGACCGAGGAGGACGTTGTCCAGGACCCGCCGCCACGGCAGCAGCCGCGAATCCTGGAAGACCACGGACACCCGGCCCGGCGCGGTGAGCTGCCCGCTCCCGGCCACCTCGTGGTCGAGGCCCGCGACGGCCCGCAGCAGCGTGCTCTTGCCGGAGCCGCTGTGCCCGAGCAGCGCGGTGAACTGGCCGGCCGGCAGGTCGAGGTCGATGCCGTCGAGGACCGTGCGTCCGTCGAAGGAGCGGGTCAGCCCGCGGAGCTGGACGGCGGGGCGGGTCAGTTGCTCAGTGTGCGGCGCCACGACAGCACCCTCCGTTCGATGACGCGGACCGTGCTGTCGGAGACGAGGCCGAAGATGCCGTAGACGACGAGGCCGACGAGGATGACGTCCGTCTGGCCGTAGTTCTGCGCCTGGAACATCATGTAGCCGAGTCCGCTGGTGGCGTTGATCTGCTCCAGGACCACCAGACCCAGCCAGGACCCGGTCACCCCGAGCCGCAGCCCGACGAAGAACCCGGGCAGCGCGCCGGGGATGACGATCTGCCGGATGAACCGCAGTCGGCTGAGCCCCTGCACTTCGGCGAGTTCGACGAAGCGGCTGTCGATGCCGGACAGCGCCGCATGCGTGTTGAGGTAGATCGGGATGTAGACGACGATCGCGATGATCGCGATCTTGAAGGTCTCGCCGATGCCCAGCCAGAGGATGAACAGCGGGATCAGACCGAGGGTCGGGATCGCCCGGTTGAGGTTCACCGTCCCGTCGATCAGCGCCTCCCCGGTCCGGCTGAGCCCGGCGGCCAGCGCGAGGGCGACCCCGGCGGCGAGACCGAGGACGAACCCGCTCCCGGCGCGTTGCAGCGAGGTCAGGATGTCGTCCGGCAGAGTCCCGGCGGTCCACAGGTGGGCGCCGGTCTCGACGACGGTCCAGGGCGCGGGGATCGCGCCGGGATCCAGTGCTCCGGCGGCGGAGGCCGTGGCCCACAGGACGACGAGCAGGGCGGGTCCGACGAGACGGGCGGCGGGGACGCGTTTGCCGGGAGCGAGGGAGCGGCGCCGGCGGACGCGGCGGTCCGACCCCGGTTCCTGCTCCTGCTCCGGCTTCGCGAGGGGCGCTGCGGTACTCACACTCGTCGTGGTCATGGCCGTCACCTCCGGTATTCCGCGGGTACGGACTTCGCCGCGATGCCCTCGAAGCGGTGGTCGAAGAGCTCGCCGACGTCGAACGTCTTCACGAAGCCGCCCTCGGCGAGCAGATCCGCGGTCTCCTGCTCCCACTTGATGGCCTCATCCCAACTCGGCGGGAACAGCGGCTTGTTGGCGAGCTCGGAGATGGACTGAGCCTGCGCGAGGGTCAGGTTCTGGGTCTTGACGTAGAACTCCTCGTTCCAGATGTCGGGGTTCTCGTACGCCCACACCTGGCCCTTCGCCCAGTACGGGATGTACGCGGCGACGGCGGCGGCCCTCGCGGGGTCGTTCAGCACGGAGACCGGCGCCCACAGCAGGTTGAGCAGGTCGACGACGTCGGTGGTGATGGTGCGGGCGCCCTTGGACTCGTACTGCGCCAGATAGGCGGGCGCCTGGGTGTTGCCGAGCGGGGCGATGTCGACCTGGCCGGACTGCAGGGCGGTGAGGAACTGGTTGCTGGTCAGCGGGACCAGCTCCACCTCGTCGTACGTCAGACCCGCCTTCTTCAGCGCCCGCAGCAGGACGACGCCCTGCGCCTGGCCCTGCGAGAAGGCGAGCCGCTTGCCCTTGAAGTCCTCGACCGACCGGATGTCGCTGCCGGGCTTGGTGGCGAAGAGGTAGTTGGGCTTACGGGTGATGTTGATCGCGACGATCTTCGCGTCGAAGCCCTGGTAGTACGCCTGGATCGGCGGGATGCCCGCGTTGTTGGCGAGGTCCAGGGACCCCGCGCGGAAGGCGTTGATGACATCGGGCCCGGCACCGATGTTCAGCCAGCTGCCGACCTTGAAGGGAGGATCGCCCAACTTGGCCAGTCTGAACTGGAGTTGCTGGGTGTTCTGGTACGAGGCGATCTTCAGGCTGGTCCCGGCGGGAACCTTGGCGGCGAGCGGGGCGGTGGAGGCACCCTCGGCCGCGTCGGCGGCGCTGGACTCGGCGCAGCCGGTGAGGCCGGCGGCAGCGGCGGTGACGCCGAGCAGCGAGGTCAGGAACAGACGGCGGTCGACGCCCGGGGCAGGCAGAGATGGCATGGCAGGACTCCGTAAGCCAAAGTGATGGGAATGCCAAAGTGACGGGAATGCCAAAGTGACGGGATGCATGCGGAATTCCGGGCAGCGGAAAGCCGGGGAAGGGGAATTCACGCAGGGGGAGATGAGCGCTTCACACGCGGCGACGTGTCAGCAACGTGTGGTCAGCAACAAAGGGTGCGACAGCTCACGAACAGGCTCATGAGCAGGATGTTCCTGGTCATCGGGGGTCCCTGTCAACATTCCGAGTTTCTGAATTAAATAGCCTCAGGTGAGGCGGCCAGCGGATCCCGGTAGAGCACGTCGAGCGCCACGGAACCACCGGCCACGGCGAGCACGGAATGCGGGAAACTCGTCGGCAGGACGGCCGCCGCGCGTTCGTCCCCGACCCCCGCGCGCAACGCGGCGAGGCAGTCCTCCCGGTGCACGATCCCCATCTCGGTCACCACCACCGTCTCCGGGTTGAGCACGTCGAGCAGCAGCCGCGCCGCCCGCCCGACGGCACCCGCCCGCTCCACCAGCAGCCGGACCGCCTCCCGGTCGCCCGCGGCCGCGGCCGCGACCACATGCACGGGGTTCACCCCCTCGATGACGCCCGCCTCCCGTGCCCGCCGGCACAGCGTCCGCTCGCTCAGCTCGACCTGGAGGCAGCCGACCCGCCCGCACTCGCAGGTCTCCGTACCGCCCGGCACCGGCAGATGGGCGACGGTTCCGGACTGGGAGCGGGGCCCGTGGTGCACCTCGTCGTTGGTCGCGAAGGCCGCGTCGACCACGTTGCCGACGAACAGATGCAGCACGCTCCCGCTGCCGCGCGCCCGCCCGAACAGCCGCTCCGCGTTCACCAACGCCCGCGCGTGCCCGTCCACATGGACCGGCAGCCCGGTCTGCGTACCGAGCACCTCCCGCACCGGCACCTCGCGCCAACCCAGCAGCGGGTGTTCGACGACGGTCCCGGAGTCCCGGTCCACCCAGCCACCCGCCGCGAACCCGACGCCGAGCGGCCGACTGCCCGGCGCCTGGTCGAGCAGCGCACCGAGCCCGTCGGCGGCACGGGCCAGGACTCCGTAGGGACCGTACGGATCCGTGGCCCCCGAGTGCTTCAACTCCCGCTCGGCGACGACCCGTCCACGCAGATCGAGCAGCGCCACCGTGGTGTAGGGCACCGCCACATGTACCCCGCCCACCACGAACCGCGACGCGTCCAGGTCGACGGGCACATGTGGCCGCCCCACACCACCCGACTGCCGAGGCGCGGCGCCCTCACGGATGAGCCCGAGTTCGGTGAAGCGGGCGCAGTAGTCGGTCACCGAGGCCGGTGACAGCCCGGTCAGCCGGGCGATGGTGCTGCGCGCAACCGGCCCGTGTTCCAGCACGGACCGCAGGACGGCGCTGGCGCTGGTCCGGCGCCGGTCACGGTCGGCGACACGGGGGATCGAGGATGAACGTGATGAAGGTGATGAAGGAGGGGAAGGGGACGAAAGGGTGGGTGCCGCGGTACGGGACATGGGGAACTTCCTCGGGAGCCGGTCCGACACTGCGCCGTCTGAAGCGGGCGAGTCGTACGGATCACCGGATCACCGGAGGCGACTCACCCCGGGTGGCGACAGGCGGCCGCGCCCACGCGTCGCAGGTCGACATGGCGACGCGACGAGAAGTTCCGGGACTGGGCGACCATGGCTCGAAGGGTAGGCCAGGAAAGGTGAATCCGACCAGACCACTAGGATTCGTTTGGAGAGATCCAACAGTCCGGTCGGCGGCCCGTGAAGTGAGGGAAACGTCCCTGCCTCAGTGACCGGTATCACGCCGTACCCGGTGTAACCAGCACCCTTTGTTCAGAGCCCACCAAGCCATCGCTCCACCCTTTGTCGAGCGCCGACGGAGATCGGTGTGAGCTCCCCGGGTTAGCGTCACGGTGTCCCAACCTGCCCACTCACCCGCGGAGTCCCCATGAGCACCGCTGCCGCCACCGCCCGTCCCGGAACGGTCCTCGCCGACCTGATCCCCGCCTCCCGCGTCCGGGACGCCGCCCTTGTTCTCGGCGGCGCCGTGTTCACCGGCCTCGCGGCCCAGATCTCCGTGCCCGTGCCGGGCTCCCCGGTGCCGGTGACCGGCCAGACCCTCGCGGTGCTGCTGGTGGGCACCGCCCTCGGCGCCGGCCGCGGCTTCCTCTCCCTCGCGCTGTACGCCCTGGCGGGTATCGCGGGCGTGCCGTGGTTCGCGGACGGCACCTCCGGCGCCGCCGCCCCATCCTTCGGCTACATCCTCGGCATGGTCCTCGCCGCCACCGTCGTCGGCGCCCTGGCCCGCCGCGGCGCCGACCGCACCGCGCTGCGCACGGCGGGCGCGATGCTGCTGGGCGAGGCAATCATCTACGCCATCGGCGTCCCGTACCTGGCTCTGTCCCTCGACATGTCGGCATCCGCCGCGATCGCGGCCGGCCTCACCCCGTTCCTGATCGGCGACGCGATCAAGGCGGCCCTGGCGATGGGCGCGCTGCCCACCGCCTGGAAGCTGCTCAACCGCTGACGCCGTAGCCGCAGTTCCCGCACAAGAGGCTCGCCGGGTCGCACTGCGGCCGACCCGGCGAGCCTCTTTCGCGTCTCAGCCCTCCTGTGATCGCCGCGGCCGTCGTTGCGACCACCACAGCCCGGCCGCGCCCGCCGCGATCAGCGTCGCGCCGGCCGCACCCAGCGGCAGGATGTCACGGCCGAGTCCGGTCTTGGGCAGCTCGTCGGCGCCCGGCGCGACCGGCTTGTTGTCGGTGCCGAGAAGGAGCGGGGTGGCCGGGGCGTCGGGCGACGGGTTCGTCGTACCGAACGGCACCGGGCCCTGCTGCCAGTACGTCTTCTTGCCGTCACCGGTCTGGACGGGAAGGCAGATCTTCCCCGCCTTGCTCAGGTCGTACGTCGCCTCGACGGCGTACGACTTCGACTCACCGGCCGGAAGATTGTCGATGGCGCAATGGAAACCGCTGTTCGAACCCTCCGGAAGACCGCTCTTTTCGATCGCCGAACAGCCCTCGACATTCTTGACCGTCAGGCCGTCGAAACCGACGACCAAAAGCCTGATCTTTCCGCTGTCCTTGGTCCCTTCGTTCTTCACCGTGGCGGTGATGTCGGTCTCTTGCGAACTGTTGTCCACCGAGATTTTCTCGGGCAGCTCGGTGGTCAGTTCGACCCCTGCCGGCGCCTCGTCGATGACCTTTCCCCCCTTGTTGCTTCCGGGTCCCTGGTCGTCCGCGCCGGCAGTGAAGGAAAAGATCATCACTGCCGAGAAAGATGTCGCGACCAGCGATCCCGCGATGGCCGTCGTGCGACGAGAACTCATGTTCGTCCCCCTTGCCTGCGCCTGAATTCGCAGTACTTGAAGAGCTACCACAAGATTTCTCCGCACTATGCTGGTACGGCCCGAAGTGTGACCATTGTGTTTCAGTCGGGGATGTCTGAGGCGCGGCAGAGGGGGTGCAGCGGATTGCCGGGGAATGCGGGTAACGCGGGCGATGCGGGAAGTACGGGAAACGCGGAAAACACGGGAGGCGCGGGAGCCACGAGGAGCGGTGGGCTTCCCGGTTTACTGGTGACGGGTCGCTATCGCCTGGTCGAGAGTATCGGCCAGGGAGGAATGGGGCGCGTGTGGCGAGCGGTCGACGAAATACTCGATCGTCTGGTCGCCGTGAAGGAAATGCGCATCGACGGCCTCGACCCGGAGGACACGCGCACGCGCCGAGAACGCACCCTGCGCGAGGCGAGGGCGACGGCGAGGATCGACCACCCCAACGTCGTACGGGTCTACGACGTGGTCGACGAGGGCGAACGCCTGTGGATCGTCATGGAGTTGGTGTCCGGTCGCTCCTTGGAACGCATCATGGCGGAGGAGGGCCCGCTGGGCCCGTGCGCGGCGGCCCGGATCGGCCTGGGGCTGGTGGCGGCACTGCGCCAGGTCCACGCCCGAGGTGTGCTCCACCGGGACATCAAGCCGGGCAACGTACTGGTGGAGTCGGAAGCGGTGAGCGGGCGGGGCCGGGTGGTCCTGACCGACTTCGGCATCGCCGCGATCCAGGACGCGAAGGCCCTCACCATGGTCGGCATGCTGGTCGGTTCCCCCGACTACATGGCCCCCGAACGCATCTCCGGCCGCCCCCAGGGCCCACCGTCCGACGTCTGGTCCCTGGGCGCCACCCTGAGCGCAGCCCTCGCCGGCCGTTCCCCCTTCGCCAGGGACACGACCCTGGCAACCTTGCACGCGGTCCTGTACGAGGAGCCCGAACTCCCCCCGAACGCAGGCCCGTTGAGGGGCATCCTCGCCGCCCTGCTGGAGAAGGAACCATCGATCCGCCCCGGCCTGGACGACCTGGAGACGGCACTGCAGCCGGTCGCGTTTCCGGCGCCTACACCGACGATGCCGGTGGTCGGGGGAGGGGTGCCCGCGGCTGCTGCTGGGCGCTCGGGTACGGAGCGTGCGGGTTCTGCGAGTGGCACGGCGCCCGAGCCGGAGGCAACGGCCGCTTCCGTGCCGGGGGTTGGGCCCGAGTCCGATCCCGAGTCCGATCCCGGCTCCATACGTCGGCCTGACCCCGCGAATCGCCCCCAGCCCGAAACCACACGCAGGCCCGAAACCACACACAGGCCCGAACCCAACCGCCCCAAGCCTGAGCCCGAGCCCACGACGGCACGCACCCCCGCTCCCGAGCCCCCGCCGGATCCGGTGGCCCCAGCCATCCCGAGACCCCCCACGCCCACCCCCGCCTTCCTGGACATCTCCCGCGCCCCCGCCCCACCCGACCCCCGGCAGCCGGAAGCCGTACACGACGCGATACCGCCACAGCCCTCGACGGTGACCGAGGGCGTAGGAAACCCCGGAACGGGCCTGGGAGGCGAGTTCGGTGGAGGCGTCGGGGAGGCTGAGGTGTGCTCACCGACCCCGACCGTCAGTCCCACGGGCGCCGCACCCCGCCGTACCGGCGTCTCCCTGTCCCGCGCCGAAGCGGTGACCGAGCGACGGCCGGCCATGGAGCCGGAACTCGTGCCCGGCGTCGGATCGAGGTCGTCCCAGGCCATGCCACCCGGTGAGCTACCCGGCCCCGCAGCCCCGGCCCACCCCCGTTCCGGGCGCGGGTACCGCCGCACGGGCCTCATCGCCGCCGTTGCGATCGCCGCCGCAGGCGCTGCCGTGGCGGTCGTCCTGGCGACCGACTCCGGTTCCCCCAAGGACGATCAGGCGGGGTCCTCCTCATCATCGCCATCCACCCCGGGCGGCACCCCGTCGTCCACGGTCGAGGGCACGTCGAGGCCGCCGAGCCTGCCGCCCGGAGCGCGCCGGGAGGCGGGCGGGTTCGCGTGGGTGACACCCGAGGGCTGGCGGCGGGACGTCAAGACGGGGTCGGAGGTGCACTACACCTCCCCGGACGCCAAACAGGAACTCGCCGGCAAGTCGTCCCTGGCCCGCGACGACTTGATGGACTCCTGGAGCAAGTCGGAGGAGAACGCACAGCAGGGCCAGTACCGCAAGATCCGCCTGGAACGGACGACGTTCCGCGGGCACCCGGCGGTCGTCTGGGAGTACACCTTCACCCTCCAGGGCGCCCCTTGGCACGCCCTGCTGCTGGGCTTCACCGTGGACGGCAAGTCGTACCAGATCAACACGTGGTACCAGCCGGACATCGAGGCGCAGGCCCTCAGGACCTACGAGAAGGTGAGGGACAGTTTCACGGTGCTGTGACAGCACACGGGCCGGGACACGGATCGGACATGGGCCGGGACATGGGATCGGCCATGGGCCGGGACATGGGTCGGGCCCTGAGGCGAGCGCACCCACGCACGCACCTCAGGGCCCGAAAGGCCACGACGGCTCAGCTGGTCTTGACCTCATCGAGCGCCGCATCCGAGGAAGGCGCTCCGGAAGTCGTCTCGTCAGCCGTCCCGTCAGCCGCCCCGGCAACCGCCGCGTGCCCGCCGCCGACCCGCTGCCTCACGAAGGCGATGACCAGCACGACCGCCGCCACCAGCAGCGACAACAGCACGGTCGAGCGCCCGTCGTGCTCGGTGTCGGTCAGCATGTAGCCGAGCACGAACACGATCAGCGCGGCCGTCGCCCAGGTCAGATACGGGTACAGCCACATCTTCACGACCAGCTTCTCCGGCGCCTCGGCCTGGATGATCTTCCGCATGCGCAGCTGCGAGAAGCAGATCACCAGCCAGACGAACAGCGCGACCGCACCGGAGGAGTTGACCAGGAAGAGGAAGACGGAGTCCGGGAACTTGTAGTTGAAGAACACGGCCACGAAGCCGAAAACGACGGAGACGAGGATCGCCGTCCGCGGCACGCCGTTGCCGGTGGTGCGGGCGAAGGACTTCGGCGCGTCCCCGCGCTGGCCGAGCGAGAAGGCCATGCGGGAGGCGGTGTAGAGGCCGGAGTTGAGACAGGACAGCACCGAGGTCAGCACGATGAAGTTCATGATCTGACCGGCGTGCGGGATGCCGAGGGAGTCGAGCGCGGCGACGTACGAGCCGTCCTTGGCGATGGACTCGCTGTTCCAGGGCAGCAGCGCGACCACGACGAGGATCGAGCCGAGGTAGAAGACGGCGACCCGCCAGATGATGCTGTTGGTGGCCTTGGTGACGGCACGCTGCGGGTCCTCGGACTCACCGGCGGCGAGGGTGGCGATCTCGCTGCCCATGAAGGAGAAGACGACGAGCAGCACACCCGTGAGGATCGCGCCGGCACCGTTGGGCAGGAAGCCGCCGTGGTCGGTGAGGTTGCTCAGCCCGGCCTGGTCGCTGTCGACGCCGGGCAGCAGCCCGAAGACGGCCAGTCCGCCGACGACGATGAACGCGGCGATGGCGACGACCTTGATGCCCGCGAACCAGAACTCGAACTCGCCGTACGACCCGACGGAGACGAGGTTGGTGGCGGTCAGCACCACCATCACTATGAGCGCCCAGCCCCACTGCGGAACGGACGGGATCCAGCCCTCCAGGATCTCCGCACCGGCGGTCGCCTCGACCGCCAGCACGACCACCCAGAAGAACCAGTACAGCCAGCCGATGGAGAAACCGGCCCAGGGCCCGAGCGCCCGGTCGGCGTGGGCGGAGAACGACCCGGACGTCGGGTTGGCCGCGGACATCTCACCGAGCATCCGCATCACCAGCACCACGAGCGTGCCGACGAGGGCGTAGGAGAGGAGGATGCCGGGTCCTGCGGTGGCGATACCGGATTTGGACCCGACGAAGAGTCCGGCGCCGATGACGCCGCCGATGGCGATCATGGACAGATGGCGGTTCTTGAGCCCGGCCTGTAGGCCGTGGCCGCCGGCGGCCGGTCCGGCCGTCTTCTGCGTCGGCTGCGAAGTCATGGAACGGATTTCCTTTGAGCCGTGGGGAGCGGTTCTCGTACGAGCGGTGATGGAGCGGCGTACGAGTCGGACCAGTGAATCCGAGGAGAACGAATTCGGGAACCTTTGATTCGTGATTGTTACTTGAGGTTTCCTTGAGCTTCCATGGCGTGCATCACAATAAACATGCCCGACACCCGGCGCTGCTGCCCCGAAACACCCGTGTCACACTCGTTCCATGCGCGTGTATCTCGGCTCCGACCATGCGGGCTTCGAACTCAAGAACCACCTCGTCGACTGGCTCAAGGCGGCGGGCCACGACCCGGTCGACTGCGGCCCTCACATCTACGACGCCCAGGACGACTACCCGCCCTTCTGCCTCCGCGCGGCGGAGAAGACGGCTGCGGACCCCGACTCCCTCGGCATCGTGATCGGCGGCTCCGGCAACGGCGAGCAGATCGCCGCGAACAAGGTGAAGGGCGTCCGCGCGGCGCTGGCCTGGAGCGAGGAGACGGCGTCGCTGGGCCGCCAGCACAACAACGCGAACGTCGTCGCGGTGGGTGCGCGCATGCACACGCTGGACGAGGCGACCAAGTTCGTGGAGACGTTCCTCAGCACCCCGTACTCCGGTGACGAGCGCCACACCCGCCGCATCAACATGCTGGCCACCTATGAGACGACCGGCGACCTCCCCCCGATCCCTCCGCACCACCCCCAGCAGTAGCCCCCACGACGGCAGCACCGAGGCGACGGCAGCACCGAGGCCATCCCCACCGAAGCCCCCACCCACCCCCTGGGGGCTTCGCTCGGCGGCGCTGAGGGTCATGTGCCGGGGGGCTCTATCTCCAGACGTGGACGGCCACTCCAAGGCGCCGACCGTCGCTTCTCAGCGCCGGCCGACGCATCACTCAGCCCGTTCGGCGTTCGAGGACAAGGCCACACCATCCCAAGCCCCCACCCGCCCGCCGGGGGGCTTCACCTCTCAGTGCCGGCCCGCGCATCTCAGCCCGTCCGGGAGTACCCCCTCTGGGGGAGTTCGAGGACGAGGCCCGTTCAGGGCCGAAGCGGGGGTCTGGGGGCCGCAGGCCCCAGGGACGCGGGGTCGAAGGGGCGGCAGCCCCTGGAGGATGGGACGGGTAGGGGCGGCGGGGGCGCAAATCCTGCTCGCAGCCCCACCCACCCGCAGACAAAAAGGAGTCCCCGTGCCCGAGGGCCACACCATCCACCGCCTGGCCCAGGACTACGCCACCGCATTCCTCGGTACGACCCCCCACGTCACCAGCCCCCAGGGCAAGTTCTCGGACGCCGCGGAACTCCTGACCGGCTCAGAACTCACCCACACCGAGGCCCACGGCAAACACCTCTTCCTCGGCTTCCGAGCCACCGACTGGATCCACATCCACCTAGGCCTCTTCGGCAAGGTCAATTTCGGCGCCACCCCCGCACCCCCACCCACGGACACCGTCCGCCTACGCCTCGCGAACAGCAGCGCATACGTGGATCTCCGCGGCCCCACCACCTGCGCCCTGATCACTCCCACCGAGAAGCAGGCGATACACGACCGCCTCGGCCCCGACCCCCTCCGAGACGACGCCGACCCGCACCTGGCCTACCGACGGATCTCCCGCAGCCGCACCACCATCGCGGCCCTCCTCATGGACCAGAAGGTCATCGCGGGCGTCGGCAACGTCTACCGCGCCGAGGTCCTCTTCCGCCACCGCATCGACCCGTACCGCGCCGGCAAGGACATCACCCCCACCCAGTGGGACGCGATCTGGACCGACCTCGTCGAGCTCATGCACGAGGGCGTCCGCAACAACCGCATCGACACCGTCCGCCCGGAACACACCCCGGAGGCGATGGGCCGCCCCCCGCGCGTCGACGACCACGGCGGCGAGGTCTACGTCTACCGCAGGGCCAACCTGCCCTGCCACATCTGTGGCGGCGAGATCCGCACCGCCGACCTCGCCGCCCGCAACCTCTTCTGGTGCCCGAACTGCCAGACCCCGTAGGGAAGCCGCCCGAGCCTCAGACCCCGCGCGTCAGAATCCGCGCGTCACAACCCCGCGGTCAGAACCCGTGCGGCAACCACGGCGCCACGACGGACGCGAACCCGACCGCCGCCTCCGCCAGCGCCCCCTGCCGCAACTCCCGTACCCGCCCGGCGGCCCCCAGCGCGCCCAGGCTCACGCCCCCGAGATACGCCGCACCCAACTCCCGTACGGACAAAGAGAGATCGGCTGCGTCAGCCGTACGCTCGCACACCGCCCCCTTGGCATCCCCGGACAGCCGCCAACGCCCCGCGTTCCAGGGACAGAAGGCGTCCTCGACCTCGAACACCACGTCCACCGGCGCCTGATACGTCCGCGCCTGAAGCGCCGCCCCCACGTCCACCAGCCGTACGTGCAACGAGTCCCGCACCCGGAGCGCACACCGCCGCATGTCGGACACCTGGTGCAGCCATGCCTCGTCCATCGGCCGCCCGTACGCCTTCACCGTGGACGTCAGGTCGATTCCGAACAGGAACCGCCACAGCGCGGCCTCCGCGGCCGGATCGAGGGCCTGCGTGTCCCGCAGCTGGACGGAGCCCTTGGGCCCACCGGCATCCCACTCCGGCTTGACATGGAAGCGCGCGTACCCGACGACCTCACCGCCCCGCTCCGCCAGCACGCACTGCAGCGGCGACCCGCCGCCCCGCTCGCTCTCCGGGTCGAGCAGCCCGAGCCGCTCCCAGCCGGGCAGCCGCGCGAGCATCCCCGGCCGGTCGGCCACCTTGCGCGCGTACACCGCCTCGCACACGTCGAGGACGTCGCCCGGTACGGCGTAGCGCAGGCGTACGTCATCGGTGCCGGGCGGCACGGACAGCCGGACGCGGGTCGTGTCGATCTCGGCGTTCATGTGCAAGGTGCCGACGCCGTACCCGAACCGGCCGTAGATCTCCGGCTCGGAGGCGGTCAGCACGGCAAGCGGCCGGCCCCACTCGCGCACATCTTCCAGCTGCCGGCGCATCATCGACGTCAGGACGCCGCGCCGCCGGTGCGTGGCGGCGACGCCGACCATCGTGACGCCGGCCGCGGGCACCGACGCGCCCCCCGGCACGGTCAGCCGGAAGTCGAAGGCACCTGCCGTGCCCACGCACGCGTCCCCGTCCCAGGCGCCGATGAAACGGTCGAACTCGGTGAGGGACTTCCACAATTCCCGCTCCTCGGCCGCCTCCGGGACACCCCCGAAGGCGCGGATGAGCGTGTCGTACCAGATGTCCCACTCGTCCTGCCGCAACACCCGCAGCTCGGGACGGCCGGACTGCCCGGGGTGGCTCGCACTGTCTTTCGCCATGAACCATGCGTACCAGGGCATTGCGGGACGAGCGAGGGAATTTCTCGTTGACGGCGGCGAGACCGCTTTCTGTGAAGTTCACTGTGAAGTTGAAGCTCGGACGGGGGACAAGTGGGACCTCCCGTGCCAAGCAGCTGGTCCGATGGATAGGGTCCCGAACTAATGGCAGCAGGACGAGAGCGGCGCACGGCGGCCGAGACGTTCACGGCCCGGTTGAAGATGCAGTGGCACCGGGCCCGCGTCGGCGTGCGCAGAAGCGCGGTGGACTACTTCCGCGGCGACGGCTCGGACTGGATCGCACTGGCCGGCCTGCTCCTTACGGTTCCCCTGATCTGCGCCGTGACGATGGCCAACCCGGTGTGGTTCTCCCCGGCCGCGCTGGTCCTCCCCATCGTCGCCGGCGGTCTGCTGCTGCGCCCGGCGAGCCTGCTGGGCCTCTACGCCGCGGCGGCCACCGCCCTGATCGTGGAGTCGGTGCAGCTCGGGCCCTACACGGAGGGCCCGTCCCGCGTGACTCCCGGCGTGGTTCTGGTAGTGGCGGCCTGCGGCTTCTTCGGCCTCCTCATCGCGCAGTTCCGCAGCCGCGTGGGCGTGCCCTGGCGGCGCGGCGGCACGATGCTCTTCGACCTGCGTGAACGCATCCGCGTTCAGAGCAAGCTCCCGAGCCTGCCGCACGGCTGGCATCGCGAGATGGCGCTGCGCCCGGCGGGCGGCCAGTCCTTCTCCGGCGACTTCGTCGTCGCGGCCCGCACGAACGGCGGCCGCACGCTGGAGGTGGTCCTGACGGACGTGTCGGGCAAGGGCATGGACGCGGGCTCACGCGCCCTCCTCCTCTCCGGAGCCTTCGGCGGCCTCCTGGGCAGCCTGCCCCCACACGCGTTCCTCCCGGCGGCCAACGGCTACCTCCTCCGCCAGGACTGGGACGAGGGCTTCGCGACTTCGATCCACCTGGTCCTGGACCTGGACTCGGGAGACTACGAGCTCTACTCGGCGGGCCACCCCCCGGGCCTGCAACTGAGCGCGGGCAGCGGCCGCTGGGAGGAAAAGGCAGCCGAGGGCCCCCTTCTCGGCGTGTACGACGGCGCCCAGTTCGACCCCGTGAAGGGCACCCTCCGCCCCGGAGACGTGCTGATGCTGTTCACGGACGGCCTGGTCGAAACGTCCGACCGCGACATCGTCGAGGGCATAGACCGCCTCACCGGCGAGGCCGACCGCTATGTCGCCGGCGGCTTCCACGGCGCGGCCTGGCACCTCATCGAGGCGGTCGCGCGGGACGTCAACGACGACAGGGCACTCCTCCTGATCTGCCGCGAGGGCCCGACGACACCGACCCCCCGCTGACTCCCGACCCAGCACTCCTCGACCCCGGCCGACCGGCACCGGCTGCCGCTTTCCAGGGGGGTCTGGGGGCGGCAGCCCCCAGGGATGGGACGGGTAGGGGCGGGCGGGGGCGAGACACTGGACGAGTGACCGAACCCGACCGAACCCCGCTGCCCCTCCCCGCCGTAGAGGCCCTCGCCCGCGCCGCGCACGCCCACCAGACCGACAAAGCCGGACGCCCGTACACCGAACACCTCCAGGCCGTCGCCGAAGGCGTACGCGCACGCGGCGGCGACAACGACCAGATCGCCGCGGCCTGGCTGCACGACGCCGTGGAGGACGACGCCCTGACCGAACGCCGACTGGAAGAAACCCCCCTGAGCCGCCGCACGAAGGACATCGTGCTGGCGCTCACCAAGCGGCCCGGAGAACCCCCCGAGGCCTACGCCGCCCGCATCCTCGCCACCGACGGCGCCCTGCTGGTGAAGGAGTCCGACCTGGCCCACAACGCGAACCCGGCCCGCCTCGCGGTCCTCGACGAGGCCACCCGCAAACGACTGACCGAGAAGTACGCACGCATGCGCGCACTTCTCGGTCTGGTCGGCAAATGACGTCCCACGAAGGGAACGGTCACGAGGGAAACCCTCGGCGTCGGCTCAGGCGTTGACCTTCTCGCGCGGCGCCGCACCCTCACGCTTCTCGCGCTCCCGCGCCACCTCCGCCGCGTCCCGCTTGAACGCCCAGTCCATCTTGGGCTCCATCGCGAACCGGAACACCCGCTGCACCGGCTTGGTGCACAGCAGCGTCACACCGACAGCCGCGCAGACGGTGACGAAGATCTCGCCGAGCGGCCGGTGCAGCCAGGCGGCCTCGAACCAGCCCTGGTAGTCCCCGGCCTTCACGAAGAACCCGTGCAGCAGATAGCCGTACAACGTCCCCGCGCCGAGCGCCGTGAACCACATGTGCCGACGCGGCACCCAGGCGAAGAAGCAGGCCGTCAGCAGCAGCGAGCAGCCGAACATCGCCAGCACCATGACCGGCCCGCTCCACCACGGCGCGTGCAGCTCCTGCGCGGCGTCACGGTGGTAGAACCACGCGGTGTTCATACGCGGCACCGCCCACCAGCCGAAGGCCAGCGCCACCGCGCCCACCGGCACGGACAGGATCCGCACCGTGCGCGTGCGCACCATGTGGAAGTGCTCGGGCTTCATGATCAGGCCCAGCACGAAGTACGGCAGGAACTGCAGGACCCGCTGCAGGTCCAGGTCGTCGCCGATTTCCGGGGCGACCGTCGCCGCCATGGCGAGGCCGAGCGCGATCGGCAGCGGCCAGCGCACCATCTTCCAGATGGGCGTGGTCATCCGCCAGATGAACAGTGCGCACAGGAACCACGTCAGGTACCACGGGTCCAGGAGGCTGATCTCCTGGCTCGGGTCCTCGTCGATCCAGCGCTTGAAGAGCGGGTACGCCGTCTCGAACACGATGTACGGCACGGCGACGCCGGTGATCAGCCGCTTCAGCCGGCTCGGGCTGGCGTCGAAGCTGCGTGAGAAGAAGCCGGAGATGATGATGAACGCCGGCATGTGGAACGTGTACACGACGGTGTACACGGCCTCCAGGGTCCGGCTGTCGCCCTTGATCGGTTCCCAGGCGTGTCCTATGGCGACGAGAACGATCGCCAGGTACTTGGCGTTGTCGAAGAACGCGTCGCGCTGCTTGGCACCGCTGGACGCGGGTCTGTTGTTCGCCTGAGCCTTCTGGCTGCGCGGCGAGCGCGGACTCGGCACTCCGTCCGCCGGCGACTGTGCCGGGGGGAGTGGCGCTCTGTTGTGGCCGTGCGGTCGCAGTGAGTCCGTCACAGACCCTCCCGCCGGAAGCCGGGGGAGGCGATCCAGGACTTTGCTGCGCATGCGGGGGACGAGGCAGCGTGGAACATCTGAGGCACCCTAGCGTTGTCTGTGTGTTTTCGTAAAACGCGCCAGGTCATTCCTGGTTATTGCGCTTGACCGCGCGTGTACGACGAACATGCACCTGCCGGACACCTGTTGGTCACCCGTCTTGTCCGGATTCATCCGGACTAAGAGGTGCATATGGGCAGGAGCTGACTCCGGTGGAATGATCAGAGTGCGGAGAATTCGAAATACCCGCGAACACGTTGTGTGTCGATGGAAACGACCCCGCCGAATTCCCTGCCCGAGTGTCACCTCGAAATGCTGTGCGGGTGCCACGTGAGAGGTCGGCGCGGGCCGAGGGTCCGCACGGATCCGGCACAGGTGTGGCGAACGAAACGTCACGTGCCGCATAGCGGAGCCCGGTTGGTGGCACGATGGTTCTGGCGGGGGTGCGCGGGGTGCATCCCCGGGCCGGGAGAGCGGACCGACCGAGGGTGTGATCTGTTGTGGCCATTTCGCTGTCAGTTGTGTTGCTGTTGGCGATCATTTTGGTGGTGTTGATCCGTGGCGGATCCCTGAAGGCCGGCCCAGCCGTCGTCGCCGTGCTGTTCGGCTTCTTCCTGGCCTCGACCGGCATGGCGGACGACATCCAGCGGTTCCTCAACTCGATAGCGGAGACGATCAACTCCATCCAGTTCTAGGGTCCATGGGGCCGCCTGGAAAGGTACGGATACCCTCGTTCGTGATCGTCGAACGGTCCGGAACGGGGGAACGTACGGATGGCGCTGCGTGAGACGGACCCGCCGGAGGTGGGCGGCTACCGGATCGAGGACCGTCTCGGCTCCGGTGGCATGGGCGTGGTCTACCTGGCGCGCTCCGCCTCCGGTCGTCGCCTCGCCCTCAAGGTCGTGCACGCGCAGTACGCCGACGACGACGAGTTCCGCACCCGCTTCCGCCGCGAGGTGGCCGCCGCCCGCCAGGTCAGCGGCGCCTTCACCGCTCCCGTCGTGGACGCGGACGCCGACGCGCCGCGCCCCTGGATGGCCACGCTCTACATCCCGGGCGAGGACCTCGGCACCCATGTCCGCCGCCACGGCCCCCTGCCCCTGCCGAAGTTGCGCGAACTCGCCGCCGGCCTGGCCGAGGCCCTGCGGGACATCCACCGCGCCGGCATGGTCCACCGCGATCTGAAACCGGCCAATGTGATGCTCGCCGAGGACGGCCCCCGCGTCATCGACTTCGGCATCTCCCGGGCCGCCGAGTTCGCGGCCCAGGACGTCCTCACCCAGACCGGCCGCGTGATGGGCACCCCGCCCTACATGTCCCCGGAACAGTTCTCCTCCCCCCAGGACGTGGGCCCGGCCGCCGACGTCTTCTCCCTCGGCTCGGTCGTCGCGTACGCCGCCACCGGTCACGGCCCGTTCGACAGCCCGAGCCCCTACGAGACGGCCATACGGGTCGTCGATGGCACCCCGGAACTCGATGACGTCCCGCCCGAGTTGCTCCCCTTCATCCACCTCTGCCTGGAAAAGCACCCCAAGTCCCGGTCCACCCCTGACGAGTTGCTGAGCCTCCTGCGTGACGGCGCCCTGCCCGATCCGCGCCCCGCGGACGAGACGCCGACGGTCGCGGACGCCGACCGGCCCCGCAAACGCCGCAGGCGCCTGTGGCTGACGTCCGCGGCGGGCGCGGTCGCCCTCGCGGCCGTCGCCACCACGACGGTCGCCCTCACCGCCGACGACTCCGACCCGGGGAACCTGCCCGTCGGCTGGCAGGCCTGGCACAAGAAGTCGAAGGACCCCAGCGTCGACAAGGAGCCGGTGACCGCCGACGGCCCATTCAGCCGCTGCGCGGCCACCGGCAGGTCCCTCGTGTGCGCCGGCGACGACATCATGGCGACCCGCTTCGCCCTCGCCGACGGCCGCAACACCTGGGCCAGACCGATAGACGAGACCCGCGACGACCTCGGTGGCGGCGACGCGGGGACGGTCATCGCCGCCCGCAGCGGCCGGGTGTACGTCTACGGCGCCGACGACGCGACCGTCAACGAGGACAGGTTCCCGTCGCGCTACACCATCCAGGCACTGGACGCCGACACCGGCAAGGTGATCTGGAAGACGGTCACCGGCGAAGGCGAGGAGGCGACGGAGCCGAGCAGTGAGCACGGCCTGTCCACAGCCGTACCCGAGGGCGTCATCGCCGTCCACGGCGCCAGGGGACGGCAGTACGCCCTGATCGACGCCGACGACGGCAAGGTCCGCTGGAAGCGCCCGCTGCCCGACCCTGACACCCGGATGTGCCTGCTGCGCAGCGCCGCCCGGAACGGGTACCTGGTGTGCCAGAAATGGGGCGGCGACAACATCACCGGCACGAGCGTCGCGCAACTCGACCCGGCCACCGGCCGTCCTCGCTGGACCGTGCAGGTCAAGGGCGGCCAGGATGTCGTCGGACAGGCCGACGGACGCCTGGTGGCGCTCGGCACGACCGGTCCCCACCGCACGCTGACCCTGATCAACGCCGCCTCGCACGTCGTGACGACCGTACGGCTGTCCCAGGCCCAGCCCGTGGGCGGGACCCCCACCCTGCTGAACGGCAGGCTCTACTTCACCTTCCCCAGCGGCAGCGTCCGCGCGATCGACCCGGACAGCGGGCGCCAGATCTGGCAGAGCAACTCCACCGTGGAATCACCGGGCCCCCCGACCGCCTCCGCCGCCCATCTGTACCTGGCCTCCCCCACCGGCCGCCTGGCAGCCCTGAACCTGCGTACCGGCACCGTCGAGGCCACCCGCCAGGGCCGCGACGACGGCGGCACCGCCGACTCCACGCGCGCCGGCGCCCCCCTGACCCTCGTCGGCGACGCCCTCTACGTCCCGTACGGCATCCGCTCCGTCTACACCGTGGACGTAAGCAAGCTGTGAAGCCGCCGACCGGCGGTGGTGCGGCGGCGGAAAACGATCAGGGCCAGGTCGGAGGAAAGCGCCTCTGACCTGGCCCTGAGTCATGCAGAGCGGGCGACGGGAATCGAACCCGCGTAGCTAGTTTGGAAGACTAGGGCTCTACCATTGAGCTACGCCCGCACAGGACGCGCCGCAGGTCAGGTGACCGCGGCACTGCGAGCATCGTAGCGGGTCACGCCCCCTCGACGCACACCCCATTGCGGCACGCCCGATCCCACGGCCGGCGTCGGCGAAATGCGGCGGACCCACTGCCTGCGGGCATGTACCCTACGTGTCGCACCAGCACGGGGTGTGGCGCAGCTTGGTAGCGCGTCCGCTTTGGGAGCGGAAGGCCGTGGGTTCAAATCCCGCCACCCCGACCACGACCGGGTCCACACCGGCCATACGCGCGACGACCTCGGGTGATCGCGTCCCTTGATCGCCTTTGGGGCGTGTCGCCGCTGCCGTTACTATGCAAGCTGCACGCCCGTGTGTCTCTCCGTACGAAGTCACGAAGTCCTCCGGGCGGCGAATTTGCCGGACCAGTCTGGCTCCGGCAGAACCCAAGAAGTCAGCCACAAGGAGACCGAACCGTGAAGAGCGCCGTGGAGACCCTGAACCCGACTCGGGTTCGGCTCACTGTCGAGGTGCCCTTCGAGGAGCTCAAGGACAGCCTCGACGCGGCGTACAAGAAGATCAACCAGCAGGTCACGGTGAAGGGCTTCCGCAAGGGCAAGATCCCGGCCCGCGTCATCGACCAGCGGTTCGGCCGCGGTGCGGTCCTGGAGGAGGCGGTCAACGACGCGCTTCCGAAGTTCTACACCGAGGCGGTCAACGAGGCCGAGCTCAACGTCCTGGGCCAGCCCGAGGTCGACATCACCGAGCTGAAGGACGGCGAGACGCTGAACTTCACCGCCGAGGTCGACGTCCGCCCCGCCATCGAGATCCCGGACTACTCCGGCATCGAGGTCGAGGTCGACGCCGTCGAGGTCACCGACGAGGACGTCGAGAAGTCGGTCGAGCAGCTCCGCGAGCGCTTCGCGTCGACCTCCCCGGTCGAGCGCGCCGCCGAGGACGGCGACGTCGTCACGATCGACCTGCAGGCCAAGGTCGACGGCGAGGTCCTGGAGGACGGCGTCGCCGAGGGCGTCTCCTACACCATCGGCTCCGGCGAGCTGCTGGACGGGATCGACGACGCCGTGAAGGGCCTGGAGGCCGGGGCTGAGGCCACCTTCACCTCCGAGCTCAAGGGCGGCTCGGCGGCCGGCAAGGAAGCCGAGGTCACCGTCAAGGTCACGCAGGTCGCCGCGCGCGAACTGCCCGAGCTGGACGACGACTTCGCGCAGCTCGCCTCCGAGTTCGACACCCTCGACGAGCTCAAGGCGGACAGCCGCAAGCGCCTCGAGAACATGAAGCAGTACGACCAGGCCACGCAGGCCCAGGAGCGCGTCCTGGAGAAGCTGCTGGAGCTCGTCGAGGTGCCCGTCCCCGAGAAGCTGCTCGAGGACGAGATCAACACCCGTAAGCACAACCTCGAGCACCACCAGCTCGGCCAGATGGGCCTCGACCTCGCGAAGTACCTGGAGATCCAGGGCAAGACCGAGGAGGAGTTCGACGCCGAGACCAAGGAAGCCGCGGTCAAGGGCATCAAGACGCAGTTCGTCCTCGACGAGCTCGTCAAGCAGGAGAAGCTGAACGTCAACCAGGAGGAGCTCACCGAGCACCTCATGCGCCGCGCCGCTTCCTCCGGCATGTCCCCCGACCAGTTCGCCCAGGCGGTCGTCGAGGGCGGCCAGGTTCCGCTCCTGGTCGGCGAGGTCGCCCGCGGCAAGGCCCTGGCCGTCGTGGTCGAGAAGGCCACGGTCAAGGACACCAACGGCGAGGTCATCGACCTGGACGACGAGGACGAGGTCGAGCAGGCCACGGAGACGGTCGAGGCCGCCGAGGGCACCGCCGACGAGGCCACCGAGGAGAAGACCGAGGGCTGAGCCCACGGCGCCGCGTAGCTCGTAGGAAGGGCCCTGGGGAGGTGAATCCCCGGGGCCCTTCTTTTCGTCCGGCTGTGCAGCGTCCCTTCAGGGGCGCGGGGCCGTATCGATGTGCGGCTCCGCCGCGCGGGCGCGACCAGCCACGAAGAACCCGCACGCGCCACTCTCCAGTGGGCCCACGGCGAGAGGGACGGCCACCCAGCGGAGCGCATGCGCTGACAGCGAACACCCGCTGAACCGGGATTGCAGCGCAGGGCCACCGCGTTAGGGTCCATGAATATGAGGGCAGGGGAGCCCCCGTTGCCCGCAGAAGACGTAAGACGGCCCGGCGCCGTCGTAAGACGAGCAGGTGGATACGTGACGAATCTGATGCCCTCCGCCGCCGGCGAGCCTTCCATCGGTGGTGGCCTCGGCGACCAGGTCTACAACCGGCTGCTCAACGAGCGGATCATCTTCCTCGGCCAGCCGGTCGACGACGACATCGCGAACAAGATCACCGCGCAGTTGCTGCTCCTTGCCGCTGACCCGGAAAAGGACATCTACCTCTACATCAACAGCCCCGGCGGCTCGATCACGGCCGGTATGGCGATCTACGACACCATGCAGTACATCAAGAACGACGTGGTGACCATCGCCATGGGCCTCGCCGCCTCCATGGGCCAGTTCCTGCTCAGCGCGGGCACCCCCGGCAAGCGCTTCGCGCTGCCGAACGCCGAGATCCTGATCCACCAGCCCTCCGCGGGCCTGGCCGGCTCGGCCTCCGACATCAAGATCCACGCCGAGCGGCTGCTGCACACCAAGAAGCGCATGGCCGAGCTCACGGCGCAGCACACCGGTCAGACGATCGAGCAGATCACCCGGGACTCGGACCGCGACCGCTGGTTCGACGCCCACGAGGCCAAGGAGTACGGCCTCATCGACGACGTGATGGAAACGGCCGCCGGTATGCCGGGCGGCGGCGGCACCGGGGCCTGAGGCCCCAGTACAGCCCCCAGCCGACCGCCTCAGCCCCTAGGAGACAGACAGTGAACGACTTCCCCGCCAACGGCCTGTACGACCGTACGCGCGCCGAGTACGCGGGCCCCGTGGCCGAGTCCCGGTACGTCATCCCGCGCTTCGTCGAGCGCACCTCGCAGGGCATCCGCGAGTACGACCCGTACGCGAAGCTGTTCGAGGAGCGCGTGATCTTCCTCGGCGTGCAGATCGACGACGCCTCCGCGAACGACGTCATGGCGCAGCTGCTGTGCCTGGAGTCGATGGACCCCGACCGGGACATCTCGGTCTACATCAACAGCCCCGGCGGCTCCTTCACCGCGCTCACGGCCATCTACGACACGATGCAGTTCGTGAAGCCGGACATCCAGACGGTCTGCATGGGCCAGGCGGCCTCCGCCGCCGCGATCCTGCTGGCCGCCGGCACGCCCGGCAAGCGCATGGCGCTGCCGAACGCCCGGGTGCTGATCCACCAGCCGTACAGCGAGACCGGCCGCGGTCAGGTCTCCGACCTGGAGATCGCCGCCAACGAGATCCTGCGGATGCGCTCGCAGCTGGAGGAGATGCTGGCCAAGCACTCCACCACGCCGATCGAGAAGATCCGCGAGGACATCGAGCGCGACAAGATCCTCACGGCCGAGGACGCGCTGTCGTACGGGCTGATCGACCAGATCATCTCCACCCGGAAGATGAACAACGCCGACGTTCGCTGACGCGGACCCGGTAATGTCTGCTGCCCCTTGGCACGGTTTGGGACGGTGCACGTCAAAGTGAACCGCGCCAAGGGGGGCCCGAACGGGGGGCCAGGCAAGGTACCGTCGGACATAAGGCAGCACCAGGAGCCGCTGGATTCGAAAACGTCCAGTCGTCTCCACGGCGAAGGGGAAGCACACCGTGGCACGCATCGGTGACGGCGGCGATCTGCTCAAGTGCTCGTTCTGCGGCAAGAGCCAGAAGCAGGTCAAGAAGCTCATCGCAGGCCCTGGTGTGTACATCTGCGACGAGTGCATCGATCTCTGCAACGAGATCATCGAGGAAGAACTCGCGGAGACCAGTGAGGTCCGCTGGGAGGAACTGCCCAAGCCACGCGAGATCTACGAGTTCCTCGAGGGGTACGTGGTCGGCCAGGAGGCGGCGAAGAAAGCCCTCTCCGTCGCCGTCTACAACCACTACAAGCGCGTCCAGGCAGGCGAGAACGGCGGCGGTCAAAGCCGCGAGGACGCCATCGAGTTGGCGAAGTCCAACATCCTGCTGCTGGGCCCCACGGGCTCCGGCAAGACCCTGCTGGCGCAGACCCTGGCCCGCATGCTGAACGTCCCGTTCGCCATCGCCGACGCGACGGCGCTGACGGAGGCGGGATACGTCGGCGAGGACGTCGAGAACATCCTGCTGAAGCTGATCCAGGCGGCCGACTACGACGTCAAGAAGGCCGAGACCGGGATCATCTACATCGACGAGATCGACAAGGTCGCGCGGAAGAGTGAAAACCCGTCGATCACCCGGGACGTCAGCGGTGAGGGCGTCCAGCAGGCCCTGCTGAAGATCCTGGAAGGCACGACGGCCTCGGTCCCGCCGCAGGGCGGCCGCAAGCACCCGCACCAGGAGTTCATCCAGATCGACACGACGAACGTCCTGTTCATCGTGGGCGGCGCGTTCGCCGGTCTGGAGAAGATCATCGAGTCCCGGGCCGGCGCCAAGGGCATCGGCTTCGGCGCGACGATCCGCTCCAAGCGCGAGCTGGAGGCCAAGGACCAGTTCGAGGACGTCATGCCCGAGGACCTGGTCAAGTTCGGCATGATCCCCGAGTTCATCGGCCGCCTCCCCGTCATCACCTCGGTCCACAACCTCGACCGCGAGGCCCTGCTCCAGATCCTCATCGAGCCGCGCAACGCGCTGGTGAAGCAGTACCAGCGCCTCTTCGAACTCGACGGCGTGGAACTCGACTTCGAGCGCGAGGCCCTGGAGGCCATCGCCGACCAGGCCATCCTCCGCCAGACCGGCGCGCGCGGCCTGCGAGCCATCATGGAGGAGGTCCTGATGTCGGTGATGTACGAGGTGCCGTCGCGCAAGGACGTCGCCCGGGTCGTCATCACGGCGGACGTCGTTCACTCGAACGTGAACCCGACGCTGATCCCGCGGGATGCGCGCGGGCGCGGGTCCGGGGAGCAGAAGACGGCGTAACCGCGCAACACGCGTACGAAGGGGCCCCGGTCAGCGGACCGGGGCCCCTTTTTCGCCCTTGAGGTGTTTCGCCCTGAGGCGTACGGCGTCAGGCCTTGACCCGCACGTCGTTGCGGAGCTTGGCGGCCAGGGCTGCGGTGTCGTCGAGCGAACCGCCTTCACCGCTGGCGAGTTCGGCGACGCCGAACGCCATGACGAGGGCGACGGTGCTGTGGTCACCCCAGATACACATGGGCATCTTCATGGTCTGCGCGACCCCGGCACTCGAGCTCGACGAGTCGCCGTTCGTGATCTCGGCGACCTGGCACTTCATGACGCCGTTCTCGAAGCCGGAGGGGGAGACCGACTCCGGGCTGCCGACCAGCTCGCCCTTGCTGTCGCTGCTGCTCTGGTCCTTCTCGGATTCGGTCTTCATCTTGGCGAACATCGCGTCGACGACGGCCTCGGGATCGTCGATGGTGCCGTAGACGCCGTTGAAGGAGAGGTTCTTCGCGCTGAAACCCGTGCCCTTCTGGTAACCCGCGCTGACGTCCTTGGCGTCCTTCACCCCCCACTTCTCGAAGTCCGACATGTCGTCGTCGTTCATCGAGTCCGCGGAGCTGGCGCTGTCCGACTTCTTGTACTCGCCGCTCAGCACGGTCGCCGGCGTCGTCAGCTTGTGGGCCCCGTCGTCCTCGACGCCGCCCGCGCCACCGCCCCCGCCGATCACGAAGTACGCCCCGACACCGATCGCGGCCACCACCGCGACCGCCCCGATGATCAGGCCGGTCTTCTTGCCGCCGCCCCCCGGCGCCGGCGGCTGCGGCATCCCGTACGGGGCCTGGCCGTACGGCTGCTGCTGCTGGCCGTACGGGTTCGGCTGCTGGGGCGGGACGCCCGGGGGCTGCTGCGGATAGCCGTAACCGGGCTGGGGCTGGGCCGGAGGAGCCTGCTGGGGGTAGCCGTAGCCGGGCTGGGGCGCCTGCGGCTGCTGGCCGTACGGACCGGGCTGGCCGTACGGACCGGGCTGCTGGGGCTGCCCGCCGTACGGGCCCGGCTGGTTGTAGCTCATTTCTGGGTTCCCCTCCAGATGCTTATATGTTCACGACATCCTGGCGCAATCACAGCGCACGCACGGCACCGGGGTGCCCACCGTTACAGAACAAACGCGTTTCGAGACACGCCCGGGACACCCCTAAACTGAGCGGGTGACCGAGAACGCTCAGCAGCAGCCACCAGCGCCCGACACCGAACTGCCGACCCAGTACGCGCCGGCCGACGTAGAGGGGCCGCTGTACGAGCGCTGGGTGGAGCGGGGTTACTTCGAGGCGGACGAGAAGAGCGACAAGCCGCCGTACACCATCGTCATCCCGCCGCCGAACGTCACGGGCAGCCTGCACCTCGGGCACGCCTTCGAGCACACCCTCATCGACGCCCTCACGCGCCGTAAGCGCATGCAGGGTTACGAGACGCTGTGGCAGCCGGGTATGGACCACGCCGGTATCGCCACGCAGAACGTCGTCGAGCGTGAGCTCGGCAAGGAGGGCAAGTCCCGGCACGACCTGGGCCGGGAGGCGTTCGTCGAGCGGGTCTGGCAGTGGAAGGGCGAGTCCGGCGGGCAGATCTCCGGCCAGATGCGCCGCCTCGGTGACGGCGTCGCGTGGTCGCGCGAGCGCTTCACCATGGACGAGGGTCTCTCCCAGGCCGTCCAGACCATCTTCAAGCGGCTCTACGACGACGAGCTGATCTACCGCGCCGAGCGCATCATCAACTGGTGCCCCCGGTGTCTTACGGCCATCTCCGACATCGAGGTCGAGTACCAGGACGACGACGGCGAGCTCGTCTCCATCCGGTACGGCGACGGCGACGACGCCATCGTCGTGGCGACGACCCGCGCCGAGACGATGCTCGGTGACACCGCCATCGCCGTCCACCCCGAGGACGAGCGCTACCGCCATCTCGTCGGCCGTGACATCGAGCTGCCGCTCACCGGCCGCCGTATCCCCGTCGTCGCCGACGAGCACGTCGACCCCGAGTTCGGCACCGGCGCCGTCAAGGTCACCCCGGCCCACGACCCGAACGACTTCGAGATCGGCCAGCGGCACGACCTGCCGTCCCTGACCATCATGGACGAGCACGCGGTCATCACCGCCCACGGCCCCTTCCAGGGTCTGGACCGCCTCGAAGCCCGCTCGGCCATCGTCGGCGCGTTGCGCGCCGAGGGCCGGATCGTCGCGGAGAAGCGGCCGTACGTCCACTCCGTCGGCCACTGCTCGCGCTGCAAGACCACCATCGAGCCGCGCCTGTCCATGCAGTGGTGGGTCAAGGTCGGCCCGCTGGCGAAGGCGGCCGGCGACGCGGTCCGCGAGGGCAAGGTCAAGATCCATCCGCAGGAGATGGAGAAGCGGTACTTCGACTGGGTTGACAACCTCCACGACTGGTGCATTTCACGGCAGTTGTGGTGGGGTCACCGCATTCCGGTCTGGTACGGCCCGAACGGCGAGGTCGTCTGCGTCGGTCCCGACGAGGAGCCGCCGAGCGGTGAGGGCTGGCGTCAGGACACCGACGTCCTCGACACCTGGTTCTCCTCCGGCCTGTGGCCCTTCTCGACCCTCGGCTGGCCCGACCGGACCGAGTCGCTCGCGAAGTTCTACCCGAACTCCGTCCTGGTCACCGGCTACGACATCCTCTTCTTCTGGGTCGCCCGGATGATGATGTTCGGCCTGTACGCGATGGACGGCACCCCGCCGTTCCACACCATCGCCCTGCACGGCATGGTCCGCGACCAGTTCGGCAAGAAGATGTCGAAGTCCTTCGGCAACGCGGTCAACCCGCTGGACTGGATGGACAAGTACGGCAGCGATGCGCTGAGGTTCACCCTCGCCCGCGGTGCGAACCCCGGCGTCGACGTCCCGATCGGCGAGGACTGGGTCCAGGGCTCCCGCAACTTCGCCAACAAGATCTGGAACGCCACGCGCTTCGCGCTGATGAACGGCGCGACGGTGGACGGGCCCCTGCCGGACCCGTCGAAGATGTCGTCGACGGACCGCTGGATTCTGTCGAGGCTGAACTCGGTCGTCGCCGAAGTCGACGCGTTCTACGACGACTTCCAGTTCGCCAAGCTGTCGGACGCGCTGTTCCACTTCGCGTGGGACGAGGTCTTCGACTGGTACGTCGAGCTGTCCAAGACGACGTTCCAGGCGGGCGGCGAGGCGGCCGAGGTCAGCAAGCGCGTCCTGGGCGAGGTCCTCGACGTCACCCTCAAGCTGCTGCACCCGGTGGTCCCGTTCGTCACGGAGACTCTCTGGACCACCCTCACGGGCGGCGAGTCGATCGTGATCGCCGACTGGCCGAAGGACAGCGGCTTCAGGGACTCGGCGGCAGAGCAGGAGATCGCCGTCCTCCAGCAGGTCATCACCGAGGTCCGCCGCTTCCGCGCCGACCAGGGCCTGCAGCCGGGCCAGCGCGTCCCGGCCCGCCTGGCCCTGGACGGCACCGCACTCGCCCCGCACGAGCCGGCCATCCGCCAGCTGCTGCGCCTGCAGCCGGAGGGCGACGCCTTCACGGCCACGGCGACGCTGCCGGTGGCGGGCGCGGAGGTCGCCCTGGACCTGTCCGGCGCGATCGATGTCGCGGCGGAGCGCAAGCGCCTCGCGAAGGACCTGGCAGCGGCCGAGAAGGAGAAGGCCCAGGCCACGGCCAAGCTCGGCAACGAGGCGTTCCTGGCGAAGGCGCCGGACCAGGTGGTGGAGAAGATCCGCGGGCGGCTCGCCAAGGCGGACGAGGACATCGCGCGGATCAAGGCGCAGCTGGAGAGGCTGCCGCAGGCGTAGGCGTTTGTACGTCCATGAAGGCCCCCGGTGCTATGAAGGTGCCGGGGGCCTGGGCGTCCCTAGGGGCGCGGGGCTGTATCGATATGCGGCTCCGCCGCGTGGGCGCGACCAGCCACAAACGCCCCGCAGCCGCCCGACATTCCGCACCACCCCACTCCATGGGCACTCTGTCAGTCCCCCTCCGTAGACTGACCTCGTGAGCGACCAGAACGAGCCCGACCCCCTCGACTCCTTCGAAGAGATCATCGCGGCCGAAACAGACCGCGACCCCGACCTCGCGGTCATCGAGGCCGGCAGCCGCACCCTGCGCACCCAGGGCGGCCCGCCGAGCGCCGACGTGCCCGCGCGTCCCGAGGACCCCGAGGTCGACAAGGCGCTGCGCGAGGTCGAGGCGGAGCTCGCCACCCGCTGGGGCGAGACCAAGCTGGAGCCGTCGGTCGCCCGCATCGCCGCGCTCATGGACGTGCTGGGCGAGCCGCAGCGGTCGTACCCCTCGATCCACATCACCGGCACCAACGGCAAGACGTCCACCGCCCGCATGATCGAGGCGCTCCTCGGCGCCTTCGAGCTGCGCACCGGCCGTTACACCTCACCGCACGTCCAGTCGATCACCGAGCGGATCAGCCTGGACGGCGCCGCGATCTCCGCCGAGCGCTTCATCGAGACGTACCACGACATCAAGCCGTACATCGAGATGGTCGACGCCTCGCAGGAGTACCGCCTGTCCTTCTTCGAGGTGCTCACGGGCATGGCGTACGCGGCCTTCGCGGACGCGCCCGTCGATGTGGCCGTCGTGGAAGTGGGCATGGGCGGCTCCTGGGATGCCACGAACGTCATCGACGGTGATGTCGCCGTCGTGACGCCCATAGACCTCGACCACACCGACCGGCTCGGCGAGACTCCCGGCGAGATCGCCGCCGAGAAGGCCGGCATCGTCAAGCAGGACGCCACCGTGATCATGGCGCAGCAGCCGGTGGACGCGGCGCAGGTGCTGCTGAAGAAGGCCGTCGAGGTCGACGCGACCGTGGCTCGCGAGGGGCTCGAGTTCGGTGTCGTGTCGCGGCAGGTCGCCGTCGGCGGGCAGCTGGTGACCCTGCGTGGGCTGGGCGGTGAGTACACCGAGGTGTATCTGCCGCTGCACGGCGCGCACCAGGCGCACAACGCCGCCGTCGCTCTCGCCGCCGTGGAGGCGTTCTTCGGCGTCGGCGCCGCGCGGGCCGAGCCGCTCGACATCGACACCGTCCGCAAGGCCTTCGCCGCCGTCGCCTCGCCGGGGCGGATGGAGGTCGTACGGCGGTCGCCGACCGTGGTGCTCGACGCGGCCCACAACCCGGCCGGCGCGCGGGTCACCGCCGAGGCGGTCGGGGAGGCCTTCGACTTCAGCCGGCTGATCGGGGTCGTCGGCGCGAGCGGCGACAAGAACGTGCGGGGGCTCCTTGAAGCCTTCGAGCCGATCTTCGCCGAGGTCGTCGTCACGCAGAACTCCTCGCACCGTGCGATGGACGCCGACGAACTCGCGGCCATCGCCGTCGAGGTGTTCGGTGACGAACGCGTGCAGGTGGAGCCGCGGTTGCCGGACGCCCTGGAGGCCGCGATCACGCTGGCCGAGGAGGAGGGCGAGTTCGCGGGCGGCGGTGTGCTGGTCACCGGGTCCGTCATCACGGTCGGCGAAGCCCGGCTGCTGCTGGGGAAGGGCTGAGTCCAAGGATGCGTACGCTCTGTTCATCGACCCTGATCGGCGAGTTCTTCGTCATCGGCTTCGCCGGTCTGGTCGCCATGAAGGATCCCGACCTGTCCATGTCGACGGTGTGGACGGTCAGCGGCATCGCGATGTTCCTGTGCGTGCTGCTGTGCGGCCTGGTGACCCGGCCCGGCGGCGTCGCCCTCGGCTGGGCCCTGCAGATCGCCCTGATCGCCTCCGGTTTCGTCGTCCCCACGATGTTCTTCCTGGGCGCGGTCTTCGCGGCGCTGTGGTGGGCGTCGGTGCACTTCGGCCGGAAGGTCGACGAGGCGAAGGCGAGATTCGCGGCGCAGGCCGGCGAAGGCAGCCCGTCCGGCGCCTGAATACGCCTGAGTGCCCCCGAGCGCAAGCTGACACTGCGTAACGAGCTCCTGGACACGCCCTGTAACCTCATCCCACCGCACCCCGGCAGTAAGAAGGAGCCCTCCGTGAGCCAGCGCACCCTCGTCCTCCTCAAGCCCGACGCCGTTCGTCGAGGCCTGACCGGCGAGATCATCAGCCGTATCGAGCGCAAGGCCGGCTGGCAGATCACCGCGCTGGAGCTGCGCACGCTGGACCAGGAGACGCTGGAGCAGCACTACGGCGAGCACAAGGGCAAGCCCTTCTACGAGCCGCTGGTTGAGTTCATGGCCTCCGGCCCGGTCGTCGCGCTGATCGTCGAGGGCGAGCGGGTCATCGAGGGGCTGCGTCAGCTCGCCGGCCCGACCGACCCGATCGCCGCCGCGCCGGGCTCCATCCGCGGTGACTACGGTGTGATCGTCCGCGAGAACCTCATCCACGCCTCCGACTCCGAGGAGTCCGCCGAGCGCGAGGTGAAAATCTTCTTTCCGGGCCGCGCATAGCGCCTGCGGCGGTTGACCAGAAAGGGTGTGGGGACTGACGTCTCCGCACCCGAGTGCATATGCGCGGCGATCGAGGGAACGAGTGCCCCCGATGGCCCGTCTCCACAAGCGGGGCGACTCGCCATCTGATGACAATGGCGAAGACCCTCCCGCAGTGTTCGCGAAGGCGCGTCTACGATGGAAGCCTTCACGTCACAGCACCCACTTCGCCGACCTGAAAAGCCGTCAAAAGCTCCCAGGAAGGCCAGACGAATCCTGATGGGGAACTCAATGTCGTTCATCGGCCGTGACATGGCTGTCGACCTCGGGACCGCCAACACGCTGGTGTACGTCAGGGGTCGCGGGATCGTACTCAACGAGCCGTCCGTCGTCGCGATCAACACCAACACCGGTGGCATCCTCGCGGTCGGTGCCGAAGCGAAGAAGATGATCGGGCGCACGCCCGGCAACATCGTTGCCGTTCGTCCGCTGAAGGACGGCGTGATCGCCGACTTCGAGATCACCGAGCGGATGCTCCGCTACTTCATTCTGAAGATCCACAAGCGGCGGTATCTGGCTCGTCCGCGGGTCGTCGTCTGTGTGCCCTCCGGCATCACCGGCGTCGAGCGCCGCGCCGTCATCGAGGCGTCGTCCCAGGCCGGCGCCCGCCAAGTGCACATCATCGAGGAGCCCATGGCCGCGGCCATCGGCTCCGGCCTGCCGGTCCACGAGGCCACGGGCAACATGGTGGTCGACATCGGCGGCGGCACCACGGAGGTCGCGGTCATCTCCCTCGGCGGCATCGTCACCGCCCAGTCCATCCGCGTCGCGGGCGACGAGCTGGACAATGCGATCATCCAGCACATCAAGAAGGAGTACTCCCTCCTGCTGGGTGAGCGCACGGCCGAGCAGATCAAGATCACGGTCGGTTCGGCGTACGACCTCGACGCTGACGAACACACCGAAATCCGCGGCCGGGACCTCGTCTCCGGGCTGCCGAAGACCGTCGTCATCTCCGCGGCCGAGGTGCGCAAGGCGATCGAGGAGCCGGTCAACTCGATCGTGGACGCCGTGAAGACGACCCTCGACAAGTGCCCGCCGGAGCTGTCCGGCGACATCATGGACCGAGGAATCGTTCTGACCGGCGGCGGCGCCCTGCTGCGCGGCCTCGACGAGCGCCTGCGCCGCGAGACCGGCATGCCGATCCACATCGCCGAGGACCCGCTGGACAGCGTGGCGCTCGGCTCCGGCAAGTGCGTCGAGGAGTTCGAGGCGTTGCAGCAGGTGCTGGACGCCCAGCCGCGCAGATGACGTAACTCTTCGATTCCGCCGTACGGGATGATCTCCTCTCGTACGGCGGATCGTTGATATAGAGGCATAAGCTCCCGGAAGAGCCTCGAAACCTTCGCATACAAGCTCCGCATACCAGCTCTGCGTACAAGCTCCGCAGACAAACTCCGTATACAGAACCCTTCGGGTTTCCCAGGGGTTTTCCGCAATTCCTATGAGGAAGGGCACGGCCGCCGCACGTGAGGGACACACGAGAGAGCCGGCTGCTCCTGGTGCTGCTGGTCGCCATCGCGTTCGCGCTGATCACGGTGGACATCCGCGGTGGTGAGGATTCCCCTGTCGACGGCGCCCGGTCCGCCGCCGCCACGGTCTTCGGCCCGATCGAGAACGGCGTCTCCTCGGCGGTCGACCCGGTGGGCAACGCGGTCGCCGCGATCCGCGACTCCGGCGAGCGCCACGACCGGCTCGCCCGGCTGGAACAGGAGAACGCCGCCCTCAAGGCGAAGCTCGGCAGCGACGACCGCGACCGCAGCCGGCTACGGCAGCTGGACAAGATGCTGAAGATCGCGGGCCAGGGCCAGTACGGCATCAAGGGCGCCGAGGTCATCGCCATAGGAGCGGCCCAGGGCTTCTCCTGGACGATCACCATCGACGCCGGCGCGAACGACGGCATCCAGCGCGACATGACGGTCCTGAACGGGGACGGGCTGGTCGGGCGGGTCACCACCGTCGGCCCGAACACCGCGACCGTGCTCCTCGCCAACGACCCCGACTTCACCGTCGGCACCCGCATGGAGGCCAGCGACGAGCTCGGCTTCGCCTCCGGCCAGGGCGACCGCCCGCTGCGCGTCGAACTCCTCAACGGCAAGGCCGAGGTGAAGAAGGGCGACCGTCTCGTCACCTTCGGCTCCCAGGCCGACAAGCCCTTCGTTCCCGGCGTCCCCGTCGGTGTCGTCTCCCGCGTCGACCCGTCCGGCGGCAACCTCACCCGCACCCTGTATGTCACGCCGTACGTCGGCTTCAGCAAGCTCGACATCGTCGGCGTCGTCGTCCAGGCCCCCGCGAAGGACCCGCGCGACACGGTGCTCCCCGACAAGCCCGAGCCGACCCCCACGCCTACCGTGACGGTGACCGTCACGCCGTCCGGCGTGCCCCCGGTCGACGGCCAGTCCCAGTACGAGCAAGAGCAGTAGGAGCTGAAGCCACATGCGCGTCAACCGGATCCTGCTCTCCTCCGCCCTGGTCGTCGTCGCCCTGGTGCTCCAGGTGAGCGTCCTCGCCCGCCTCCACCTCCCGGGCGCCGTCCCCGACCTGCTGCTCCTCACCGTCCTGGGCCTCGCCCTGGTCTACGGCCATGTCGGCGGCGCCCTCGTCGGCTTCGGCGCCGGCCTGCTCGCCGACCTCGCCCCGCCCGCCGACCACGCCGCCGGCCGCTATGCGCTGGTGCTGTGCGTGATCGGCTACCTCGCCGGGCTCGTCAAACCGGACAACGGCCGGCTCAAGTCGGCCACCGGACCGATGGTGGTCGTGGTCGTCGCCGCGATCGGAGCGACTTTGCTGTACGCCGGTGTCGGCGCCCTCGTCGGCGACACCGCCGCCCGCCATGTCGGGCTCGGCAGCCTGCTGTTCACGGCCGCGCTGTACGACCTGCTGCTGGCGCCGTTCGTGGTGCCCGGTCTCATGGCGCTGGCCCGGCGCGCGGAGAACGACCCGCTCGCCGAGACCAACTCCCAGGCGAAGAAACCCAGCATCTCCTCGGGCTGGCTCTCCGGCGGTACCGGCCTGCGCATCGGCGGCCAGCGCGGCGGGCTCGGCGGGATGAAGAACGGCCTGAAGACGAAGGCCGGGCGGGCGCGGACGGCACGCGCCGGGCGCATCAAGGGGGTCAAGCGCCTGTGAGGGCAGCGGAGTTCACCGGAACGAGTGAGCCCATGCGGAACTCGGCCTCGCGGGCCCTTCGTTCATCACTCGTACACACACAGTCGTATCCGCACTGGTACTCGCACTGAGAGGGGGAGGCAGCCGCAGTGACCAACATCCCCGAGACCGGCCGGACGCCACGCGTCCAGATCCGGCTCATCGTCATCCAAGTCCTCGTCCTCTCCCTCCTCGGCACCCTCGGCGGGCGCCTGTGGTACCTGCAGATCCGCGAGGGCGACGCCTACGCCAAGGAGGCGTCCGGCAACCACGTCCAGCAGGTCGTCCAGCCCGCCGTCCGCGGCTCGATCCTGGACGCGCGCGGAGTGCCGCTCGCCGACAACGAGACACGGCTGGTGGTCTCCGCCTCCCGCACCGACCTGCTGAAGATGCCGGACGACGGCAAGGCCGTCCTCACCAAGCTCGCCGCTGTCCTGGGCATGACCCCCAAGGAGGTCATGGAGAAGGTCCGGCTGTGCGACGCCGAGACGCCCCAGCCGTGCTGGAACGGCTCGCCGTACCAGCCGATCCCCATCACCGACGAGGCCACGCCCAAGCAGGCCCTGCAGATCCGTGAGCGCGCCGAGGACTTCCCCGGCATCACCGCCGAGCCGCAGGCCCTGCGCCGCTACCCGAGCCCGGGCGAGGCCAACACCGCCCAGGTCCTCGGCTACCTCTCACCGGTCACCGACGAGGAGCTCCAGGCGGCCCAGGACACCGACTCGCCGTACCTGCGCTCCGACCAGGTCGGCCGCTCCGGCCTGGAGCGCCAGTACGACAAGGAGCTGCGCGGCAAGGCCGGCGTCACGCGCTACGAGGTCGACAACCTCGGCCGGGTCATCGGCCAGGCCGAGGCCGACGCCGCTCAGGCCGGCTCCAACCTCGTCACCAGCATCGACGCCCGCGTGCAGCGGGTCGCCGAGTACGAGCTGAACGACGCGATGAAGAAGGCCCGCCAGGAGTGGGACCGCAACACGGGTGAGAAGTACAAGGCCGACTCGGGCGCGGTCGTCGTGATGGAGGCCAAGACCGGCCGCATCGTCGCCATGGCGTCCAACCCGACCTACGACCCGAACGCCTGGGTGGGCGGCATCTCCGCCAAGGACTACAAGAAGCTCACCGGCAAAGCCTCCAACTACCCGCTGCTCAACCGCGCGATCCAGGGCCAGTCGGCACCCGGCTCCATCTTCAAGGTCGTCCCGACGGCCGCCGCGGTCAACGCGGGCTACTCCTTCGACGGCCCCTACCAATGCTCCAGCTCGTACTCGATCGGCGGCCAGGTCTTCAAGAACTTCGAGTCCAAGGGGTACGGCCCGATCAGCCTCGGCCGCGCCCTGGAGGTCTCCTGCGACACCGTCTTCTACCGCCTCTCGCACGAGGAGTGGAAGCGGGACGGCGGCACCAAGCCGAAGAAGAACGCCAAGGACTGGTTCTACAAGACCGCCCACCAGTTCGGCCTCGGCGCGGAGACCGGCATCGACCTCCCCAACGAGGTCACCGGCCGTATCCCCGACCGCAAGTGGAAGCAGGACTACTGGAAGGCCAACAAGGACGCCTGGTGCAAGTACGGCAAGAAGGGCGGCTCGTACGCCGAGCAGATTGCCTACGAGAACTGCCTCGAAGGCAACCGGATGCGCGCCGGTGACTCGGTCAACTACTCCATCGGACAGGGCGACACCCTCGTCACCCCCATCCAGATGGCCACCATCTACGCGGCCATCTCCAACGGCGGCACCCTGTACGACCCCACCGTCGGCAAGGCAATCGTCAGCGCCGACGGCAAGACCGTCCACGAGATCGAGCCCAAGTCGCACGGCAAGCTGCCCATAAGCCGGCAGACACTGGCCGAGATGGACGACGCCCTCGCCGGCGTCGCCACCCGCGGCACCGCC
Source organism: Streptomyces sp. SD31 (assembly GCF_052068475.1). NCBI lineage: Bacteria > Bacillati > Actinomycetota > Actinomycetes > Kitasatosporales > Streptomycetaceae > Streptomyces > Streptomyces sp. SD31. The sequence goes on along the minus strand of NZ_JBQHCX010000008.1, from coordinate 230,846 downwards.
GCCTGGCGGTTCGCCGATGTCGGCTGGCCGCAGGACAAGATCCCGATGCATGCCAAGACCGGTACCGCGGAGGTCTACGGCAAGCAGACGACCTCGTGGTTCGCCACGTACACCAAGGACTACACGGTCGTCATGACGATCTCCCAGGGTGGTACGGGTTCCGGCGCCTCGGGTCCGGCCGTACGCAACATCTACGACGCGCTGTACGGCGTCTCCGACGACGGCACGATCAACAAGAAGAACGCGCTGCTGCCGACGCCTCAGAAGAGCCTGCCGAAGGTCCGCACGGACGGGACGATCGCCTCGCCGAAGGTCTCCAAGGACCCGGCGAAGGAGCAGCGGGCCAACCAGGAGGGCGAGAAGGCGCCGGACGGGCAGCAGCTCGCCGGGACGGTGTCGACGCCCACGCCGGAGAACCGTGACACGCGGCGCAGGCGCGGCAGGAGCCGCAGGCGGGGAAGCCGGAGGTTGCTCACATGACCGGCGTCAACAGCTTCCAGGTCTCCGGGTACGGGCCCGAACGGGCAGGGTGGACCCGTCTGTTCGCCCGCGACTCGCTCGCCCGCCGACTCGACTGGCCGATACTGCTGGCGGCGACGGCCCTGTCGCTGATCGGCTCGCTCCTCGTGTACTCGGCGACCCGTAACCGCACCGAGCTCAACCAGGGCGACCCGTACTACTTCCTGATCCGGCATCTGCTGAACACCGGCATCGGCCTCGCCCTGATGGCCGGCACGGTCTGGCTGGGGCACCGCACCCTGCGCACGGCGGTGCCGATCCTGTACGGGCTGTCGGTCTTCCTGATCCTGCTGGTGCTCACCCCGCTCGGCTCCACGATCAACGGCGCCCACTCCTGGATCAAACTCCCCGGCGGCTTCTCCCTCCAGCCCTCGGAGTTCGTGAAGGTCACGATCATCCTGGGCATGGCGATGCTGCTGGCGACGAGGGTGGACGCGGGGGACAAGCAGTATCCCGACCATCGCACGGTGGTGCAGGCGCTGGGCCTGGCCGCCGTACCGATGCTGATCGTGATGCTCATGCCCGACCTCGGCTCGGTCATGGTCATGGTGGTGATCGTGCTGGGCGTGCTGCTCGCGTCCGGGGCCTCCAACCGCTGGGTCTTCGGGCTGATCGGCGCGGGGACCATGGGCGCCATCGCGGTCTGGCAGCTGGGTGTTCTGGACGACTACCAGATCGCCCGCTTCGCGGCCTTCGCCAACCCCAGCCTCGACCCGGCCGGCGTCGGCTACAACACCAACCAGGCCCGCATCGCGATTGGTTCGGGCGGGCTGGCGGGCGCGGGGCTGTTCCACGGCTCGCAGACGACCGGCCAGTTCGTGCCGGAGCAGCAGACCGACTTCGTCTTCACGGTGGCGGGGGAGGAGTTGGGCTTCGTCGGCGGCGGGCTGATCATCCTGCTTCTCGGCGTGATCCTGTGGCGGGCCTGCCGTATCGCGCGCGAGACGACCGAGCTGTACGGGACGATCGTCGCGGCGGGGATCGTGGCGTGGTTCGCCTTCCAGTCGTTCGAGAACATCGGGATGACCCTGGGGATCATGCCGGTGACCGGTCTGCCGCTGCCGTTCGTGTCGTACGGGGGGTCGTCGATGTTCGCGGTGTGGGTGGCGGTGGGGTTGCTGCAGTCGATCCGGGTGCAGCGTCCCATGTCCGCGTAGGCCTCCGGCGGTGGGGCCGTGTGGGCGGTGACCGTTGGCCAGGGTGAGTTGGTTTACCCGGGGGTCATGGCTGGTAGGCCCTGTCACCACGTCGTAACTCCCACTAGATTCGGGTCATGGCGGACACAAAGCGCGAGATCGAACGAAAGTACGAATCCGACCAGGGCGGTCTTCCCGACCTGACCGGCGTCGCCGGGGTCGCGTCCGTCGTCGACAAAGGTGTGGCCCACCTGGACGCCACCTACTACGACACCGCGGACGAACGCCTCACCGCGTCCTCGATCACCCTGCGCCGCCGCACCGGCGGATCGGACGCAGGCTGGCACCTGAAGTTCCCCGTCGCCGAGGGCGTCCGCGACGAGCTCCGCGCCCCGCTCTCCGACACTCTCCCCGACGAGCTCGCCGCTCTGGTCCGCTCCCGGGTCCGGGACGTCGAACTGCTGCCCGTGGTGCGGCTGCGCTCGGACCGTGACGTGCGTGACCTCCTCGACGCGGACGGACGGCTGCTGGCGGAGGTCAGTGTGGACGCCGTGCACGCCGAGCGGCTCAGCGGCGGCGTCGGTGACGCCCAGTGGACCGAGATCGAGGTGGAGCTCGCCGACGGCGGTGACCCGGCCTTCCTCGACAAGGTGGAGAAGCGGCTGCGCAAGGCGGGCGTACGGCCGTCCGCGTCCTCATCGAAGCTGGCCCGCGCCCTTGCGGAGACCGCGCCCAAGAAGAAGCGTTCCTCCGCTTCGCTCGACGGCCCCGTGACCGCCGGCGACCACGTGCTCGCGTACGTCCGCGCTCAGCGGGACGCGATGGTCGAGCTCGACCCGGCCGTACGCCAGGACATCGAGGACTCCGTGCACCGCATGCGCGTCGCCACCCGCCGACTGCGCAGCACCTTCAAGTCGTACGGCAAAGTCCTGGACCGGGCCGTCACCGACCCGATCGGCGACGAGCTGAAGTGGCTGGCCGGCGAGCTGGGCATGGACCGGGACCGGGAGGTGCTGAACGCACGCCTGTCGGCGGCTCTCGACGAGGTGCCCCACGCGCTGGTCTCCGGTCCGGTCGCCGAGCGGCTGAGCCACTGGGCGGGTGACAGGCCGGGCGGGGCGAGCGGCCGGCTGATCGGAGTCCTCGACTCCCGCCGTTACCTCGCCCTGCTCGACACCCTGGACGGGGTGCTCACCGACCCGCCGCTGCTGAAGGCGGCCGGGAAGAAGCCCGACAAGGCGCTCCCCAAGGCCGTACGCAAGGACTTCGGCAAGGTGTCCGCGCTCGTCGAGCAGGCCCTGGAGCTGGAGCCGGGCACCGACCGGGACATCGCCATCCACGAGGCACGCAAGAAGACCAAGCGCACCCGCTACGCGGCGGAGGCGGCCACCCCGGCCCTGGGCAAGCCCGCCAAGGCCCTGGCCAAGACCATGAAGTCCTTGCAGAACCTGCTCGGGGAGCACCAGGACAGCGTCATGGCCCGCCAGACCCTGCGCGAGTTGTCCGCGGTGGCGCACGCGGCGGGGGAGAGCGCCTTCACGTACGGGCTGCTGTACGGGCGTGAGGAGCAGCGGGCGGCGGCCGTGGAGGCCGAGCTGCCCGGGCGCTGGGACGGAATCAAAGGCGAGGCGGACGCCCTCTGACCTTCCGGGCGTACGGGGGGTGGTCGCGGCCGCGTTAGGCTAGATGGTCACCCCTGTCCGTTCAGTCCAGCTCACGAAGGTTCGCGAGATGCCTGCCGAAGTCGCTGCGTCGGTGTTCCCGCAGCTCGAAGCTCTGCTCCCGCATGTGCAGAAGCCGATCCAGTACGTCGGCGGAGAGCTCAACTCCACGGTCAAGCCGTGGGAGTCATGCGACGTCCGCTGGGCGCTCATGTACCCGGACGCATACGAGGTCGGCCTGCCCAACCAGGGCGTCATGATCCTCTACGAGGTCCTGAACGAGCAGGAGGGCGTCCTCGCCGAGCGCACGTACAGCGTGTGGCCGGACCTGGAGGCCCTGATGCGCGAGCAGGGCGTCCCGCAGTTCACGGTGGACAGCCACCGGCCGGTGAAGGCCTTCGACGTGTTCGGCCTGTCCTTCTCCACCGAGCTCGGCTACACGAACATGCTGACGGCCCTGGACCTGGCGGGCATCCCGCTGGAGTCGAAGGACCGGACGCTCGACGACCCGATCGTGCTGGCCGGCGGCCATGCGGCCTTCAACCCCGAGCCGATCGCGGACTTCATCGACGCGGCGATCATCGGCGACGGTGAGCAGGCCGTGCTCGACATGACGAAGATCATCCGCGAGTGGAAGGCGGAGGGGCAGCCGGGCGGCCGCGAGGAGGTCCTCTTCCGCCTCGCGAAGACCGGCTCGGTGTACATCCCGGCGTTCTACGACGTCGAGTACCTCCCCGACGGCCGTATCGCCCGCGTCGTCCCGAACAAGTCGGGCGTCCCGTGGCGTGTGTCCAAGCACACAGTCATGGACCTGGACGAGTGGCCGTACCCCAAGCAGCCCCTCGTTCCGCTCGCCGAGACGGTCCACGAGCGCATGTCGGTCGAGATCTTCCGCGGCTGCACGCGCGGCTGCCGCTTCTGCCAGGCCGGCATGATCACGCGCCCGGTGCGTGAGCGCTCGATCACGGGCATCGGCGAGATGGTCGACAAGGGCCTGAAGGCGACGGGCTTCGAGGAGGTGGGCCTTCTGTCGTTGTCGTCGGCCGACCACAGCGAGATCGGCGACATCGCGAAGGGCCTGGCGGACCGGTACGAGGAGGACAAGATCGGTCTGTCCCTCCCCTCCACCCGCGTGGACGCGTTCAACGTCGACCTGGCGAACGAGCTGACGAGGAACGGCCGTAGGTCGGGCCTGACCTTCGCCCCCGAGGGCGGCTCCGAGCGCATGCGCAAGGTCATCAACAAGATGGTCTCGGAAGAGGACCTGATCCGGACGGTCGCGACGGCGTACGGCAATGGCTGGCGCCAGGTGAAGCTGTACTTCATGTGCGGCCTGCCGACGGAGACCGACGACGACGTCCTGCAGATCGCCGACATGGCGATGAACGTGATCGCGAAGGGCCGCGAGGTCTCCCGCTCCAACGACATCCGCTGCACCGTCTCGATCGGCGGCTTCGTCCCGAAGCCCCACACGCCGTTCCAGTGGGCGCCCCAGCTGTCCGCGGAGGAGACGGACGCCCGTCTCGAAAAGCTCCGCGACAAGATCCGCGGCGACAAGAAGTACGGCCGCTCGATCGGCTTCCGCTACCACGACGGCAAGCCCGGCATCGTCGAGGGCCTCCTCTCCCGGGGCGACCGCCGCATCGGCGCGGTCATCCGCGCGGTCTACGAGGACGGCGGCCGCTTCGACGGCTGGCGCGAGCACTTCTCCTACGACCGCTGGATGAGCTGCGCCGACAAGGCGCTGGCCCCCTTCGGCGTCGACGTCGACTGGTACACGACGCGCGAGCGGACGTACGAGGAGGTCCTGCCCTGGGACCACCTGGATTCGGGGTTGGACAAGGACTGGCTCTGGGAGGACTGGCAGGACGCCCTCGACGAGACCGAGGTGGAGGACTGCCGGTGGACGCCGTGCTTCGACTGTGGGGTGTGCCCGCAGATGGACACGCATATCCAGATCGGGCCGACCGGGAAGAAGCTGCTGCCGCTGACGGTCAAGAAGGATGCGACCAGCGGACACACTCACTGACGTGAGTGAGGCGTTGAGGCGCATCGTGGGGGCTCTGGGGGACGGCAGCGAAGAAGAAGCGACTGCCGTCCTGAGGGCGCTCGGCGCTCGGCGTGGGCGGCAAGGCGACTGGGCCGCCGCAGAAGAGACAGCTGGTTGCTGCCGGCAACCCGTACTCAGCGGGATCGTCGAGCAGCTCCACTTGTAGATCAACCGCATCCTGTACCCCAGGTTCTCCACTGTGCGGCACCGACCGGTTCGCCGAAGCACCGAAGGCCTGAACACCGGCCGTTGCTATCGTTTCGGCGCTGACGGAGTGGCACGGGGGGCGTTGATGAGGCGAGTCGGCGGGCGGGCACGGCAGCCGGGGGTGGGCTGGACCGTCGGGGGCCTGGCCCTCGTCGCGGTGCTGTTCGTGGCCCTTGAGACAACGGCGGGGCTGCTTCCGGACGTGGTGAAGTCCGTGGTGGGCGATACGCCGCGCGCGATCTGGATCGTCCTGGTCGTTCTCTCGGTCGTCGCATGCGTTGCTCTCTACATCCGCCATCTGCGCGCCAAGGTGGAGGCCGCTGCTGCGGCCGAGGACCTCAGCGAGGAGCAGGTCCGACGCGAACGCGCGGCGCTGCTCCAACGCGTGCACAGCACGTGGACCCGGGACCTCCCCCTTCGGTGGAACGACGCCGTACGGATCGAGGTCGGCCTGCAGGACACCCCGACCGCGGTCCACGACCCATGGGGGCCCCGCGAGTTGACGACCGACACGGGCACGTCGCTGCCCGACGGCACCACCACGCGGGACGTGTTCGAGCAGCACGGCCATCAGCTGCTGGTGCTCGGTGCGCCCGGCGCCGGAAAGACGGTGCACCTCCTGGAGCTGACGGCCGCCCTGGTACAGGAGGCACAGGCGGACGCCGAGGCGCCCGTGCCGGTCTTCCTGCTGCTGACGAACTGGCGTGGCGGATCGCTGGAGGAGTGGCTGATCTCGGAGTTGCGCAACCGGTACCGGGTCTCCTCCGCGGTCGCGTCCGTGCTGCTGCACCAGGGGGGACTCTGCTTCGTGCTCGACGGGTTGGACGAAGTGGACCCGGAGCAGGAGGAGGAATGCGTCGCGCGCATCAACGAGTTCATCTCCGCCGACGGTTACCCGCACTGCTTCCTCGCCCTTTCCTGCCGCCTGGCCGACTACGGTCGCCTGCGGACCAAGCTGACGGTGAACGGGGCGGTGACCGTGCAACCGCTGCCCGTGCACGCCGTGCACGCCTTCCTGAACGAGGCCGGGACCCCCGTGCGGGCGCTGCGCGCGGCCGCGGCGGCCGACCCCGAGCTCGCCAGGCTGCTGACCACTCCGCTGATGCTGGGCATCGCCGTGCTCGCCTACTCCGGCGTGGACGAGGGCTCGGTGTCCAGCTCCGGGACCCTCGAGGAGCGCCGGGGACTGGTCTACGACGCGTTCCTGGAGCGGATGGTCACGCGGGATCGCACGCTGCGGGGCGGGCACACCACCGCACGGTTCAGCCTGGTCCAGGTGGAGAGCCGGCTGCTGCTCATGGCGTGGCTCATGAACAAGTACCAGGCCACGGCGATCTACCCGAAGGATCCTTTCCGGCTCCTGTTCCAAGCGCCGCCCGAGGTGATGGACGAGATCTACCGTGGGAGGAGGTTCCTGAGGGCGGCGATGGAGCAGACCAGGGCCCTGTCCGCCTCCTCGTTCTTCGCGACTGTTCTCGCCGTCTACACGGCCCTCGCCATGCCCTTGCTCTCCCGGGACACGTTTCCCTACCTCCGGAAGGACTTCATCGAATTCGCCCGCGAGCGTGCCCTCCTGAGGGCCTCGGGGGACGGAGTGGCCTTCATCCACAGGACGTTCCAGGACCACCTCGCGAACCGAGTGAACGCCTTGGCTCTCGAGCAGCGGCAGGAACTGTTCAAACGATCCGTGGCATGACTGCATCCGCGCGGCGGAGAGGGGCGTCTAGACCGGTATGGACCTTGAAAAACCGCCACCGCAGCGCCAGGACCCCGAAGGGTGCCTGGCCGTCGCGATCCGGATCCCGGTGCGGATCGTCGTGCTCGTGCTGGTCGTGCCGGTGCGGATGGCGTGGGACGCGCTTGTCGTCGGCGGGCGCTTCCTGAACGACACGGTGCTCCGGCCGCTGGGCCGGGCGTTGCTGTGGCTCGGGCGGGCGGTGTTCGTGTGGCCCTTCGTGGCGTTGTGGCGGTACGTCGTCGTGCCCGTCGCGAAGGGGCTCGCCTGGCTGGGGAACGTGCTCTTCGTCGTACCGGTGGTGTGGCTGTACCGGTACGTGCTGACTCCCCTCGGGCACGCGTGCGCGTGGCTGGCGCGAGGGATCGGGGCCGGGCTGGAGTGGCTCTACGCGCGCGTGCTCACGCCGGTCGGGCATGCCGTGATGTGGGTCCTCAGGGGGCTCGGGGCGGTACTCGCCGCGATCGGGCTCGGCCTGTTCGGCGCGGTGGCGTGGCTGGGACGGTATCTCCTCGTCGTCCCCGCCCTGTGGGTGTACGAGTGGATCCTCGCGCCGGTGGGGCGGGCGATCGCCTGGTGCGGCCGGGGCCTGGCGTGGCTCGTGAGCACGGTCGCCACCGGGATCGGCATCGCCTTGTACTGGACCGTGCGCGTGCTGTTCGTGCTGCCCGCGGTGGGCCTGTACCGGTGGGTGCTGACGCCCGTCGGCCGTGTGCTCGCCGTCGTCGGCAGGGAGATCTGGGACGCGCTCGGGCATGCGTGGCGGGTCGCCGGGAGGATCTCGCTCGCCGTCGGACGGTTCCTCGCGAGCCTCTTCCGGTGGATCTTCGTGGAGCCGGTGCGGTGGGTGTACCGGACGGTGCTCACGCCGGTCGGACACGTCGTCCGGGACGTGGTGCTGCGGCCCGTCGCCGAGGCCGCCCGCAGTGTGGGCCGCGCCACCCGGCAGGCGCTCACCGCCGCCCGCGAATCCGTGCGGCAGGCGCGGGCCGACTTCCGGCGGATGCTGTTCGGGGAGCCGAAGCAGCGGGAGGCGGTGGCCCGGCGGGAACCTCCGGGCCGTGAGACACGTACTCTTGGTAGCAGTACGACCGCTCTCACGAAGGACTGAACGACACTGGGCAAGCGACAGCCCGAAGGCCCGCCGCCCGCACCTGCGGTGCAGCGCATCCGACTGCGCTACACCAAGCGCGGCCGCCTCCGGTTCACCAGCCACCGTGACTTCCAGCGCGCCTTCGAGCGTGCGCTGCGCCGTGCCGAGGTGCCGATGGCGTACTCGGCGGGGTTCACGCCGCATCCGAAGGTGTCGTACGCCAATGCCGCACCCACCGGCACGGGCAGTGAGGCGGAGTATCTGGAGATCGCCCTCACCGAGGCGCGCGATCCGGAGCAGTTGAGAGTGCTCCTCGACGAGTCGCTGCCCGCCGGGCTCGACGTCACCGAGGCGGTCGAGGCCCGGATCTCCGGGCTCGCCGACCGGCTCACGGCGTCGGTCTGGGAGCTGCGGCTCGACGGCGTGGACCCGGCGGACGCCGAGCGCGCGGTCGCGGCCTTCAACGCCGCCGGGGCGGTCGAGGTACAGCGCATGACGAAGAACGGTGTGCGCACGTTCGACGCCCGCCCGGCGGTCGTCCACCTCGAAAGCACCGACGGAACAGAAACACACAGTTCGGCAGCTGATAGGCCGACCGACCAGCCCTGTGCGATACTGCGGCTGGTTGTTCGGCACGTGACGCCTGCCGTACGACCCGACGACGTCCTGTCCGGTCTCCGCGCCGTGGCCGACCTGGCGCCGCCGGTCCCCGCAGCGGTGACCAGGCTGGCGCAGGGGCTGTTCGATGAAGAGACCGGCACGGTGACCGACCCGCTCGCGCCCGACCGCGAGGCAGCGACGGCCCCAACCGAGGCCGAGACCGCTGCCGCCGCGACGGCGCCGGCGTAAGGAAGGTTCCGCGTAGGGACGGACGTCGAAGCGTCGCCCTCGTACTCGGGAGCCACCTGGGTCGGGCAGCGCACCGACCAGAAGACTTTCGCCAGGCCGTACGCATTCGGCGTACGGAACCGGCGAGACAGGACACAGAGAGCTCCCGTGCGGCGCCCGCGCCCCGGACGGCGGCAGTCGCGCGATGCGCGAGCCGCGGACGTCACCGGCATATCGCCGGACCAGGTGCGGCGCCCGGGAGCCTGACGGGAGAAACGCCCGCATGCTCGAACCGACCGAACCCACTGAGGGTTCCGAACTGAACACTCCCAGCGACACGCTGCCGCCGCGCCGTCGGCGCCGCGCGGCGTCCCGCCCGGCGGGCCCGCCGACGGCTGCCGCCGAGGCACAGCCCACAGAGGTGGTCGAGCCGGCCATACCGGTCGCCGAGGCCGCCGATGTCGCGACGCCCACTGACGAGGCCGAGGAGAGCATCGAGGCCGTCGAGGCCGAGGTGACTTCTGAGGCTGCGGAAGCCGAAGAGAGCGCAGAAGCCGCAGCGACCGTGGAGGCCGCGCCTGCCGGTCGTACGCGTCGGCGTGCGGTGCGTCGTGCCTCCGCGCCCGCCGGGGCACCCGCGGCTGCCGAGGCGGCCGAGACCGTGGTGCCGGCGGCTGCCCCCACGCCCGTCGTCGAGGAGAGCCCGGCCGCTGCCGAGGCGCCTGCGGCTGAGAGTGCCGAGGTGACCGAGGAGGCCGCGCCCGCCGGTCGTACGCGTCGGCGTGCGGTGCGTCGTGCGTCGGCGCCCGCTGGTGCTCCGGCGAAGGCGGAGGCGGAGGCGGCCGAGACCGTGCTCCCCGCTGCCGAGAGCCCTGCCGCCGCTGAGGTGCCCGCCGCTGCCGAAGAGCCTGCGGCCGAGAGCGCCGAGGCGACCGAGGAGGCCGCGCCGCGTCGTACGCGTCGGCGTGCCACGCGTCGGGTGTCCGCGCCCGCCGCTGCCCCCGCCGCTGCCGAGGCCACCGCCCCTGCGGCGGCTGACGCCGGTGCCGAGGCGACGGTGAGTGCCGAGATCTCCACCGAGGCGGAGGAGCCCGTCGAGGCTGCCGCGCCGACCGCCGCTGCCGACTCCGGCGAGGCCGCCGAGGCTGCCGCCCCGCGTCGCCGGCGCCGTTCCACGCGGCGCGTGTCCGCGCCCGCCGAGGCCGCTGAGGCACCCGAGGCCGCCGTCGCCGAGACTCCCGTGACCTCCGGTACCGAGGCGGAGACCGCCGCGGTCACCGGTGTCGGAGCGCCCGCCGAGGCACCCGCCGTCGAGGCCGACGAGGAAGCCCCCCGCCGCCGTCGTCGTGTCGTCCGGCGGGCCGCTGCCGGATTTGCCGCACCCGCTCAGGCCTCCGCCTCCGAGACGCCCGAGACCCCGCGCCCGGCACGGCCTGCCGTGGCCGTGTTCCAGGCGCCCGTGTTCACCGAGCCGCAGTTCCAGACGCCCCAGCGGGCCGCCGCCGAGGCCGCCGCCGAGGCGGAGACCGAGGACGTCGAGGAGTTCCCGGAGGAGCAGGCGGGCGCCTCGCGGCGTCGTCGTCGGCGCCGGGGCGCCGCGTTCGGCGAGGAGGCCGCGGCCCAGGGTGTCGAGACCGCCGCCGAGGACGAGACCGAGGAAGCCGAAGAGGCCGTCGAGGACGTCGTCGAGGGCGAAGAGACCGACGAGGCCGAAGAGACCGAGGAGACCGGGTCGCGCCGGCGTCGTCGGCGTGGTGGCCGGCGTCGTCGTCGCGGTGAGGCCGCGGACGCCGAGGGTGGTGACGGCGAGGGCGAGGAGCTCGCCGCCGCGCAGGCAGCGCAGGACGCCGAGGACACCGCCGAGCAGGAGGAAGAGGACGCCGAGGAAGCGGACGCCGAAGAAGGCGGCGGTTCCAGCTCCAGCAGCCGGCGCCGTCGTCGCCGTCGCCGTCGCGCCGGTGACACCGGCGTCGACACCGAGCCCGGCGAGGGCGACCCCGAGCGCACCGTCGTCAAGGTCCGCGAGCCCCGCCCGAAGGCCGAGCCGTCCGACGAGGTGCAGTCCATCAAGGGCTCCACGCGCCTGGAGGCCAAGAAGCAGCGCCGCCGCGAAGGCCGTGAGCAGGGCCGCCGCCGCGTGCCGATCATCACCGAGGCCGAGTTCCTCGCCCGCCGCGAGGCCGTCGAGCGCGTGATGGTCGTCCGTCAGTACGGCGACCGCACGCAGATCGGCGTCCTCGAGGACAACGTGCTCGTCGAGCACTACGTCAACAAGGAGCAGTCGACCTCGTACGTCGGCAACGTCTACCTGGGCAAGGTCCAGAACGTGCTGCCGTCGATGGAGGCCGCCTTCATCGACATCGGCAAGGGCCGGAACGCCGTGCTCTACGCCGGTGAGGTCAACTTCGAGGCGCTCGGCATGGCCAACGGGCCGCGCCGCATCGAGTCCGCCCTCAAGTCCGGCCAGTCCGTGCTCGTCCAGGTCACCAAGGACCCGATCGGGCACAAGGGCGCGCGTCTGACCAGCCAGGTATCCCTGCCGGGCCGCTACCTCGTGTACGTCCCCGAGGGCTCCATGACCGGCATCAGCCGGAAGCTGCCCGACACCGAGCGGGCCCGGCTGAAGACCATCCTCAAGAAGATCGTCCCCGAGGACGCGGGTGTCATCGTGCGCACCGCCGCCGAGGGCGCGAGCGAGGACGAGCTGCGCCGTGATGTCGAGCGACTCCAGGCGCAGTGGGAGGACATCCAGAAGAAGGCCAAGAACGGCAACGCGCCGACGCTGCTGTACGGCGAGCCGGACATGACCGTCCGGGTCGTCCGGGACATCTTCAACGAGGACTTCTCCAAGGTCGTCGTCAGCGGTGACGAGGCCTGGGAGACCGTCCACGGGTACGTCTCGCACGTCGCGCCCGACCTGGCCGAGCGGCTGCAGAAGTGGACCAGTGAGGTCGACGTCTTCGCCACGTACCGGATCGACGAGCAGCTCGCCAAGGCGCTGGACCGCAAGGTCTGGCTGCCCAGTGGCGGTTCGCTGGTGATCGACCGGACCGAGGCGATGGTCGTCGTCGACGTCAACACCGGCAAGTTCACCGGCCAGGGCGGCAACCTCGAGGAGACCGTCACCAGGAACAACCTGGAGGCGGCCGAGGAGATCGTCCGCCAGCTGCGGCTGCGCGACCTCGGCGGCATCATCGTCATCGACTTCATCGACATGGTTCTGGAGTCCAACCGGGACCTGGTGCTGCGGCGTCTGCTGGAGTGCCTGGGCCGGGACCGGACCAAGCACCAGGTCGCCGAGGTCACCTCGCTGGGGCTCGTGCAGATGACCCGCAAGCGGGTCGGGCAGGGGCTGCTGGAGTCGTTCTCCGAGACCTGCGTCCACTGCAACGGTCGCGGTGTCATCGTGCACATGGAGCAGCCGACGGCCGTCGGTGGCGGCGGCAAGCGCAAGAAGCGCGCGCGTGCCGGTGCCGGTCCCGAGCAGGTCCACGAGGCGTCCGTCGCCGTCGAGCCCGTCGAGACGGCCGAGGAGGAGGCGGAGACCGAGATCGAGGTCGCCGCCGAGATCGCCGAGCCCGCCGCGCTGCCCGAGCCGGCCTTCGCGCCGGACGAGGAGCTGTACAGCAGCGTCGCCGAGGCGGAGGCCGCGGCCTCGCGCGGCGGTCGTTCGCGGCGCCGTGGGGGTCGGCGTGCGTCCGCTCCGGCGGGTGCGCCCAGGAAGCCCGAGGCGGTTCCCACGGCTCAGGACGTGACCGTCGCCGAGGAGGTGGCGCGTCCGGTGCAGCCGGAGCCGGCCGCCGAGGCGAAGGCCGAGCCCGTGGCCGTGGAGGACGCGGTCGTCGAGGCCCCGGTCACCGAGGCCCCGGCTGCGGAGGTTCCGGCCGCCGAGGCCGCGGCCACCGCTCCGGTCGCCGAGGAGGCCGCGCCCAAGGGACGTACGCGTCGTCGCGCGACCCGCAAGGTGTCCGCGCCCGCCGGGTCGCCCGCGGGGGCCGAGGCCGCCGTGGTCACGGTCAGCGAGGCCGCGTCCCCGGCGCCCGCACCGGAGGCCGAGGCCCCGGCCGCGGCTCCGGCGGAGCAGGCCGATCAGGTCCCGGCCGAGGCGGTCGCCGAGAGCGCCGCTCCGGCCCGTCCGCGCCGCCGTGCCGTGCGCAAGGCCACCGCGCCGACCGCGTCCGATGAGGCGGCCGTCGTGGTCGTCCCGGCGACGGAGGCCGAGACCGGCGCCGCTGCGGAGGCGCCGGCCGCGGAGGAGGGCGTCGAGGAGACGGCTCCGGCCAAGAAGACGGCCCGCAAGACGGCCAAGAAGGCCACGGCGAAGAAGGCCGCCACCAAGAAGACCGCGGCCAAGAAGACCGTCGCGAAGAAGGCGACGGCCAAGAAGGCGGCGAAGACCGCCAAGACGGCCGCGGCCAAGTCGACGGCGAAGAAGACCACGGTCTCTGCCGCCACCGACGAGTGACGCTCACCGACGAGTGATACGCGGTGCGGCCGGTCCCTGTGACCGGCCGCACTCCGTTGAGACCCGGCCCGGTTTGACCCCCCTGGCCGCGGCCCCGTAACCTTGACCGTCGGCGTGTCCACAGGTGACGCGCCACATCCCCGTAAACCTCTTCCTCTCGGGCTTTCCGGCCGGGAGAGGCCGCCTGCTCTGTCGGGCGGCTGGACTGCGGGGGTGCCGTTCCCGAGCGAGAGAGTGAGATCCGCGTGTACGCCATCGTGCGCAGCGGTGGTCGCCAGCACAAGGTTGCTGTCGGCGACATCGTTGAGGTTGACAAGATTTCCACTGCCAAGGTTGGCGACACGGTCGAGCTCTCGACCCTGCTCGTTGTCGACGGCGACGCTGTGACCAGTGACCCGTGGGTGCTGGCCGGCATCAAGGTCCAGGCCGAGGTCGTGGACCACCACAAGGGCCAGAAGATCGACATTCTGCGCTACAAGAACAAGACCGGCTACCGCCGTCGTCAGGGCCACCGCCAGCAGTACACGGCGATCAAGGTCACTGAGATCCCCGCGGCTGCGAAGTAAGGGACTGAGGAGAGATGGCACACAAGAAGGGCGCATCGTCCACCCGTAACGGTCGTGACTCCAACGCTCAGCGCCTCGGCGTGAAGCGCTTCGGCGGTCAGGTCGTCAACGCGGGCGAGATCCTGGTCCGTCAGCGCGGCACCCACTTCCACCCCGGTGCGGGCGTCGGCCGTGGCGGCGACGACACGCTGTTCGCGCTCAACGCCGGTGCGGTGCAGTTCGGCACCCACCGTGGCCGCAAGGTCGTGAACATCGTTCCGGTCGCCTGATCGGACACTTTCGCGAGGCGGACCTCACTTCCCTGGTGGGAAGGCGGGTCCGCCTTTCGCGTGTTAGAGCAGAGACATACTCGTACGTTTTTCGAAGTGCTGGAGGCACCCACCATGACCACCTTCGTGGACCGCGTCGAACTGCATGTCGCCGCGGGTAGCGGAGGTCACGGCTGTGCCTCCGTCCACCGTGAGAAGTTCAAGCCGCTCGGCGGGCCCGACGGCGGCAACGGCGGGCGTGGTGGCGACGTGATCCTCACCGTCGACCAGTCGATCACCACGCTGCTCGACTACCACCACTCCCCGCACCGCAAGGCCACCAACGGCAAGCCCGGCGAGGGCGGCAACCGCTCCGGCAAGGACGGCCAGGACCTGGTCCTTCCCGTGCCCGACGGCACCGTCGTCCTCGACAAGGCCGGCAACGTCCTCGCCGACCTGGTCGGGCACGGCACGTCGTACGTCGCCGCGCAGGGCGGCCGGGGCGGGCTCGGCAACGCGGCGCTGGCGTCGGCGCGGCGCAAGGCGCCGGGGTTCGCGCTGCTCGGTGAGCCGGGCGACCTGCAGGACATCGTCCTGGAGCTGAAGACGGTCGCCGATGTGGCGCTGGTCGGGTATCCGAGCGCCGGCAAGTCCTCGCTGATCTCCGTACTGAGCGCCGCCAAGCCCAAGATCGCGGACTATCCCTTCACGACGCTGGTGCCGAACCTGGGTGTGGTGACGGCGGGCTCGACCGTCTACACCATCGCCGACGTCCCCGGGCTCATCCCGGGCGCCAGTCAGGGCAAGGGCCTCGGCCTGGAGTTCCTGCGGCACGTCGAGCGGTGCAGTGTGCTGGTGCACGTCCTGGACACCGCGACGCTGGAGTCCGACCGCGACCCCGTCTCCGACCTGGACATCATCGAGGCGGAGCTGCGGGAGTACGGCGGGCTCGACAACCGGCCGCGGATCGTCGTGCTGAACAAGATCGACGTACCGGACGGCAAGGACCTCGCCGAGATGGTGCGGCCGGACCTGGAGGCCCGCGGCTACCGGGTCTTCGAGGTGTCGGCGGTGGCGCACATCGGGCTGAAGGAGCTGTCGTTCGCGCTGGCCGAGCTGGTGGGCAAGGCGCGCGCCGCGAAGCCGAAGGAAGAGGCGACGCGGATCGTGATCCGGCCGAAGGCCGTCGACGACGCCGGCTTCACCGTGACGCGCGAGGAGGCCGGCGGCGAGCCGCTGTTCCGGGTGCGCGGTGAGAAGCCCGAGCGCTGGGTGCGGCAGACCGACTTCACCAACGACGAGGCCGTCGGCTACCTCGCCGACCGGCTCAACCGCCTCGGCGTGGAAGAGGAGTTGATGAAGGCAGGGGCCCGCTCCGGTGACGGCGTCGCCATCGGGCCCGAGGAGAACGCCGTCGTCTTCGACTGGGAGCCGACGCTGGTGGCCGGGGCGGAGATGCTGGGCCGCCGGGGTGAGGACCATCGGTTCGAGGCGCCGAGGCCCGCTGCGCAGCGTAGGCGCGACAAGCAGGCCGAACGGGACGACGCGGAGCAGGAGTTCGACGACTTCGAGCCGTTCTAGGAGCGTCCGCCGCGAAGGTGCGTTAACGGCGGGGAAAGTCGGGGCGTACGGCAGGGCAACCAACCGTCGATCCGGTGAGTCGTACTGGGCGGTGCGGATGAGGATCTTGAGCCTCTCCGCCGTCAACTGCCCTTGCGACAACCGGAGTGGACGTGCCCTTGCCTGCCTCGCACAGAACACGGCGTGCTGTCGTCGTCGCGGTCGCCCTGCTCTCCGCCGTCTGCGGTGCTCTGCCCGTGGCGCAGGCGCAGGCGCAGCAGCCGCGGTCGGCGGCTTCGGCTGAGGGTGTGCGGCAGGACTTCAACGGCGACGGGTACGAGGATCTCGCCGCGGGCTCCCCGCTCGCCACGGTCGGCGGGAAGAAGGCGGCCGGTTACGTCGCCGTCGTGTACGGCTCGGCACACGGACCGGACCTCGCGAACAAGAAGGTCATCACACAGGCCTCGCCGGGGATTCCCGGCACGCCCGAGGTGGACGACCGATTCGGGGCCCATCTCATCACCGGCGACCTGGACGGCGACGGCTACACCGACCTGGTGGTGCCCGCGACCGGCGAGGACTGGACGTGGGGCGGCGAGGCGCGCACGAACAGCCAGACCGTGCTGTGGGGTTCCGCCGTGGGCCTGTCCGGCGGAACGATCCTCCAGCCGGGGCGAGCCTTCGCCACCCACTACAGCATCCCGGGCGACTTCGACGGCGACGGCCACATGGACCTGGCCCTGCCGGGGGGCGTGCGGTTCGGCCCCTTCACCCGGGAGGGCCTGCCCGCCCGGACCCTGGGCATCTCTGTCTCCGAGCGCGACGACTCGCTGCTGGAGATGGCGGCCGGGGATGTCGACGGTGACGGTCTCACCGATCTCGTCTCGCTGACCATGGCGGCCGACTGGGAGCCGGGCGACCAGAGTTCGGGCCATAACCTCAACTATCTCCACGCCACCCGGGACGGCTTCGAACCGCTCACCGTGCTGCGGAACGGCCGGGGCGACAAGATCGAGGGCGGCGAGGACATCGAGCTCGGCGACCTGAACGGCGACGGCCGCGACGACCTCGTCTTCGGCCGGCCCCGCCCGGCCAACGGCAACGAGGAGCCGAGCGACCCGAGCCAGTACGGCTCACGGGTCGGCGTCGTCCTGGGCACCACGCAGGGGCTGCCGTCCGGGGATCCGCGCATGATCGACCAGGACACCCCAGGCGTACCCGGCGTCGGCGAGGCGGGCGACCTCTTCGGCGCGTCCGTCGAGGTGGGCGACGTGAACGGCGACGGCTACGCCGACATCGTGGCCGGCAACCCCTACGAGGACTTCGCCGGAGTCGAGGACGCGGGCACGGTCGCCGTGATCCCGGGCGGGGCCTCCGGCCCGACCGGCGCCGGTTCGAAGGTGTTCAGCCAGAACACGGCGGGTGTCCCCGGCGCCGCCGAGCGCCGTGACTACTTCAGCGAGGCCGTCACCCTGCTCGACAGCGACGGCGACGGGCGTGCCGACCTCGTCGTGGGCGCCCCCGGTGAGAACACGAACGCCGGCTCGGTGTGGGCGTTCCGCTCCACCGCCTCCGGGGTCACCACCACGGGATCCCTCGCCTTCGGCGCCAAGGCGCTCGGCACGACCCCGGACGGTGCCCGGCTGGGCGCCGAGTTCCCGCGCTGACAGCGCTGACCACGGGAATCCCGGGGTCGCGCTCGGCCCACTGACCGCTCTCCTCCCTCACACCACGTACGTCAGGACACTCACATGGCTTCACGTTCTCACCGCCGCAGGCTTCTCTCCCGCCGCAGACGGCTGGTCCTCGCCACCGGCGTCACGCTCGTCGCCGGCGCTCTGGCGGTCCCCGTCGTCAACGCCGCCACCGAGGCCACGGCCGCCACGCCGAGCACCAAGCGGCTGCACGACGACTTCAACGGGGACGGGTATCCCGACCTGGCGATCGGCGCGCCCGGCACCACCGTGAACACCCAGGCCGGGGCCGGCGCGGTGAGCGTTCTGTACGGCTCGGCGAGCGGCCTGTCGACCTCCCGCAAGCAGGTGCTGAAGGGCCCGGGCGTCCCGGACCCGGAGGCCTGGGAGGGGCTGTACGGCACGTACTTGGAGAGTGCGGACCTCGACGGGGACGGGTACGCCGATCTGGTCTCGTTCATGAAGGCCTACATGATGGATGTCGAGGACGGCTATGCGGTCGAGGTCAACTGGGGTGGACCCAACGGCCTTTCGGCCACCACGACAAGGCTCACCTGGGCTCCGCAGGGCCGCCCCTGGAACGGCCAGTTCACGGTGGCCGACGTGGACGGCGACAAGCACCCGGACCTGGTGACCCTGAGCAACGACAACTGGATGAGCGGGGAGCCCGACGGGGCGGACAGCCCGGACGGCACGGTGTTCCACGGCCCGTTCGACCGTGACGGCCGGCCCGCGAAGAAGGACTACTTCCGCGTCAATCCCGAGGACCCCCAGAACTACCAGGCGATCACGGCCGGCGACGTGAACGGCGACGGCATCGCCGACCTCGCCGTGCGGTCCACCTTCGTCGACGAGTCCGACTCGCGCGGGGTCGAGCTGCTCCTGGGCGGCGCCGACGGCTTCACCTACAAGGGCATGCTCAAGGATGCCCAGGGCCGCATCATCGGCGGCGAGGACGTCGAGATCGGCGACCTGAACAAGGACGGGTACGGCGACATCGTCGTCGGTCACTCCAACGACAGCTACGACAGCGACGTCGAACTGCCCACGAAGGGCGGCGCGTTGGCCGTCGTCCACGGCGGCCCGGGCGGCGTCTCGACCACCCGCAAGCCGGTGTGGATCAACCAGGACACCGCCGGTGTGCCGGGCGCCGGCGAGCGTGGCGACGGCATGGGCTCGGGGCTGTCCATCGGTGACACCAACGGCGACGGCTACCTCGACGTGGCGACCGGGCTGCCCGGCGAGGACTTCGACGGCCTCACCGACGCGGGCACCGTGCTCGTGCTGCGCGGCAGCGCGAACGGCCTGACCGCCACCGGATCCAAGGCGTTCAGCCAGAACACCAGCGGCGTGCCCGGCACCGCCGAGAAGCTGGACCGCTTCGGCGCGCAGACCGCCCTGGTCGACGCGAACGCCGACAAGAGGGACGGCCTGGTGGTGGGCGACCCCGCCGAGAACGCCAACAACGGTTCGGTGTGGGTCTTTTCGGCCACCTCCGGAGGCGTCACCGCCGCCGGCTCCTTCTCGTTCGGCTCGGCCACCATGGGCCTGCCCGCGACCAACGCCAAGTTCGGTGCCGGGCTGGCGGACTGACGGCCACGGCGTTCTCGTACGACGCATACATCTGCGGACGACACATACATCTGCGGACGACACATACATCTGTGGACGACGCATACATCCCTGTACGACGACCACTCTCCGTACGACCATCCCCCCACGCACACGACAGGAGACAGCACCATGAAGAGGCGCAAGGGAACCTGGCGCACGGGACTCGCCGTCGTCTTGGCGGTGACGGGAGCTGCCGCGCTGCCCGCCGCCCAGGCCGCCGGGGACACTCCGTCGGCCACGGCGGAGCCGAGGGACGACTTCAACGGTGACGGCTACGCCGACCTCGCCGTGGCGGCGCCCGAGGCGACCGTCGACGGGAAGACGCGCGCCGGGTATGTCGCCGTGGTATACGGCTCGGCGAGCGGGCTCAACACCGCGTCCAAGCAGGTCATCAGCCAGAACAGCGCCGGTGTCACCGACTCCGCCGAGACCGACGACCGGTTCGGCAGCGCGGTCAGTACCGCCGACCTGGATCGGGACGGGTACGCGGACCTGATCGTCGGCGTCACCGGCGAGGACTCCGTCGAAGGGGGCGCCGAGACCGGGCTCGTGCAGGTCGTCTGGGGCGGGGCGAACGGGCTGTCGGGCGGTGCGGCGCTGGCGTACGGACACAACACCTACGACCGGCTCAGCGCCAAGGACCAGCTCACCGTCGGCGATGTGAACGGTGACGGGGCGAGCGACCTGGTGGTCGTGGAGAGCCTCACCAAGCTGCGGATCGTCAAGGGGCCTTTCGGACGGGACGGTTCCGCGAGCGGCGGGGAGCAGATCGTCCACGACGACTCCGACCCCCGCTTCCTGGACCTGGCAACCGGTGACGTGAACGGTGACGGCATCGACGACGTCGTCGCCGCCATGAACGACGGTGACGAGTACGACCACCGCCGCATCACGTACTGGCGGGGCACGCCGGACGGTCTCGCGGAGAAGATCGTGCTCGCGGACAGCCGGGGCTTCTGGGTGCAGGGCGAGTCCCTCGACCTCGGCGACGTGAACGGCGACGGCTACGACGACATCGTCGCGGGCCGCTCCGTCGACGGCTATGACAGCGACCTCGACACTCCGCTGCCCAGGGGCGGCCGGGTCGGGTTCGTCCCCGGTGGCGCCGACGGCCCCGTCGTGAGCAAGGCGATGTACGTCAACCAGGACAGTGCCGGAGTCCCGGGCGCCGCTGAGCGTGCCGACGGCTTCGGTTCCGATGTCTCGGTGGCCGACGTCAACGGCGACGGGTACGCCGATGTCTCGACGGGCGTGCCCGGCGAGGACTTCAGCGGGCTGAGCAACGCCGGCGGGGCGATCGTGCTGCGCGGCAGCGCGAGCGGTCTGACCGGCACCGGCGCCGCGGGGGTCAACCAGGACACCACCGGTGTGCCGGGCGCGGCGGAGAACGGCGACGCCTTCGGCCGCACCACCCACCTCGTCGACGGCAACGGCGACGGTCGCGCCGAACTCGTCGTCGGCGCACCGGGGGAGAACGCGAACGCCGGGTCGGTGTGGGTGTTCAAGTCCACGTCGGCCGGGATCACCCCGACCGGCTCGGTCACCTTCGGCGCCGGCACCCTCGGCACGGTCGCCGCGAACGCGAAGCTGGGCTCCGGGTTCAACTCCTGATCGATCGCCGGACCCGTTGTGGCAAGGGCATGTTCTCGTGCCGCAACGGGTCTTCTGTTGTCTCCCTATTTGTCATGCACGCGAAGCTCGTAGTTCAGCAGCCGGACCGCCCACGGGCGTGAGCATCCGAAGTGTCCAACAGGCCAGCGAGGCAGGGGAGTTCGCCGAATGACCGGTGTTTCCGGATCCGTATCGCCCGACCGACGTCGCTTCCTGACCGCGGGCGCCGCGGTGCTCGGCGCCGCGGCCTCCGCCCAGTTGTGGCTGCCGACCGCCGCCCGAGCCGCCGAAACGCCGCTGCCCGACGGCGTGTTCAGCCTCGGTGTCGCTTCCGGAGACCCGCTGCCCGACGGCATCGTGCTGTGGACGCGGCTCGCCCCGGACCCGCTGAACGGCGGTGGCATGCCGGACCGCGTCGTCTCCGTCGAGTGGGAGCTCGCCGAGGACGAGCGGTTCAGAAAGCCGGTGCGCCGCGGTGTCGCCCAGGCCCGGCCCGAGCTGGGGCACAGCGTCCACGTGGACGTACGACGGCTGCGCCCGGGACGTACGTACTGGTACCGCTTCCGCGCGAGCGGCCAGATCTCGCCCACCGGCCGCACCCGCACCGCCCCGCACCCGCACAGCTCCGGCGGCCGGCTGCGCATGGCGCTGGCCTCCTGCCAGAACTGGCAGCACGGCTACTTCACGCCGTACGCCGACATGCTGGCCCAGGACCCCGACTTCGTGCTGTTCGTCGGCGACTACATCTACGAGTCCAGGCCGTCGGCGACGGCTCTGCGGAAGCACGAGGGCAGCGACGAGCCGTACAGCCTGGTCCAGTACCGCAACCGGTACGCCCAGTACCGCACCGACCCGGACCTCGCGGCGATGCACGCGAACGCGCCCTGGGTGGTCACCTTCGACGACCACGAGGTCGACAACGACTTCGCCGGCGAGATCCCGCAGGACCCGGACAAGCAGCCGCACGACGCGTTCGTGGCCCGTCTCACCGCGGGCTACCAGGCTTTCTACGAGCACATGCCGGTCCGGGCGAGCGCCATCCCCACGGGTCCGCACATCCAGATGTACCGCCGCCTGGAGTTCGGCCGCCTCGCCCGGCTGAGTGTGCTGGACACCCGGCAGTACCGCAGCGACCAGGCCACCAGCCAGGAAGGCGCCCAGGACCCCTCGCTCACCATGCTCGGCGCCGAGCAGAAGCAGTGGCTCCTCGACGGGCTGCACAACTCGCCGGCCCGCTGGAACATGATCGGCTCGCAGATCATGATGGCCGAGACCGACCTCAAGGTGGGCGAGGGCAAGCTCTGGTACTACGACGCCTGGGACGGCTACCAGGTCGAACGCAACGCCCTGATGCAGGAGTTGAAGCAGGTCCGCAACCCGGTCGTGTTCACCGGCGACCGCCACCTCACGATGATCAGCGACCTCAAGGAGGACTACGCCGACCCGGACTCGGACGTCGTGGGCGCCGAGTTCGTGGGGACGTCCATCTCCAGCAACGGCGACCAGGACCAGGCCGCCTTCCACAAGGAGTGGGACCCGCGCCTGCCGGACAACCCGCACTGGAAGCTGCTCGACGCCCACCGCGGCTACCACCTCTTCGACATCCGCCGCGACGGCATCGACGCGCAGGTCAGGATCGTGGACACGGTGCGTCAGCAGACGGCCACGCCGAGCACGCTGGCGCGGCTGCGGGTCGAGGCGGGGCAGCCGGGCGTCGAGGTCGTGTAACTCCAGTAACGGCTGTTACTCCCGTAACACCTGGTGGGTGACCTGGGACTCATCCGTGTCCCAGGTCACTCTCAGGGCGCCCCGTTCGAGGCGAGGGACGAGATGGCCCGGCACGGCGTCGCGTGGCCGGCCACCACCCGGCATCCCATGGAGGCGGTGCTGGCCGCCTGCGCCCGCACCGGCATGATGGGCGACACTCCGCCCACCGAGCGGCACTGGGAGCGGCTGCTGGAGCAGGTGCGCGCCACCGGTCGGCGCACGTCGGTGATCAGCAGCGAGTTCTTCGCCGACGCCCCCGACGGCGAGGCGATCGAGCGGATCGTCGAGCAGCTCGGCGGCGACCGCGTGCACGTCCTGGTCACGCTGCGCCCGCTGGCCCGGATCATGCCCTCGCAGTGGCAGCAGTACGTGCAGAACGGCCTGCGCATGGGCTACGAGGACTGGCTGCGGCACATGCTGAAGAAGCCGCCGTACGACAAGCCCAACCCCAGCTTCTGGCACCGGCACCGGCACGACCGGCTCGTCGAGCGCTGGGCCCGCGTGGTCGGACCCGAGCAGGTCACCGTCGTCGTGGTCGACGACCGGGACCGGGAGGGCCTGATGCGCACCCTCGAGGCGCTGCTCGCACTGCCCGCGCATCTTCTGCGGCCCGTTCCGGACGCGGCGAATCGCTCGCTCACCCTCGCTGAGACCGAAATGCTGCGGAATCTTAATAAGGAATTCCGCGCCAATGAACTGCCCGAGGAGCTCTATTCACGGCTCGTCCGGAACGGCGCCGTGATGCATATGAAGAACGCGTGCGCTCCCGGTCCCGGTGACGTGAAGATCCGTACTCCGCAGTGGGCCGTCGAGGCCGCCGCCGAGATCGGTGCGGAGATCGCGGAGCGTATCGGTGGGTCAGGGGTGCGAGCTATCGGCGATATGAGTCTTTTGTCCGCCGTGCAATTGTCCGCCACGCAGAAGTCCTCGCCCCCGGCGATCGCCGAGCCGCGCATCGCCCCCGAGGTCGCGGCACAGGCGCTCTACGGGGCCCTCGCCGCGGCGGCCGCCGCCCCCGTGCGGCACACCGCGGCCGCCAAGTCGCGTACGGTTCACCAGACCTCGTCGAAGGAACTCGTGCGGGTACTCGGCCACCGTTGCCTCAAGCGGCTACGGCTTCGCTGAGCCTGTGCCGTTACTCACAGCAATTCGCCGTGAACCTCCGGAGAGGCTCTCCACAATGACCATGCGTACAAGGTGAATGACAGGTTGCGCGCACATATGCAGCCGGGGACGCTCACCTTGCACTGCGGTAACCCCAAGTGGGACCATTTCCAAGTTCCCAGTCGCCACAAGGTAGGTCACCTGTGTCCCAGCACATAGCCAAGCCCCGTACCACCGCAGTGATCCTGGCCGGTGGTACCGGTCAGCGCGTGGGTCTGTCGATCCCCAAGCAGCTGCTGAAGATCGCCGGCAAGGCAGTCATCGAGCACACGCTGACCACCTTCGAGAAGGCCGACTCGATCGACGACATCATCGTGCTGATGGCGCCCGGTTACGTGCCGGACATCGAGAAGATCGTCGCCAAGGCCGGGTTCACGAAGGTCAAGAAGATCATCGAGGGCGGCTCGACGCGAAACGAGACGACCGAGCGCGCCATCGAGGCCCTCGGTGAGGGCCTGGCCGAGGGCGAGGACCTCAACGTCCTCTTCCACGACGCCGTACGCCCCCTGCTGTCGCAGCGTGTCATCGACGACTGCGTCGTGGCGCTGGAGCGCTACCAGGCCGTCGACGTCGCCATCCCGTCCGCGGACACCATCATCGTGACCCGCACCCACGGCGAGGACGGCGAGTTCATCACCGAGATCCCGGACCGCTCCCGGCTGCGCCGCGGCCAGACGCCGCAGGCGTTCAAGCTGTCCACGATCAAGCGGGCCTACGAGGTCGCCGCCGGCGACCCCAACTTCCAGGCCACGGACGACTGCTCCGTCGTGCTCAAGTACCTGCCGGACGTGCCGATCCACGTCGTCGCGGGTGACGAGTACAACATGAAGGTCACCCAGCCCGTCGACGTCTTCATCGCCGACAAGCTCTTCCAGCTGGCCTCCACCGCCGCTCCCGAGCAGGTGAGCGAGGAGGCCTACCGCCAGCTGCTGACCGGCAAGACCTTCGTCGTCTTCGGCGGCTCCTACGGCATCGGCAAGGACATCGCCGAACTCGCCGAGTCCTACGGCGCCACGGTGTACGCGTTGGGCCGCTCCACCACCGGTACCCACGTGGAGAACCCGGAGGAGGTCGACGACGCGCTGTCCAAGGCGTACGCCGAGACCGGGCGCATCGACTACGTCGTGAACACCGCCGGTGTGCTGCGCATCGGCAAGCTCGCCGAGACCGACAACGCCACCATCGAGGAGGCGCTGAAGGTCAACTACCTCGCCCCGGTGCAGATCGCGCGCTCCTCGTACAAGTACCTGTCCGAGACCAAGGGCCAGTTGCTGCTGTACACCTCCAGCAGCTACACCCGCGGTCGCGCCGAGTACAGCCTGTACTCCTCGACCAAGGCCGCCATGGTGAACCTCACCCAGGCCCTGTCCGACGAGTGGGCCGGCGACGGCGTCCGCGTCAACTGCATCAACCCGGAGCGCACCGCCACCCCGATGCGCACCAAGGCCTTCGGCCAGGAGCCCGCGGGCAGCCTGCTCTCCTCCGAGGCCGTCGCCCGCACCTCGCTGGACGTGCTGCTGTCCGAGCTGACCGGCCATGTCATCGACGTCCGCCAGCAGGACCCGACGGCGCCCGCCGGGAAGGCGTCCGGCTTCGAGCAGGCGCTGGCCAGTGTTCTGGACCGCCAGGACGGCGTGGCATAATCAGCTGTTAATAGCCTTAGGGAATTCAGGCCTCTGCGATTCTTCGTTCACGAAGAATTCACAGGGGCCTGAGTCCTTCACCCCTCAGACCGGCCCCTCCCACTGAGCAGGTTCTCCGTGATATCCACCGCTATTCGCGTCGCCCGGGTGGGCAGCCCGGCCGAGCTGGCCGCGGCGGCCCTCATGATCCTGGGCTTCCCGGCGCTCATGCTGGCCGCGCTCGTCCCGAGCGTTCCCGCCTTCGCGGCCGCGGCCGCCGTGACGTACCTGGCGGACCATTATCTGCACCGCAAGAGCAGCTATCTGGTCAACCGCCTGAGCAAGGTGCGGGCGGGTCTGTCGATCCGCTTCCTGATCAGACAACTGCTGCTGATCCTGCTGCTGGCCCGGCTCGGATTCGCGGACGACCTGATCTACTACGGCGCGATCGCCTGCTTCATAGCCTTCTACGGCCTCCAGGCCCCGCACGGCGCGCTGGTCACCCTGATCCGCAACCGCCGCCGTATGCCGGTCGCGACCCGCAACGTCGACCTCGCCTCGCGCATCCGCATCCCGGACGCCCCGCCGCGCCGGCTGCTGCACCGCTCCGCCGAGAAGATGCTGCACCTCGACCTCGCGGCCGTCGTCGGCATCCTCGTCTCGGCGTCCCTGGAGTCGGCCGTGGCCGGCTTCATCGGCATCGGCGTCACGGTGGGCCTCGGCTGCCTGTACGTCATGGCGCTCGTGCCGTACGTCCGCGGCCGGAAGATCCCGCCGAGGGCCGACACCGTCCTGGCCGCCGTCGACGACTGGCTGGCCGAGTACCGGCCCGAGACGGTGCTGTACTTCTCCGGCTCCAAGGACTCCGCCTACCAGGTCAACATGTGGCTGGAGACCATGGAGCAGCTCGACTCCAAGCCGCTGATCATCCTGCGCGAGCGGGTCATCCTGAACAACCTGGCGCCCACCACGGTCCCCGTGATCTGCGTGCCCGGCGGCGTGCACCTGATGAACATGGACCTGTCCAACGTGCGCGTCGCGCTGTACGCCGCGAACGTCGGCAAGAACATCCACCTGCTGCGCGTCCCCACCATGAAGCACGTCTTCATCGGCCACGGCGACAGCGACAAGCTCGCCAGCGTCAACCCGTACAGCAAGGTCTACGACGAGGTGTGGACCGCCGGGCGCGCGGGCCGCGACCGGTACGCCATCGCCGACGTCGGCGTCCGCGACGAGGACATCGTCGAGGTCGGCCGCCCGCAGCTGGCGCCGATCCAGACCTGGCAGGGTGTGCCCGAGGGGCGGATCCCGACCGTGCTCTACGCCCCGACCTGGGAGGGCTGGGACGGCAACCCCGGCAACACCTCGATCGTGCTCGCCGGTGAGAGCATCGTGCAGAAGCTGGTGACGGCCGACCCGCCGGTCCGCGTCCTGTACAAGCCGCACCCCTTCACCGGCACCGTCAGCGCCGAGGCCAAGGCCGCCAACCAGCGGATCGTCGCGCTGGTCAAGCAGGCCGGCGCCGAGCGCGCCACCGACCCGCGCTTCCAGGCCGACGCCCCCGCGCAGACCGCCGCCAAGGCCGAGCTCGCCCGCATCGAGGCCCGCCTCGCCGAGCTGTCCGGCAAGGGCAACGGCAAGGGCGGCAACGGCAAGGGCGACGAGGCCGAGGCCACCCGCGACGGCCTGGTGGACGTCGCCAAGCACGAGGAGATCGCCCGGCTGCGCGCGGAGTGGAACACCGCGTACTGGCGTTCCTTCGGCAGCCACGAGCACCGCGTCATCACGGGCGCCGAGCCGCGCCTGTACGACTGCTTCAACGTCTCCGACGCGATGGTCTCCGACATCTCCAGCGTGGTCTCCGACTTCATCGCCAGCGGCAAGCCGTACGCCGTCACGGACTCCGCCGAGCTGGGCGTGGAGGAGTTCAAGCGGCAGAACACGGCGGTGCGCGCCGCGACGATCCTGTCCAACAGCGCGGCCGAGCTGGGCGGCCTGCTGGACGCCGTACGGGACCCGGCGTCGGACCCGCTGGCCGAGGACCGCAAGGACCTCAAGCGGTACCTGCTCGGCCCGGACGAGCCGACCTCCATCGAGCAGTTCAACACCGCCGTGACGGACCTCGCCATCAAGGCCGAGACGCGCAACGTCGGCCAGGAGTCACGGGCGGCGGCCGGAGCCGCCGAGGCCGCGCCGGCGGCCGTACCCGCGCAGCGGGTGTCGGCGGCCGGGGACGATGTGACGGCCTGACCCGCACCACCGACGGCGCGGCCCCCGAGGAGCACTCCTCGGGGGCCGCGCCGTTTCTGGTGGGCCGTTTCTGGTGGGCCTCTTACGTTGCCCGAATACCGTGAGCCCATGTCAGTTCGCTATGTGATCCGGCTCACCAAAGCATGGGCGTGAGGCAACCGCTTGCAATGTCCAGCCGTCTATCAAGTAGCGAATGAGGCGATACGGGGAAATATCCCGTCCACAAGGGGGAAACGTGACCGTCACGCAGCCTGATGTGACTGTGATCATCGGGGCGTACGAAGCGATGCCGTACCTGATCGAGTGCCTTGCGTCAGTCGAGGCACAGACCATCGATCCGGAGCGCATCGAGGTCATCGCCGTCGACGACGGTTCGACGGACGGCTCGGGGGAGTGCCTGGAGGAGTTCGCGGCCCGCGCGCCCATGCCGGTGACCGTGATCCGGCAGGACAACTCCGGTGGCCCCAGCGGCCCGCGCAACGTCGGTCTGGGGAAGGCGGCCGGGCGCTACGTCTTCTTCCTGGACGCCGACGACCGGCTGGGCCCCGAGGCCCTGGAACGCATGGTCGCCATGGGTGACAAGAACGGCACGGACGTGGTCCTCGGCCGGGTCGAGGGCGTCAACCGCACCGCGCCGAAGTCGATGTGGGGCAAGACGCTCGACCGGACCGACGTCTTCTCCTCGAACATCAAGTTCACGCTGAGCGCGCAGAAGCTGTTCCGCCGCGAACTGCTGACCCGGCACCACATGCGCTTCGACGAGTCCCTCTGGACCGGCGAGGACGCGCTGTTCACGATGGAGGCCTACCTGCGGGCCGACGGCGTCTCCGTGGTCGCCGACTACACCTGCTACTACCTGGTGGGCCGCGACGACGGCAAGCATGTGACGAAGAGCGGCGGTTACACCCTGCGCTTCGACTCCGCGCGCGCCCTGATGAACCTGATAGCCGAGCACATACCCGCCGGTGAACGGCGCGACCAGCTCATGGTCCGCCCCTTCCTCATCACCCTGCTGCCGCAGTTCGGACCCAAGTACGCCAAGGACAGCGAGAAGGTCAGGCGGCACAAGCTCGATCTGGCGAAGCCCCTGATGGAGGCGTACTGGACGCCCGGCATCGCCCGCCGCCTCAAGGTCGAGGAGCGCCTGCGACTGCACCTGGTCGCGGAGCAGCGCCCCGAACTCCTGCTTCCCGTCGTGGAGTTCATCAAGGCCAAGAAGCAGCCGGCGGCCCTCCTGGAGAAGAAGGGCCGCCGTGTCTACCTCGCCTACCCGCACTTCCGGGACGCGGCGGCAGGCATACCCGACTCCGTGTACCTCGCCGAACCGCGCGAGGCCCGCGCCTTCCCCGGCTACCGGCCGGGCGGCGCGGACTCGTTCCTGCGCCGGGCGGTGCGCAAGGCGCGGCGGATGCTGACGTCGTCGCGCGAGGCTACGCCGGGTGGGCGGGCTGCTCCCGCGTGAGGGACCGTCGCTGATCCGGGATCTCGGCCGGGATCTCCGCCGCCAGCCGTTCCTCCATGCGCGCCCGGTGCTCCTGCGCGGCCGAACACAGCGCCTGCACGGCCGCGTTGAAGCGAGCCTGTGACGTGGGCTCGGCCGGCCCCAGCAGGTGCTGCTTCAACTCCTCCCGAGCCTCGGCGAGTTGGTCCTTCTCCGGGTCCCGGACGGCGTCCAGCAGTTCCGGCACCCCGGCCGCGTCCGGCGTCAGCACGGTCGCCGCGCGCACGGTCGGGAAGGCCTTGCGGAACACGTCCTCCGCGAGCCCGCTGGTGTTCGCCACGGCGTACGGCTTCCCGCTCGCCAGGAAGTCGCTGATCACGCTCGACACATCGCTGATGAGCAGATCGGCCCGGTTGAAGCAGGCGTACAGCGTGGGCCGCGCGGCCGTCACGACCTGGTGCTCCCACTCCGGCAGCGAGGCCCAGTACGCCTCCTCCCAGGCGGCCGTCGCCCGCGCCACCGCCTCCGCCCGCCCCGCCTCCGGCGCCGACTGGAGCATCATCCGCTCGACCTGATCGGCGCTCGCCCGCACGACCGTCGTGGTGAGGCGGTCCAGCTCCTGGGTGAGCAGGGCGAGTTCGCCGGTGTCGCGCGGACGCTCACCCGTCCGCTCCCGGTTCGCCGCCCTGATCAGCTCGCGGATCCGCAGATCGGCCGCCCCGGCTCGCGGATCCACCGACCCCGTCAGCGGATGCGGCTTGTACAGCAGCCGTACGCCGGGGTCGGCGAGCAGCGCCCGTACGAGGTTCTCGCCGGCCTCGATCACCGAGGTGTTGCCGGGGTTGCCGTCCCAGCCCTCCCAGGTCGGCGCGTAAAGGACGGTCGTGTACGCACCGGCCGGCGGGCCCGCGTACGGCTGTACGGCGTCCAGCTGCGGGCGGCCGATCTCCACGACGTCCTTGTCCTCGACACCGACCTCGGCGTACGCGTACCGCTCGCGCGCCGCGGGCCCCGCCACCCACACCTCGTCGTAGGCCTTCGCATACGGGTTGCAGGACGACAGCTTGTCGCTCTCCCCGTGGTTGACGAAGGTGTGCTTGAGCGTGGGGATGCGCAGGACCTGGGAGGTCTTGCCGGAGTTGGAGGGGTGGATGAGCATCCGGAGCGTGGACTGCTCCAGGTGCATCAGGGTGGAGACCTTCGGCAGACAGAGGATCGGCATGTCGGTCGGCGCGATCTTCTGCACCATGAACCGCTCCCGCAGCACGATCAGCGGACGGCCGTCCAGCTGTGCGAGCGGCTCCAGCCACATGTTCGCCTGGTACGCCGAGGACGCGCCGCCGGAGAAGTACAGGCCGACCGTCGGCCGGTACTCCGCCAGCCAGGCGTCCAGCCACTGCAGCGCCTCCCGCTCGCCCGCCGGGCGACGGCTCGGCAGCAGCCGTACGAGAAGGTCGTGCAGACCCAGCAGGGCGAGCCCGAGGGACAGCGCGATGCCGACGGCCGCGCAGCGGGGGTCGTCGAGGGCCGCGGTGGTCAGCAGGCCCGCCGTGGCCGGGAGGCCGAAGACCAGCAGGCGGGGGCCGGGGCGGCGCAGCAGCAGGGGCGGGGCGGAGGACAGGCGCAGCCCGGAGGCGTCGATGTTGCGGGTGACCACCGGCAGCGTGCGGGTGCGGCGGACCAGCACCGAGACCGCCTGGATCGCGCAGTGCAGGACATAGAAGGCGAGGAGGCCCGCGACCAGCGGGGCGTACACCGTTTCCCGGTCCTGCTCGCCGAGCCGCAGCAGGCCTACGACCAGCAGCAGGTCCCGCAGCACATGCCGCGCGGTGATGTCCGCGTGCGACTTGGCGAACACCGACAGCATGCCGCGCTGCCAGCGCAGCAGCACACCCTCGACGGCCAGGGACATGACGGTCGCGGCGAGCAGCACCGGGACGTGCGGGTGCAGCGCCGCCACGGCCTGGGCACCGAAGGCGGCGGCCAGGAGAGCCGTGACGAGCGCTCTCACCGGGAGGCGGGACAGGGGTGTGGGCAACTGCGGTCACTCCAAGGTCGGGGCGGGACGTGGTGCGCCCGGGTTAACGCGCACCGACCTCCGGACGACACGCGAGTGTCCGGACGGTTTGGAGTGACCGAGGCTGCCGGAACCCTGCCCTTACCGTCGCAAACCCTTCCCCTGCCGCCGCGACCCTGCCCCTACCGCCCCGACTGCAGCGCCCGGCGGATCGGGCCGCCCACCACACGACGGGCCCGGCGGTAGACGGACGTCGCGGGGAGTCCCGTGCCCGGCTTGGCGGTGCGGGCCACCTCGCGCCTCAACCGGTCGTTGTCCGTGGCGAGTTCGGTGATACGGCTCTGCAGCCAGCCGAACCGGGTGGTGAGCGAGGTGAGGTCGGTGTCGTTCCAGGGGCGGACGCCCGCGGGGAAGGCCAGCGACCGCATGCGCTCCTCGAAGGCGGCGCCGCCGTCGCCGTGCGTGAACGTGTTCTCCAGGCCGTTCTTGTCCAGGAACGCCGTGAACCGCTCGAACCGCTCCTGGTGGCCGCTCATCAGGGCGCCGAAGTCGGCCTCCTCGTACAGCGACGCCGGGTCCAGGTCCTCGGGCAGCTTGTCGATCCGGCGGTGCGGGATGCCGAAGTAACGGCACAGCTCCAGCGTGCGCGAGTCGCCGCACAGGACGGTCGCCGGTGTGCCCGCGAGGAGCGCGGCGATGTTGCCGTGGATACGGGAGCCGAAGGAGAAGTCGAACGCGCGCAGGTCGTCGATCCAGGTGACCGGGTCGATGTAGACGCGGACCTTGTCCTCCCGGTACATCGGGTGGTCGGGGTGCGTCGGCATCGCCGTCACCAGGCCGTTCGGGTCGGACAGGTCCCGCCAGTGCAACTGCCGTGCGTCGCTGAGGTTCTGGCCGATGAAGCGCAGGTTCGGGTAGCGGGCGTGGGCGCGGGTGATGACCCGGTCCAGGCCCTGGGACCTCACCG
This sequence comes from Streptomyces sp. SD31, assembly GCF_052068475.1. Lineage (NCBI taxonomy): Bacteria > Bacillati > Actinomycetota > Actinomycetes > Kitasatosporales > Streptomycetaceae > Streptomyces > Streptomyces sp. SD31. The sequence continues at coordinate 198,631 of NZ_JBQHCX010000008.1, read as the reverse complement.
CGCTGTGCGAGCCGTTGACCGCGATCCGGGAGCCGGGGACGAGGGCCGGCTCCCGCTTGGTGACGGTGAGTTCCTTGCCGTACATGAAGAGCGACGGGCAGCCGATGACGTCGACGTCCCGGTAGCCCAGGTCCTTGAGGTACTTCTCGGTGAACTCGCCCCGGACCCCGATCGAGGCGCTGCGGTCGAGCACGGCGGAGACGAACTCGCGCACCGTGGGCTCGATGCCCTTCAGTCGGGCCGCGTTGTAGCCGAGCCCGGCCTGCGCGCCGACCCCCACCACGACCACCGGGATCCTCAGCCTGGTGATCAGCCGCGTCAGCCGCTTCAACTGCGCCTCGAACGAGGGCCGGAAGGCGTTGGCGAGCGGGACGACGAAGGCGTCGTACTCCTCGTTGATCCGGCCGGCCGCCGAGATGTCGGTGCGGATGCCGTTCGAAACGACCTCGGTGCGCGGGGTTTCGAGGATCTTGTGGGTGGCGTCGCTGAAGATCAGGTTGCCGGAGTTGGTGGCGATGACATCCCGGTGGAGGGCCTCCTCGACGGAGACGACGTCGTAGGGACTCTTGCCGGAGCGGAGGAGCAGACGTTTCACGGCCTTCAAAATATGTTGGGAGAATGTTCAATTTCCAGATGGAGCCGATACAACCTTTTTGCCGTACGCAAAGCGTGAGCAAACTGCTACACGGTGCCTGTCCGGAGGCTGGAATCCCCGCGCGCCGCACGATCCACTTCGCGTAGATTGCCGAACAGGGAACCGGACCCACGTGAGGGGAAAGAGCACAGGTGGCAGGGGCAAGGCAGGGTGTGCACGAGGCCCGCAGGGTCGTCGTCAAGGTGGGGTCCTCGTCGCTGACCACCGCGTCCGGCGGCCTGGACGCCGACCGGGTCGACGCGCTCGTCGACGTCCTCTCCAAGAGCCGCAGCGGCGGGGAACGGGAGATCGTCCTCGTCTCCTCCGGCGCCATCGCGGCCGGACTCGCCCCACTGGGCCTGCGCCGGCGCCCCAAGGACCTGGCCCGCCAGCAGGCCGCCGCCAGCGTCGGCCAGGGCCTGCTCGTCGCCCGCTACACCGCCTCCTTCGCCCGTCACGGCGTCCGCGTCGGGCAGGTGCTGCTGACCAGCGACGACATGAGCCGCCGCGCCCACCACCGCAACGCCTCGCGCACCCTCGACAAGCTCCTCGCGATGGGCGCGTTCCCGATCGTCAACGAGAACGACACCGTCGCCACGGACGAGATCCGCTTCGGCGACAACGACCGACTCGCCGCCCTGGTGGCTCACCTGGTGCGGGCGGATCTGCTGGTGCTGCTGTCCGACGTGGACGGCGTCTACGACGGCGACCCCAGCAAGCCGGGAACCTCGCGGATAGCTCAGGTGCGGGGACCGGAGGATCTCGCGCACGTCGAGATCGGCAGCGCGGGCAAGGCCGGCGTCGGCACCGGCGGCATGGTCACCAAGGTCGAGGCGGCCCGGATCGCGGCCGCCGCCGGCATCCCGGTGGTCCTGACCAGCGCCGTCCACGCCGCCGAGGCGCTGCACGGCGGCGACACCGGCACCTACTTCCACGCCACCGGCAAGCGCTCCGCCGACCGCCTGCTGTGGCTCCAGCACGCGTCCACCCCTCAGGGCTCGCTGACGCTGGACGACGGCGCGGTACGGGCGGTCGTCGAACGCCGCAAGTCGCTGCTGCCGGCCGGAATCGCCGCCGTGGAGGGCGAGTTCAGCGCGGGCGACCCCGTCGAGCTGCGGGACGGCGCGGGGCACGCGATCGCGCGCGGGCTCGTCAACTTCGACGCCAAGGAGATCCCGCAACTGCTCGGCCGGTCGACGCGGGAACTGGCGCGGGAGCTGGGGGCGGAGTACGAGCGTGAGGTCGTCCACCGGGACGATCTGGTGATCCTGCAGCCCTGAGCGGCGGCCGAGAACGGGGTGAACGCCCTGCAATAGGGGTCGCCCTGAGGTGGACGTTCCGCGCTGCGTTGTCCCGGGGGGCCACCCCCGGACCCCCGGCCGAAAACGGGGTGAACGCCCTGCAATGGGAGTCGCCCTGAGGTGGACGTTCCGCGCTGCGTTGTCCCGGGGGGCCACCCCCGGACCCCCGGCCGAAAACGGGGTGAACGCCCTGCAATGGGAGTCGCCCTGAGGTGGACGTTCCGCAAAACCGCCCCGCGAGCCCTTGCGGCCTGCTCAACTTTGTCTCAGGGACATTCCGCACGACCACCGTGTCAGTCACTGCGCAAAGGAGGCCGTTGTGAGACGAGTGCGCCCTGGGACGGCGTCCCGCGGTGTCGGTGGGGCCTCGTCCCGTGCGGCCGGTGAGGAGCGCGCCTTGACGAGTGTCGCGGCCGGCGACCGGTACGAGGAGCCCGAGGACCTGCCCCGCCTGTGGCACGTCACCCTCAGCGTCTCCGGCCAGGAGGCCCCGCTGAAGGAGGTGCGGCGCGCCCTCGAACAGCTCGCCCACGACCACCCCTTTCTGCTGACCAGCAGGTACGCCACCGACCACGCCGAGATCCGCTACTGGGAAGAGGCCCGCGACCTGCACGACGCGGCCGCCGTCGCGCTGCGCCTGTGGGGCGAGCACCGGCAGAGCGCGGGGCTGCCGCCCTGGGAGATCGTCGGCCTGGAAGTCATCGACCGCGAGACCTACCACCAGCGGATCGCGGAAGGCTACGGGCCGCTGCCGGCGACCCCCGTGGGCGTCCATCCCTTCTAGTGCGCCTGAACCGGCGCCGCTCCCGCGGACCTGGTCGCGGAGCGTGGGAGCAAAAGAGGGCGAGAGGCGCGTATCGGTTCTGTCTCGGGAGATGGGACAGCGGCAGGACGTCGGCCCCGGTCGCACTACCCTTCTTTCATGACCACGCTTTCGCCGTACGACTCCATGTCCCCGGTCACCCAGGCCGCCTACCGCGCCAAGGCCGCCGCCGCCGACCTCGCCCCGCTGCCGCGGGCCGAGAAGGACGACGCGCTGCTCGCCATCGCGGACGCCCTGGAGGTCCGTACGAGCGAAATCGTCGAGGCCAACGCCAAGGACATCGCCAAGGCCCGCGAGGCCGGCACCAGCGAGGCGATCATCGACCGGCTGACGCTCACCCCGGAGCGCGTGCGGGCCATCGCCGCCGACGTGCGGGACGTCGTCGCGCTGCCCGACCCGGTCGGTGAGGTCGTCCGCGGGTCCACCCTCCCCAACGGCATCGACCTGCGCCAGGTCCGCGTCCCGCTCGGCGTCGTCGGGATCATCTACGAGGCCCGCCCGAACGTCACCGTGGACGCCGCCGCCCTCTGCCTGAAGTCCGGCAACGCCGTGCTGCTGCGCGGCTCGGCCTCGGCGTACGAGTCGAACACCGCACTCGTCCGGGTGCTCCGGGACGCCGTGGGCGGGGCCGGGCTGCCCGCCGACGCCGTGCAGCTGGTGCCCGGGGAGAGCCGTGAGAGCGTGCGCGAGCTGATGCGCGCCCGCGGCCTCGTCGACGTCCTCATCCCGCGCGGCGGCGCCTCGCTGATCCAGACCGTCGTGTCGGAGTCGATCGTTCCCGTCATCGAGACCGGCACCGGCAACTGCCACGTCTACGTCGACGCCCACGCCGACCTCGACATGGCCATCGACATCCTGATCAACTCCAAGGCCCAGCGCGTCAGCGTCTGCAACGCCGCCGAGACCCTCCTGGTCCACCAGGACATCGCCCCCGAGTTCCTGCCGCGCGCCCTGGACGCCCTCGCGGAGGCCGGGGTGACCGTGCACGCCGACGAGAGGGTGCTGGCGTACGCCAAGGACTCCAAGGCGACCGTGGTCGAGGCCACCGCCGAGGACTGGGAGACCGAGTACCTGTCCTACGACATCGCCGCCGCGGTGGTGGACTCGCTGGACAAGGCCGTCGAGCACATCCGCCTGTGGACCTCCGGTCACACCGAGGCCATCGTCACCACCTCCCAGCAGGCTGCCCGCCGGTTCACCCAGCTGGTCGACTCCACGACCGTCGCGGTGAACGCCGCCACCCGCTTCACGGACGGCGGCCAGTTCGGCTTCGGCGCGGAGATCGGCATCTCCACGCAGAAGCTGCACGCCCGCGGTCCGATGGGGCTCCCGGAGCTGACGAGCACGAAGTACATCGTCACCGGGGACGGTCACGTACGGCGCTGACCCGGCGAGGTTCCTTCATCGAGAGGCGCGCCCCCGCCGTGCGGGGGCGCGTCGGAGGGCTCGGCGGCGCAGGGCGCGCGGCCAGGGCATATGCGCCCGACACGCGCCCCGGTCTGCGTCCGTGCCGCACCAGAGGTGTCTCACAAGGCGGATGAATTTCCATACCGTCTGCCCAAATTGACCACCCAGGACTACTCTGGATCCGTGCCGGAGGACGTGGGGGGCACGCCGTTCCCTGACGGCTGGGAGCCCGACGACGACCACGACCGCGGGGTGTCGGACGAAGAGTTCGCCTCCGTGGTCTTCGACGAGGCCTTCGTACGGGCGGCCGTGGTGCACGAGCCGACCGCCGTCGAGCGCCTCCTGGCCGCCGCCCAGGCGAGAGCGGAGGCCTCCGAGGCGGAAGCGCGCCGGGCACCCGGCCGGGGCGAGCGGTTCGACGACGGGTACGGCCCCGAGGGCCACCCCGGTTTCGGCCATGATCCCGACTTCGACGACCTGGACGACCCGGACATACTCGAGGGCCGTTACGGCGCCCCCGGGGGGTACGGCAAACAGGTCCGCTGGCACCGCCCCGTCGCCTGGGTGCTCGCCCTCGTGATGGGCATCGGCATGGTCGCGCTGGCCTTCGCGGCGGTCTACCGCGGCGCCTCCTCCAACGGCCGGGACCAGATCACGCCGCCCGCGTCCACCGGGCTCGAACAGGGGAGCGGGGCCGCTCCCTCCGCCTCCGCCGACCACTCCCAGCCGGCCATTTCGGCCATCCCGCGCACGCCCTGAACGGACCTGACCGAGGGCCTGAGCGTTGCTGAGAGCTGCCGGACCATCCTGGTGAGAACCTGTCAGAACTTGTCGTGTACCAGGGCGTTTACCGGAGCTCCCCGCGACCTACCCTGAAGATATGGGAGGGCTTGGAGACCCACCCGAGGGGACACCCGAGGGCGGCCCCGGAGGTGGCGAGGACGAGTACCGATCCGTCGTCTTCGACGAGTCGTTCGTCCGTGCTGCCCACCTTCAGGAGTTCTCCGCGCAGGAGCGCATCGCCGACCACGCGCCCGCCGTACGCCGCCGCCCACCCCTGCGCCGGGGCCTGTCCCGGCAGGCGCTGATCCTGGTCCTGTTGATCGCCGTGGCCTTCGGTACGGCGATCTATATGGGTGTACGGCATCCCTATCAGACCCCCGCCGGCTCCGGACCGCTCGCCGAGCCCCTGCGGATGACCGTCATCCCGCTCGCCCCGCAGGGCAAGGTGCCCGGGGCGAGCGACACCGACCACCTGTACGCCCATAGTCCCGCCGCGCAGTTCCGCATCGGCGCGGAGGGCATTCCGCTGCCGGCCGCGCGGCGCACCGCGCACTTCTCGGACAGTCAGGTGACGAACGCGCTGAGTATCGCGAAGGACTACATCGTGCGGTCCGCGCTCTATCCCGAGGTGCTCACCGGGGACCAGATCCGTCCGGTGCGGGTGCTACTCGATCCCGACCAACTGGACCAGTTCGACCAGAGCTTCAGCCACCCGGCCGCGGACGGGCGGCATGCGCCGACCGGATGGCTGGTGCGGTTCGATCCGGCTCAGGCCGAGCTGGCCGATCGCAAGATCCGGGTGCAGGGCACGCTGCAGGCCGCGGAGACCGACTCGTCGACGCTCGAGGTCACGGCCGATCACACGTTTGTGTACGCGCTGCGGGCGGTGGAGGCCGGGGAGAAGGCCGGTGCCGGTGAGCAGGCGGCTGAGGCGTCGCTCTTCACCGTGCGCCGGGAGCTGCACTTCCGCTTCGACCGGGAGGACCTGCGGCTGAATCAGGCCCAGCTGGTCGTCTCCTATGTCCAGGCGGGGCCGCTGTCCTGTGCCGAGGACTCCACGAACCGGCTGCATCCGCTGCTGGCGGGGCAGACGGCGAAGGAGGGCGGGCCGGCCGGGACCGACCCGTACGCCACGGGTGGGGCGACGGCACTGTGCGGGTCGCTGGCGGCGGGATCCCAGCCGAAGGTGTGAGCCGGGAGGGTCCCGCCCTCGGGCGTGTGGCCCCCGGCCGGGCTGAGAACCTCAGTTACCGGAGCCTTGGCCGTCCGTGCCGTCCGTGCCGTCCGTGCCGCCCGTGTCGTCCGTGGCGTCCCGCCTCGGCTCGTCCTTCGGTGGGGCGCTCGTGAAGCCGCCGAAGCCCCTTCGTACCCGGCCGCCCAGGTCCCCGGCGCCGCCGGCGATGTCCGTGACCAGCTTCATCAGGGGGTCCTTGGAGGACTTCACATGCGTGGCGTAGTGGGACGCCGACTCGCGGAAGGAGTCCGTCACCGAGGTGTCCTTGTCCTCCGCGCGGCGCGGATAGTGGCCGTCCATGATCCGCTGGTAGTCCCGGGACTCGGCCCACTTCTTCAGCTCGGCCGCGCGGACCGTGGTGAAGGGGTGGGAGCGGGGCAGCACGTTCAGGATCTTCAGGACCGAGTCGCGCAGGTCGCCGCCCGCCTCGTACTCCTCGGCCTGCTTCAGGAACGCGTCCACGTTCATCTCGTGCAGATGGTGGCCGCCCGCGAGCTTCATCAGCCCGCGCATCGAGGCCGTGAGGTCCTGGCCGACGAGCAGGCCCGCCCGGTCCGCGGACAGCTCCGACTTGCGGAACCACTCACGCAGCGCCGTCACGATCGCCATGATCGCGATGTTGCCCAGCGGGATCCAGGCGACCCGGACGGCCAGGCTGGTGAGGAAGAGCAGGATCGTGCGGTACACCGAGTGGCCGGAGAGGGCGTGGCCCACCTCGTGGCCGACCACCGCCCGCATCTCCTCCTCGTCGAGCAGCTCCAGCAGACCCGTCGTGACCACGATGATCGGCTCGTCCAGGCCGATGCACATCGCGTTCGGCACCGGGTCCTGGCTGACGTACATCGGCGGGACCTTCTCCAGGTCCAGGATGTAGCAGGCGTCCCGCAGCATGTCGTTGAGGTGCGCGAACTGCTGGTCCGACACCCGCACCGAGTCGGACAGGAACAGCAGCCGCAGACTGCGCTCGGGCAGCAGGCCGCTCAGCGCCTTGAAGACCGTGTCGAAGCCGCTCAGCTTGCGCAGCGCCACCAACGCCGAGCGGTCCGCCGGGTGCTCGTACGCACGCGAGGAGATCCCCGGGAAACGCCTGCGCTGCCTGCTCGGTACGTTCTCGTGCCCGTTGTGCTCGTGGCCGTCGGACATGTCTTCCCCCATGTGCGTGTGGATGGCTCTGTGCGGCCCTTTGCGGAGCCTTGTTCAGCCCTTTGCGCCCCCGAAGCAGAGCCCAGCCTAGGCGGAGTTACCGTGGACGGGCACTACAGCGAAGGAGTTCCGCGCCATGGAGCACAACCCCGCCGCCGCCTGGCTCACCGAGGCCGCGAGCGCAGCCGAGCAGCAGGGGGCGGGGAATCTGCTCCGGGTCGTACTGATCGTGATGGTCGTGGGCTGTGTGCTGACCGCGTGGTTCCTGTTGCGGGGCTACAGGCGGAAGGACGAATGAGCCGCCGGGAAGGTTCCCCGCGGGCCGTCGCAGGCGCCTCAACGGTGGAGTCGGCGTGATCGCCGTCATGGCGCCCGCTTACGATGGGCCGACATCTTTATCCCGCCCACACCCGATAGGTCACGCCGAAGATGAGCTTCCACAGCGCAGCTGCCCAGTTGGTCACCCTCGCCGCCGAGGGCGAGGAGCACGGTGGCAACCACGAGAGCATCAGCCCGTGGCTCACCGGGGGTGGCGCCTTCGTCATCCTGATGCTCCTGCTGTGGATCACCACTCGCTTCAACCGCGACCGCTGAGTCCCGACCAGGCCTCTCCCGGTCCGCCCGGGCAGTTGTCGGCCGAAGCCCCTCAGGCGGGGCCGGTAGGGTCTGCACGCATGGGAGAGCAGGACATGCCTACCGGCCCCGGAAGCGGCCCGTCGAACCGCGGCAAGCGCCGCCTCGGCGTCATGGGTGGAACGTTTGACCCGATCCACCACGGCCACCTCGTCGCGGCCAGCGAGGTCGCGGCGCAGTTCCACCTCGACGAGGTCGTGTTCGTGCCGACCGGTCAGCCGTGGCAGAAGAGCCACCGGCACGTCTCCCCGGCCGAGGACCGCTATCTGATGACGGTCATCGCCACCGCCGAGAACCCGCAGTTCTCCGTCAGCCGCATCGACATCGACCGCGGCGGCCCGACGTACACCGTGGACACGCTGCGCGACCTGCGCGCGCTCAACCCGGACACCGACCTGTTCTTCATCACGGGCGCCGACGCTCTCGGCCAGATCCTGACCTGGCGGGACTCGGAGGAGCTGTTCTCCCTCGCGCACTTCATCGGGGTCACCCGGCCCGGCCACCACCTCGACGACTCCGGGCTTCCGGAGGGCGGTGTGTCGTTGGTCGAGGTTCCCGCGCTTGCCATCTCGTCCACCGATTGCCGCGCGAGAGTCGCAAAGGGCGACCCCATCTGGTATCTGGTGCCGGACGGAGTCGTGCGCTACATCGACAAGCGCGAGCTGTACCGCGGCGAGTGAGGCAGTGAGCCGAGAGGGGCAACCGGTGAACGACCGATACGACGCGGGGTACGGGGATGACCAGTACGAACTCGTCGGCTACGACGAGTACGGGCGGCCGGTGTACCGACAGGTCCCGCCCCAGCAGCAGCCGCCCCAGCAGTCGTACGACCCGTACGCGCAGCAGGGCTACGGCTACGACCCGTACGCGACCGGCCGACAGCAGCCGGTCCCGCCGTACGACCCCTACGGCAGCGGCGACACCGGTCAGCAGCCGCCCACGCCCGCCTACGACCCGTACGGCACCGGCACGCACCACCAGCAGCAGGCCGGCGGGCACTCGGCGCCGTACGACCCATATGGCCGTACCGCCACCAGCGGTCAGCAGCATCGCGTAGCCGAGCAGACCGCGTACATCCCGCACCAGGCCGGGCCGGTCGAGGATCCCGTGGCCCAGGACCCGCAGGACCCCCAGGACCCTCAGGGCCGGGGGGAACGGGACTACCACACCGAGCAGTTCGCCTTCGTCGAGGAGCCCGACTCGGACTCCGAGGACGTCATCGACTGGCTGAAGTTCACCGAGAACCGCACCGAGCGCCGTGAAGAGGCCCGGCGACGGGCACGCGCGCGTGTGATCGCGCTCGTGGTCGTGCTGGCGGTCGCCGCGGCCGGCGGTGTCGGCTACCTCTGGTACGCGGGGAAGCTGCCCGGCCTGTCGTCGTCCGACAGCAAGCAGGGCACCCCGACGGCCGTGGGCGCCCAGAAGCGGGACGTGATCGTCGTCCATCTGCACAACACCAAGAAGGGCGGCACCTCCACGGCGCTGCTCGTCGACAACACCACCACCAACCGGGGCACCACCGTCCTGTTGCCCAACTCGCTCGCCCTGACCGGCGACGACGGCAGCACGACCACCCTCGCCAAGTCCGTCGACGACGACGGATCCTCCGGGACGCGCGACGCGATCGACACCGTCCTCGGCACCGAGATCCAGGGCACCTGGCGGCTGGACACCCCGTACCTGCAGAACCTCGTCGACCTGGTCGGCAACATCGAGGTCGACACCGACACCGACGTGCCCGACCCGGACGCCAAGTCCAAGGACGCCGCGCCCCTCGTGCGCAAGGGCCAGGACCAGACCCTCAGCGGCAAGATGGCCGTCGCGTATGCCACCTACAGCGCCTCGGGCGAGGCCCAGAACGCCCAGCTGGAGCGGTTCGGGCAGGTCATGCAGGCCACGCTGCGCAAGCTGACCTCGGACACGCAGGGCGCGACGACGACCGTGCAGACGCTCGGGATGATCATCGAACCGCCGCTGACCGACAAGGACCTCGGCGCCTTCCTCGCCAAGCTCGCCGACCTCGCCAAGGGCGGCGACTACAAGACGGCCCTGCTGCCCGTCCAGACCGACGGCACGCTGAGCGCCCAGGCGAGCGCGAGTGTCGTCAAGGACGTCCTCGGCGGCACCGCCAAGAGCCCCGACAAGGACGCCGCCGTCCGCGTGTCCGTCCGCAACGCCAGCGGCGTCAAGGGCAACACCGACAAGGCCCGCGTGGTGCTGCTGAACGGCGGCTTCACCTTCCTGGAGGGCGGGTCGGCGTCCACCGCGGCCACGTCCAAGGTCGTCTACACCGACGCCGCCGACAAGGACAACGCCACCGAGGTCGCCAAGACCCTCGGCCTGTCCTCCACCGCCGTCACCAAGGGCGACGTGTCCGCGAACGCGGACGTCTCGGTGGTCCTGGGCCAGGACTACAAGCCGTCGTCCTCATGACCCCAGGGACCGCATAAGCGCAGGCCACCCCATGTGAGCCGGTAATCACGTGGGGTGCTGTCGGCGGTCCGTGAGACCCTTGGTACCAAACGACCGCCGACCGAAAGCCTTGTAGTGACCGCTACCGACCGTTCCCTCGAGCTCATCACCACCGCCGCCCAGGCGGCCGCCGACAAGCTCGCGCACGACATCATCGCCTACGACGTCAGCGACGTCCTGTCGATCACGGACGCCTTCCTGCTGGCCTCCGCCCCCAACGACCGTCAGGTCAAGTCGATCGTCGACGAGATCGAGGAGCGGCTCCTGAAGGAGCTCGGCGCCAAGCCGGTGCGCCGTGAGGGCGACCGCGAGGCCCGCTGGGTGCTGCTCGACTACGTCGACATCGTCGTCCACGTCCAGCACAGTGAGGAGCGCGTCTTCTACGCCCTGGAGCGGCTGTGGAAGGACTGCCCCGAGCTCGAGCTGCCCGACGACGCCAAGGCCACCCGCGGCAAGGCCGCGGAGCACGCGAAGCTCCAGGCCGCCGAGGAGGCCGCCGAGCTGGGCGGTGAGTGGCGGTGAGCGCCTTCAGCGAGGCCGCCAGGCCCAGCCGCGGCCGCCGCGTCATCCTGTGGCGGCACGGCCAGACCTCCTGGAACGTGGAGCGCCGCTTCCAGGGCACCACGGACGTCGCCCTCACCGAGTCCGGCGTCTCCCAGGCCCGCCGCGCCGCCCGGCTGCTCGTCAGCCTCAATCCCGACGCGATCATCGCCTCCGATCTCCAGCGCGCCGCGAACACGGCCGCCGAGCTGGCCGCGCTCACCGGCCTGGAGGTGACCCACGACGAGGGCCTGCGCGAGACCTACGCGGGCGCCTGGCAGGGCCTGACGCACGAGGAGATCATCGAGCGGTACGGCGAGGAGTACGCCGCGTGGAAGCGCGGTGAGCCGGTCCGGCGCGGCGGCGGCGAACTGGAGACCGAGGTCGCCGACCGCGCGGCGCCCGTCGTGCTCCGGCATGTCGAGAAGCTCCCCGACGACGGCACGCTCGTCGTGGTCAGCCACGGCGGCACGATCCGTACGACCATCGGGCGCCTCCTCGGCCTGGAGCCCCGGTACTGGGAGAGCCTCGGCGGCCTCACCAACTGCTGCTGGTCCGTCCTGGGCGAGGGCGCCCGCGGCTGGCGGCTGCTGGAGCACAACGCCGGCACCCTGCCGGAGCCGGTGCTCGGCGACGACGACTGAAACCGGAGGTCCCGGCCGGGACGACCCGGGACCCGGATTTCACTTTCCGGCAGGTCGCAGGCTAAAGTTCTTCTTGTTCGCCCCGCCGAGCGGGGCGAAACATCATGCGGCTCCGCCGCGTGGCAAGGGGCTATAGCTCAGTTGGTAGAGCGCCTGCATGGCATGCAGGAGGTCAGGAGTTCAATTCTCCTTAGCTCCACAGCGAGACAACAAGATCCCGCCGATCCCTTCGATCGGCGGGATCTTCTGGTATCCGCGGCGGGCGCCCGGATCAACGGCCGGGCCCCCGTGGCCGGTTCGCGCGCGGCACTCGCCTCGCCGAACTGTTCGGATCCGGCTTGAGTCACTTGGGCCTCGCAGGCGTATACCTCTCAGAAGACGCTTGGGGTGCGTGTTCGCACGGTTCGTACGGTCGCGGAGGCTGCCGTGTCCGGACTGGTACTGAGGCGTCGCTGACCGTATTGGTCCGGCCGTGGCAGAATCAAACGGCCGGAAGGGAGCGCGGCCCGACGGGAGGGAGTAGCGATGCCTGCGAGCATCCTCGGAGAGGGCGGTCACCTCTTCGAAGCGGCGTTGACACGGGATACGATCACTCGCCTCAGCTGCCCTTCCTGCGGTTCCGTCCATGTCGCCCAGCTCCTTGGCGACAACGGCGGAATTTCCTACGTGTGCACGGCCTGCGGCCACAGCTGGAGCTGATCGATGGGTGCACACAGGCGAAAGTGCGACTGGTGCGGCAGCGGAACGCCGATCGTCCGTGACATGGAACCGGTGAACCCCGACTACCAGTACTGGTGCGAGGAATGCGCGCGGGCGCTGATCATAAAAGGCGATCCGATCGAGACGTACCGTGAACTCGAGGGCGAACCGATCTACGGCCGTCTCCTCGAAGAACACTGCACGCTCAAGCGCTTCTATTCCTTCGTCACGGCTTGACCGAGGCGGGGGTTGCTGACGGCGATCCCGGTGATCACGAGGAAAAGGCAGCCGGCCGTCCCGTAGAGGGCGGACAGCGTCAACTCGATGCCTGTTTGGTGTAGTTCGTGCCGTCCCGGACCGTGCGGCACCCACCACAGGGCGTACGAGGCGAAGACCAGCAGCACGCCCACCGCGGCGGCACGGTACGCGTGCGTGCCGAGGAGCAGGACGACCGGCAGGCACCAGACCCAGTGGTGCGACCAGGACACCGGGCTGATGAGGAGCGCCGTCACCGCGCACGAGGTCACCGCCCAGGCCCGCTGCCCACGCAACTCCGCCGCCACGGCCACGCCCAGCCCTGCAACGCCCACCACGGCCGCCGCGACGAGCCAGGCAGCCCCGGGCTCCGGAGTGTGCAGCAGCCGCGCGAGAACGCCGCGCAGGGCCTGGTTGGCGGTGTCCTCGGCGTGCCCGACGCGCCCCGCCGCGAACACCATGCGGCTCCAGAAGCGCCAGGAGTCGTACGGCAGTACGGCAACGGCCAGCAGGGTCGCCCCGGTGAACCAGGTGGCCGCCAGGTGCGCGTGCCGCAGCCAGGAGCCGCCGCAGCCGTGCCGACGCCGGGCCACGACACCGGTGGCGAGCAGGAACACCACGAACAGGGCGGGCGTCAGCTTGACGGCCGCGGCGAGCCCGATGCCGACGCCGGCCCAGCGGTCTCCCGGGCGCCGTGACAGATCCCACAGCACCAGGACGGCGAGCAGCAGATTGATCTGCCCGTAACGCAGCGTCGTCCACACCGGCTCGCACCACACGGCCACCGCCGAGACCCACCACAGACTCTCCACGCGCGCGTGCCCGACCAGACGCAGCGACAGCCCTGCGAACGCCACCAGCAGCGCGAGGTTCCCGGCCGTCGCCACGGTGCGCATGGTCGCCGTATCGAGGAGCGTGAGGGGAGTGAACAGCAGGGCCGCGAACGGGGGATAGGTCGTCGGCAGTCGGGCGGCTGTCGTCCGCAGCGCGTACAGGTCGCCTCCGGCGCGTACGGTCGCGCCCTCGGCCCGGTACACCATCAGGTCGATCATCGAGACGTGCGCGGCCCGCTGCGCCACCCAGAACGCGGCGAAGGAGACCAGGCAGGCGGCCAGGGCGACCGGCGCTCGACGGTGAACTCCGGGTGGCGCGATCACGGTCACGGAACCCGACATTAGTGCCCGTATCGGCGCGGACGGGAAACGATTTGGTGCTGCACGAGGTCGACCGGTAATGTTGGCGTCGCCGCCGGGGAAACCGGGCGGACCAAAGCAAGGGGCTATAGCTCAGTTGGTAGAGCGCCTGCATGGCATGCAGGAGGTCAGGAGTTCAATTCTCCTTAGCTCCACAGCAGATCCCGCCGGATCAGTACGATCCGGCGGGATCTTTTTTGTCTGCGCACCATGGCTTGCGCCGTGTGAGAACGAGGGGTCGTCCGACTCGGACGACCCCTCTACGCGCGCGTGCCCTCAGCGGCCCAGGGCGCGTCTGCCGCGGCCCTGGGAGAGGACCGGCAGGTTGCGGGACGATTCCTGGCCGCGCGTGTCCTCCTCGATGCGCAGGGCCAGGGCGGGGCAACGGCGCACCGCGCGCAGGGCCTTGGCCTCGGCGTAGCGAGGGACCTTCGCCTGGGCGACGGTCGGGAAGCCGTCGGCGCCGAGCTGGAAGACCTCCGGGAGGATGTCCGCGCACAGGCCGTGGCCACGGCACAGCGTCCAGTCGACGTGGATCTTCTGGCGGCTCGGACCGTTCTCCTCCGACTCGGCGCCACCCGGGATGCCCGACGGGGCCCTGCCGCCCTCGAAGAGCGGCAGAACGCCCTCCACGGGCCGTCCGCAGCCGTTGCCGAGGACGTGTGCCGCGAGGTCGTCGGTGAACGCCTTGATGGTCGACTCCAGGAACATCGCGGAGCCGTCCGGGTGCGAGCACGCGCCGCGCCGCTTCACGTTCTTGGCGACCTGCTTGAGCGCCTCCAGGGCGGCCGGGCCACCGCCGTTGAGGATGTCCTCCAGGCCGCGCGCGGCGGCCGGCAGACCGAGGTAGCAGGGGCCGCACTGGCCCGCGCTCTCCTCGGCCAGCCACTGCGCCACCCGCAGCGACTCACCCAGCGGGCACGTCTCCTGAGTGATCGGCAGGATCGCGCCGGCGCCGAGCGCGCCGCCCACCGCGTCCAGGGAGTTGCGCGAGACGATCGCCTCGTTGACCGTCGCCGCGTCGATCCACTTGCCGTGGTAGCCGCCGGTCAACACGCCCTGCGGGACGGGCGGGGCGCCGGCGAGCTGGAGGACGTAGCGCAGCGGTACGCCCGTGGGGACCTCGATCACCATCGGGCGGGCGACCGCGCCGGAGACCGTGAGCATGACGGTGCCCGGCTCGTCGTACAGGCCGGTGTTGCCGTAGCGCTCGGGGCCGATGCGGGCGGCGATCGCCAGCTGGGCGAACGTCTCGGCGTTGGACAGCAGGGTGGGGGCGCCACCGACGCCGTTCTGCGAGGCGCTGACCTTGCGGCCGGGCGGGATCGCCGGGCCGCCGTCGATGGAGCGGATCAGGGAGGCGGCGGCGCCGGTGACCATGCGCACCGGATTGCGCTGCACCCACGCGCGTAGAGCGGAGCGGCGGCTGTTGCTGAGGCCGCGTTCGGCGAGGGCGGCCTCCATGGAGCGCTGAGTCGATTCCCGGGTGACCCCCACCACGAGCGTGCGGGCACCCAGGGCCTCGGCGCACAGCAGCGCGCCGTCCAGGATGAGATGCGGGGCACGGTTGATCATCACCGTGTCCTTGCGACAGGCCGGTTCGTCCTCGCTGCCGTTGACGACCACGACCGGCCGGACACCGCGCTTGATCGCGGCCTCCGCGACCGAGCGCAGCTTCTTGTGGAAGGGGAAGCCCGCGCCGCCGCGGCCCTTCAGGTTGATGTTCTCGGCGAGCTTCGCGAGCTGCTCGCCGCCCATCGGTTCGAGCGGCCCGTGCACCTTCAGATGCATGGGCAGATCGAGCCTTTCGACAAGGTCGAAGCCCGACGTCAGCTGGGGAAGGCCGACGACGCGGACTTCGGGGACGTCGGGCAGGGCCTCGTTCACTTAAAGCCTCCGGAAGGCGTGTTCCAAGGTTCGCCCGAACCCGGTGCGTCGAAGTCGTAGGAGGCACCGGGGAGTGTTTCAGTGGCGGGACCGCTGTTGTTGTACGTGTCGTTCTGGTTGTACGTACCGAAGACGGCGTTCGTCTCAGACGTGTCGTACACGTCACTCGAGCCGTAGCCGGAGGCGCCCGAATTGCCATAGACGGGGATGTTGTATCCCGTGTCGTTGAGCGGGTCGTAGGAGGACGGGGGCGCCTCGCCCACGGGCGGCGGGGAGGGGATCGGCCAGCTGCCCGAGGTGCTGCCCGAGCCGTCGACGCGCGGGATCATCTCCGTCGGCTGCATGTCCAGGGGCAGGTCCATGCGTGCGGTCTGGTCGGCCATGTAGGGCTGCTGGCGGCCCTGGGAGCGGGGCGAGACCGCGCGGTAGGCGGCGGCGAAGCCGCCTGTGGACTCCGCAGAGGCGGGAGCCTGGGAGGGCATGCCGGGCAGCGAGCCCGTCCGCTCGTCGCGCGACCGCCGTGACGGGCGCTGGTTCTCGTAGCCCGGCAGCGCGGACCCGGACGCCGCCCTGGCGCGGCTCTCCTCCAGGTCCTCGCGGGCGCCCGGCTCGCTGCCGATGAGCTGGGCGAGCCGGTCGGCGAACTTGCGCTTGACGGGGCGCGGGGAGGCGCGCAGTGCGAGGGCCGCGGCGACGGCGACCACGCACAGCTCGTAGCAGACCACGAAGAACGTCGCCGCCGGGCGGCCGGCGAACAGCCCGTGGATCAGGGCGGCGCACCAGGCCGGGTAGGCCAGCATGTGCATCGCGCGCCAGCGCGCGGCGACCAGGGCCGGGGAGGCGAACTGGGTGCGCAGCGCGCCGGTGACGCCCACGAAGATCATGAGCAGGGCGGCCAGGGAGCCCAGGCCGATCAGGAAGGCGCTGCCGGGGATTTCGTCGCCGCCGAAGAACACGAGGCTGAAGGGGATCAGCGCGGCGATCGGGCTGGCGTGGTCCAGCGCCAGCTTCACGCCGATGTGCACCAGCAGGAACGCGATCGATGCCACGGCGGTCACCCGGTGGATGCCCTGCGCGATGATCCGCTGGCGGGTGTTGAGGATCATCCGGTCCTGGGCGACGAGGCCCCAGATGACCGAGCAGGTGAGGCAGACGAGTGACAGGACGCCGGCACCGAAGTTGAGGAACTCCTGGAGCCAGGTGCCGCCGAGCAGCACGACCAGGGGTATGAGCAGCAGAACAGCAGCGGTCGCCACCCCATAGGCCGACCGGCCCGGCTTGGGGAGCGAACTGTTACTACGACGAGGGTTCATGGGGGCAACTCCGAGCGGTTCGGGAAGGCGGTCCCGCTGCCGCACTCTAAGTGGCTCCATACCGAGGGGTACGGCGTTTGAGTTATTGCGTTGTTATCTACGGGCTGCGAGGGGTGGGCGATGTCCCTTAGCGACTGTTACGCCAGGTAACAAGTGAACGTTGTTCAGCTTTTCGAGGTCTTCACAACTCTCAGGTACGGAACTCGGGGCGCTGTTGTTCACACGCGCCCCCGTCCAGAAGCCCTCGCGCCCCCCTGTCGGAAGGTCGTCGCGACGCGCTCGGGCGCTGCGGTACCCTGACGCCATGCGTGCCGTACGCCTTCTGCTTAGCGGGCCGCGCTGATCAGTCCCGACCGCCGGGTGAATCGGATGGTCGGAATCGGCGCGGCGTCCCCTCCTGTGCGAGGGGATTTTTCGTTTCCAGAGAACCGCAGCCGCTGGCAGAGACGATCGATGGAGCTTTGAGGATCATGAGCGAGACGAACCCCGCTGCCACCGCCGAGGTGGCCGCGCCGCACCGCTACACGGCGGCCATGGCTGCCGAGATCGAGGCACGCTGGCAGGACTTCTGGGACGCCGAGGGTACGTACGCCACTCCGAACCCCAAGGGCGACCTGGCGGGCGACCCCGAGGCCGTGGCCCGGCCCAAGAAGTTCATCATGGACATGTTCCCGTACCCCTCCGGTGCGGGCCTGCACGTCGGTCACCCCCTGGGCTACATCGCCACCGACGTCTTCGCGCGCTTCCAGCGCATGACCGGCCACAACGTCCTGCACACCCTGGGCTTCGACGCCTTCGGCCTGCCCGCCGAGCAGTACGCCGTGCAGACCGGCACGCACCCGCGCGTGTCCACCGAGGCCAACATCGAGAACATGAAGGTCCAGCTGCGCCGGCTGGGCCTGGGTCACGACAAGCGCCGGTCGTTCGCCACGATCGACCCGGACTACTACAAGTGGACCCAGTGGATCTTCCTGCAGATCTTCAACTCCTGGTACGACGACGAGGCGAAGAAGGCCCGCCCGATCTCCGAGCTGGTCGCCGCCTTCGAGTCCGGTGAGCGGGCCGTACCGGGGCACACGCGTGCGTGGAGCGAGCTGAGCGCCGCCGAGCGCGCCGACGTCCTGGGCGGGTTCCGCCTGGCGTACGCCTCCGACGCGCCGGTCAACTGGTGCCCCGGCCTGGGCACCGTCCTGGCCAACGAGGAGGTCACCGCCGACGGCCGCTCCGAGCGCGGCAACTTCCCGGTCTTCAAGGCCAAGCTGCGCCAGTGGAACATGCGGATCACCGCCTACGCCGACCGGCTGCTGGACGACCTGGACGCGCTGGACTGGCCCGAGGCCATCAAGCTGCAGCAGCGCAACTGGATCGGGCGCTCCGAGGGCGCCCGTGTCGACTTCCAGGTCGGCGACGCCGGAGCCATCACCGTCTTCACCACCCGCCAGGACACCCTGTTCGGCGCCACCTACATGGTGCTGGCCCCCGAGCACGACCTGGTCGAGAAGATCGTCCCGGCCGCCTGGCCCGAGGGCACTCACGAGGTGTGGACCGGCGGTCACGCCACCCCGGCCGAGGCCGTCGACGCCTACCGCAAGCAGGCCGCCTCCAAGTCGGACGTCGAGCGGCAGGCCGAGGCCAAGGAGAAGACCGGCGTCTTCACCGGCGCGTACGCGACCAATCCGGTCAGCGGCGAGCAGGTCCCCGTCTTCATCGCCGACTACGTCCTGATGGGCTACGGCACCGGCGCGATCATGGCCGTCCCGGCGCACGACAGCCGCGACTTCGCCTTCGCCCGCGCCTTCGAGCTGCCGATGCGCTGCGTCGTGGAGCCGAGCGACGACCGCGGCACCGACCCGGCCACCTGGGACGACGCCTTCTCCTCGTACGAGGCGAAGCTGATCAACTCCGCCAACGACGAGATCTCCCTGGACGGCCTGGGCGTCGTCGAGGCCAAGGAGCGGATCACCTCCTGGCTGGCCGACCGCGGCATCGGCGAGGGCACCGTCAACTTCCGGCTGCGCGACTGGCTGTTCAGCCGTCAGCGCTACTGGGGCGAGCCCTTCCCGATCGTCTACGACGAGGACGGCATCGCCCACGCCCTGCCCGAGTCGATGCTGCCGCTGGAGCTGCCCGAGGTCGAGGACTACTCGCCGCGCACCTTCGACCCGGACGACGCCGACACCCAGCCCGAGACGCCGCTGTCGCGCAACGAGGACTGGGTCAACGTCACCCTGGACCTGGGCGACGGGCCGAAGCGGTACCGGCGTGAGACCAACACCATGCCCAACTGGGCCGGTTCCTGCTGGTACGAGCTGCGCTACCTGGACCCGCACAACAGCGAGCAGCTGGTCGACCCGGAGATCGAGCAGTACTGGATGGGCCCGCGCGAGGGCCAGCCCCACGGCGGTGTCGACCTGTACGTCGGCGGCGCCGAGCACGCCGTACTGCACCTGCTGTACGCGCGCTTCTGGTCCAAGGTCCTGTTCGACCTGGGGCACGTCTCCTCGGCGGAGCCGTTCCACAAGCTGTTCAACCAGGGCATGATCCAGGCCTACGTCTACCGCGACAGCCGTGGCATCGCGGTGCCGGCCGCCGAGGTGGAGGAGCGCGACGGCGCGTACTACTACCAGGGCGAGAAGGTCTCCCGGCTGCTGGGCAAGATGGGCAAGTCCCTGAAGAACGCGGTCACTCCGGACGAGATCGCCGCAGAGTACGGCGCCGACACGCTGCGCCTGTACGAGATGGCGATGGGCCCGCTGGACGTGTCCCGGCCGTGGGACACGCGCGCGGTGGTCGGCCAGTTCCGGCTGCTGCAGCGGCTGTGGCGCAACGTCGTCGACGAGACGACCGGCGACGTGACGGTGGTGGACGCGGAGCCCGACGAGGACACGCTGCGTGCCCTGCACAAGGCGATCGACGGGGTGCGCGGGGACCTGGAGGGCATGCGGTTCAACACCGCCATCGCCAAGGTCACCGAGCTGAACAACCACCTGACCAAGGCGGGCGGTGCCGTGCCGCACTCGGTCGCCGAGGCGCTGGTGCTGATGGTCGCGCCGCTGGCCCCGCACATCGCCGAGGAGCTGTGGCGCAAGCTGGGGCACGAGGACTCGGTCGTCCACCAGGACTTCCCGGTCGCCGACCCGGCGTACGTCGTCGACGAGACCGTGACCTGCGTCGTGCAGATCAAGGGCAAGGTCAAGGCCCGCCTGGAGGTCTCGCCGGCCATCTCCGAGGAGGAGCTGGAGAAGGTCGCGCTGTCCGACGAGAAGGTCGTGGCGGCGCTGGACGGCGCCGGGATCCGCAAGGTGATCGTGCGGGCGCCGAAGCTGGTGAACATCGTTCCGGCGTAGGCCTCCGGCGTAGGCCTCCGGCGGTCGGGCCGGTTCGGATGCCGTGAGCGCGTCTGGCCGGTGCGGATTGCGTGAGCGCGTCTGGCCGGATCGGATGGTGTGAGAGCGTACGGCCGGTTCGGTTGTCGTGGGCGTCGGCCGGTCCGGATGCCGTAAGCGTGGGCAGCCGCTGGTCCGGATGCCGTGAGCGTGGGGCCGCCGGTTCGGATGCCGTGGTGTGCGGCGGGTGGCTCGGGGTGATCCCCTACGGGCAGGTTCGGGGTTCTGTTGGAACTCCGGGCCTGCCCGCTGCGTTTACCGTTGAAGAGTGATGCGGCATGTGTCGCGGCCGGTCGGAGGAGGAGTTCGTGGAAGCAGTGATCGCAGTCGTCGCCCTGCTCTTCGTGCTCTTCGTCGTGCTCGGCGCGTACGCCACGGTGAAGGTGGTCGGCGCCGCCAAGCGCAGGGTCGACGAGACCATCACCCACGCCCGGCGCACGGTCGAGGACCACACCCTGCGGGCCAAGTCCTTCGCCCAGGCCGGCCCGGTCGGTGAGCTCGCCCAGCTGCGGCTGAAGCTGCGCACCTCCATGCGGGCCACCCAGGACGCGCTGCGCGCGGGCGCGGCCGAGGACGAGTCCCTGAAGGAATCCCTCGGCCTCTTCCAGCGCCTCAGCGCACACGGGCACGAACTGGACGCCGAACTGCGGCGCCTGGAGTCCGAGCCCGACCGCGCGACGCTCGGCGAGCGGCTGCCCGACCTGCGCGAGCGCACCGAGCGCATCGTCCAGTCCGCGGACGCCCTGCGCTGGGCGGCCCGCGACCGGGCCCACCGCTTCGCCGGCGACGACCTGGACACCCTCAGCGCGCAGATCGACGTGGAGACCGGCGCCCTGCGGCACTGGCAGACGGCGGAGCCCTCGTCGTCGACGCCGCCGCCCCCATGGCCGGAGGCCCCGGCGGCCGAGGCCGCCGGGACGACCGAGCAGACCTGGCCGGACAGCCCTCGGTCGCAGCGGGCCGAGGAATCCACGCGGCCCGCCATCACACCGCCCGGCCCTCGCCCCACGTACCCCTGGCAGAAGAAACCCCGTCCCGAGAGCACGACTTGAGCACGGCCGAGCACGCCCTGATCAGGTCAAGGCATTCCCGGGTGAGCGGGGTCGGACTGCCGCCCGGGCGCTACGCCAGGTAACCTCCAGCTCATGTCCCGCCATGTCGCGATCGTCACCGATTCAACGGCCTACCTGCCGCCGCGGACGATGGAGCGCCACGGCATCACCGCGGTACCTCTGACCGTGGTCGTCGGCGGCCAGGCGCTGGACGAGGGCACCGAGATCTCGACCCGTTCCCTCGCCCAGGCGTTGCAGAAGCGACGCCCCGTCACCACCTCGCGTCCCAATCCTCAGGTCTTCGCGGAGCACTACCGCAAGGTCGCCGAGTCCGGCGCCACGGGCATCGTCTCCTTGCATCTGTCCGCCGAGCTCTCCGGCACCTACGACGCGGCGGTTCTCGCGGCGCGCGAGGCGCCGGTGCCAGTGCGGGTCGTCGACACCGGGATGGTCGCCATGGCGCTCGGGTTCTGCGCGCTCGCCGCAGCCGAGGCGGCCGAGACGGGCGGCACGGTGGACGAGGCCGTCACCGCCGCGGAGAAGCGGGCCGGGGGTACGGCCGCCTACTTCTACGTCGACACCCTCGACTATCTGCGTCGCGGTGGCCGCATCGGGGCCGCACAGGCGTTGTTGGGGTCCGCGCTCGCGGTGAAGCCGCTGCTGCAGCTGGAGGGCGGCCGGATCGGTCCGTTGGAGAAGGTACGGACGGCGTCCAAGGCGATCGCCCGCCTCGAGGAGATCGCGGCCGAGCGGGCGGGCAGCGCGCAGGTCGACATCGCGGTGCACCATCTCGCCGCGCCGGACCGGGCGTCGGCGCTGGCGGACCGTTTGCGGGGGCGAGTGCCGGGGTTGGCCGAGCTGCATGTGAGTGAGGTTGGGGCGGTTATTGGGGCGCATACCGGGCCTGGGTTGTTGGGGGTTGTGGTTTCGCCGCGGTGAAGGGGTTGGGCGTGGTGAAGGCGCGCTGTGGGGAAACCTGGCTGTGGTGGAGGCTGCGCTGTGGGGAAGCTTGGCAGCGGTGGCGACTGCGTCGTGTGATGGGGCGGCCGTGGTGACGGGTGCGTCGTGGTCGGGGGATTCGTCGTGGTGACGGGCTCTTCGGGTGGGTGCATCACTCGTGTGGGTGGCGGAGTTATCCACAACTGGGCAGTAATCCCCGGGAATTGAGCAAGATCATCGCCAATGTGGCGAGGTGTCCGATCCTCGTCGCATGGCACTTCGATCACGTACACGCAGCACGACGGCGACCAGCGGCCCGGGCCGCGGACCCCACTCCGACGGCCGCGCCCGTCACCGACGACGCATGCATGTCCGGGGGCGGACACGGCAGCGCCATGCGTCGGCCGAGGAGTTGCGGCGCAGGGCGGAGGTGATTTTCGCCGAACGGGCCGGGGAGTGGCGGGAGTCGGGGGCGGGGCCGCCGGTGTGGGGGGAGGGGTATGCCCCCGGGGCCGGGGCGGGGGAGATGCCTGGCCCGAGTGGCCCGAGTGGCCCGAGTGGGCTGAGTGGGCTGAGTGGGTTGAGCGGGCCGAGTGGATCTCGTGGACCGCGTGAACCGCGCGGACTCGTTTGGGAGGAGCCCGGTTGGCGTGCCGGGGCTGAGGATTCGGAAGCGGACCTGAGTGGCGCGCCGCGCGCTCGGGGGGCCGTGGGCATGGACGATCGGTACGCCGACTGGTCCGAGGGCTCGGGTGTGCCGCGTGTTGATGTGGCGACGCGTTTGGATGTCCTCCGGGCTGATGCGTCGCGTGCTGATCTGCCGCTGGACTCCGATGGGCCGCTGCACTCCGATGTGGCGCTGCGCTCTGATCTGCCGCTGGACTCCGATGTCTCGCGCGGTGATACCGCGCGTGGCCCGGACATGCCCGATGTCGACACGGGTGGCGGGGCCGGGACCAGGCCTGGACCCGGTGACGCGGGGGCCGGGGAGTGGCGGGCGCGGGTAGGGCCGGCTTTGCGGGAGCGGATGCCGGTGTGGTTGCAGACGAGGTGTGGGCTGGAGCGGCGGAGCGTGGTCGCGCTCACCGTGGTGCTCGTTCTCGCCGCCGGGTTTGCCGTGCAGCACTTCTGGGCCGGCCGGGCGCAGTCCGTGCGGGCGCCCGAGGTGGTGCGGGCGGCGGCTCCGTTCGGGGGAGGGGCGCAGGGTGAGGAGGCCGTGGCGGGGGCGTCGGCTGCCGCTGGGCCGGGTGCCGTGGGCACGGCCGCGGCGGAGATCGTCGTGGACGTCAGCGGCAAGGTGCGCGAGCCGGGGATCCATCGCCTGCCGGCTGGCTCGCGGGTCGCCGACGCACTGCGCGTCGCCGGTGGGGTCCGTCCCGGCACGAACACCGACGGTCTGAACCGGGCCCGGTTCCTGGTGGACGGCGAGCAGGTGATCGTCGGCGGTACGGTCGCCGCCCCCGGGGCTGCTCCGGGCTCGGGCGGTGCGGCGGTCACCGGGGCCGTACCTGCGGGGCCGGTCTCCCTCAACACGGCCACCGTGGACCAGCTCGACACCCTGCCGGGCGTCGGCCCGGTGTTGGCCCAGCACATCATCGACTACCGCACCCAGCACGGTGGCTTCCGTTCGGTGGACGAACTGCGCGAGGTCAATGGCATCGGCGATCGCCGTTTCGCCGATCTACGGAATCTCGTGCAGCCATGAGGCACGACGTCCGCGCACCCGACCTCGCGCCTTCCCGCGCCGTCGTTCATGCCGCCTCCGGGAACCGGCTCGGTGCCTCCCACCCCCGACAGGAAGGACCGACGGACCTGCGACTCGTCCCACCCGCGCTCGCCGCCTGGGCGACGGCGGCGCTGATGCTGGACGCCCCGACGGTGTGGGTGGGCGGGGCGGTGGTCGTATGTCTGGTGGCGGCGGGCGTACTGCTGCTGCGGCGGCGCGGTGGGGTGGGTGACAGTCGTGCGGCCGGGTCTGGGAGGGATTCTGCGCCTGGGCGGGACGACCCCCTGTATGGGCCGGACTCTGTGCCGGGGCGCTTCACGCGGCCGCGCAGGCAGGGCTCAGCGCTCCTCACCTGGCCGCGCATTTCGGTCGCTGCCGTCCTGCTCTGCGTCGCGGCGGCCGCTGCCTCCGCCGGGCTGCACGGGGCCGATCTGCGGCGTGGGCCGGTGCCCGGGCTGGCGCGGGAGTACGCCACCGTGACCGCCGAGGTCGAGGTCACCTCCGACCCCCGGCTCACCCGGCCCCGGGTCAAGGGGGATCACATGGCGCCGACCTCCGTGCTGATCAACGCGGACGTGCGGCGCGTCGAGGAGGCGCACGGCACGGCGGTGGTGACGCGGGCGCCGGTGCTGATGATCGTCGACGCGGCGCCGAGGTCCTCTGGGGCGGGGGACGGAAACGGGGCGCTGAGGGCTGGGGGCATGCACGGGGTGCCGAGACCCCCTGGGTCCGGGGACGTCAACGAGGCGTCGCAGTCCGCTGACGGCCGGCGTTCGCCCTGGCTGAGGCTGCTGCCCTCCACGCGGCTGCGGGTGACCGCGAGGCTGGCCCCGGCCCTGGTCGGCGGGGACCGAATCGCTGCCGTGCTGCGGGTGCGGGACCCGGCGATGCCGGAGGTCGTCGGGGAGCCGTCGGGGGCGCAGCAGCTGGCGGGGCGGTTGCGGGCGGGCCTGCGGGAGGCGACCGACGGGCTGCCGGCGGACGCGCGGGCGCTGCTGCCGGGGCTGGTGGTGGGCGACACCTCGCGGATCACTCCGGAGCTGGACGAGGCGTTCAAGGAGACCGACCTCGCGCATACGCTCGCTGTCTCCGGAAGCAACCTCACGATCATCCTCGCCCTGCCGTCCAGGAGGACCCGTCATGAGCCCCGCTCCCGATGAACGCGACCGCATCCGGGCCGCCATGGACCGGATCCTGGCCGACGCCCCCGAGCACTCCGACGGCGCCTTGACCATCGTGGCCCTCGCCCAGGAGGCCCAGGTCCCGCGCAACGCACTCACCCAGCGCCACCTGGACCTGAAGAACGACTTCTACGAGAAGGTCCGCGCCCGCGGCGCCATGCCGGACAGCGAGAAGCGACTGCGCCGCAAAGTGACCAAACTCAAGGAACTGCGGGCTGCGGACGCCAAAGAGCTTGCGGCCCTGCGAGCCGACGTCGAAGCATTGGTCGGCGCCCTGCACCAGGCGCAGATGGAGAATCGGCAACTGCGTCAGCGGCTCGCCGCTCCAGACCCCACGGTGCGCTCGCTTCCAACACAGCCCCGGCCGCGAGTTCCGCAGGGACGTTGTTGAAGCGACGGCACCGACATCCGAGCTCGTGGAAACATCAGCAGTGATCGCGGCCTCTGGGGTAGAAGTGATCAAGGCCGCGCGTGCCATGGTTCATCGAGCGCTTTGGTGATCGGCCTGGAGGCGGCAGCAGGAGCGGGTCAGTCGGAGCAGCTACCTCGCACGTAGCTGTGTCCGTCGATGAAGAGAATGTTGCCCAGCACCGGGTCATCGGATAGTGACCAGAGAGAGGCAACGGGCTCCTGTCCCTTTACCTGCAGGGACATCTCCGCGCCTTCGAACGTCACACGACCGGACATGCTCTCCATGCTCTCGTTCGCCATGGAGAAATTTCCTTCGCGTCCGAATGTGTATGTCCAGTGCCCTTCAGGAGCGTCGTTGCTTCCCCCACACCACGTTCCAACAATCGTGGCGGGTACCGAGGGATTCCCGCTCCGACTCGGAGGCGTGACTGGAACCTCTGGGGCCTGCTCGCTTGGTGTGACTTTTCGATGCGGAGGTGAAGTTTTCTGTGCAGTCGGAGGGGCGGTAGAGCTGCATGGCGGGTCGTATGAAATTCCGGGCAGATATCGCTCCCATTGCGCCTCGTTGATTGTAGTTGTGCTGGAACAGATCTTGTCTATGTTGCTCCTAACATCGAGGGGCCACAGCCGGATGGTGGTATCGGAACTGGCACTGGCTAGGAGAAGCCCGTCGTGGCTGTACTCGATGGAACGCACATCGTCGGTGTGTCCGGTCAGGGGTGTGCCGAATGGCTCAGGGGCAGCCAGGTCCTTCAGATCCCAAACCCGCACCGTACGATCATTTCCTGCGCTGGCCAGAGCCTTTCCGTCCGAGCGGAAAGCTGTTGCCCGTACGGCGCCGCTATGTCCATTGAGAGCTTTGCTGTACGTCATGGACCGGGAAGTATGAGAAAGATTCCACAATCGCAGACTTTGATCACTGCCGGCGCTGACTATCAGCTGCCCGACTGAAGCGAAATCAACTGAATAGATATCGCCGATTTTCTTGTGCATGAGAGGGGTGGTCTGCAGTTTTGGGCTGGTGGGTTCGGAAATATCCTGCAGTCGGACCCACTGGCGTCCGCCGGCATAGGCCAGTATTTTTCCGTCCCGACTGAAAGAGACATCATAAACGGGGCCGTCATGAAACACGCGATCGCTCAATAGGGTCGGATGGAGAGGATTGGCGACATTCCATAGTTGCACGTTTTTGTCGCCCCCTCCGCTGGCTAGGGTCCGGCCGTCGGGACTGAATGCCACCGAGGACACGAAATTCGAGTGCCCGGCGAGGGGCTTGCCCAGCGACTTCGGGTGGAGCGGGTCGCTAACGTCCCACAAACGCACTGTTCGGTCCTTGCCACCGCTTGCCAGAGTCCGGCCGTCAGGACTGAAGGCCACCGTGTAGACGTAATCAGAATGTCCGATGGGGATTCGGCTCAACGTTCTCGGGTGTGCCGGATCGGCGACATCCCACAGTCGCACTGTTGCGTCGTAGCCAGAACTGGCAAGAATGCGACGTTTCGGATTGAACGACACATCAGACACTCTGTGGGCATGCCCCAGAAGGATGGATGCCGGAAAACTCCATAGTCGTACGACTCCGTCGCTTCCGGCGCTGGCCAGGCCATGTCCGTCCGGGCTGAAAGCCACAGAGAAGATGGTGCCGATATGCCCGGTGAGCGCCTCACCCAGGGGAATCAAGCTACCCGTCGATGCCACGCTCCACAGTCGAACCGCATTATCCTGTCCGACGCTGGCCATTTTGTGGCCGTCCCTACTGAATGAGATCGAGTATATAGCGCCGATGTGTGCATTCGGCACTCCGCCGAGGGATTGCGGGTCCCCGCGTCGGCTGATGTCCCACAACCTGATCGATCTGTCCTCACCCGCGGTGGCCACGATGCGCCCGCCCGGACTGAAGGCCACTGCTCGGACACGCCCTCCTTGACCGGTCAGTGCTTTCGGGAGCGGCTTGGGTTTCTCCCAGTTCCTGATGTCCCAGAGCCGCGCCGACTCGTCGTGACCGGCGGTCGCCAACGTGTCTCCGTCTGGACTCAGCGCGATGGGTCCCGGAACCGGGACTTTTCCGCCCAATGGCAGGCCCAGAGATCTGGGCCGTATGGGATTCACCATATCCCACATCCGGACCATGGTACCGGCACTCACCAGCATTCTTCCGTCTGTACTGAACTTCAAAGATGTGATGGCTCCGATGCGGGGTATCAATTCATGACCCAGCGGCTTGGGGTGAGCGGGGTCAGCGGTGTTCCACAAACGAATCTTTTGGTCCGCGCCGGCGCTTGCCAGCACGTCCCCTTTTGGGTTGAACGCGACCGCAGTAACATAGCCTCTATGCCCGGAGATGGGCTTTCCCAGCGGCTTGGGGTGAGCGGGGTCAGCGGTGTTCCACAGGCGGACCTGTTGGTCCTCGCCAGCACTCGCCAACACATTCCCCTTGGGGTTGTACGTGACCGCGGCAACGTAGCCGCTGTGCCCCCTGAGGAGCTTGGACAACGGGGAATTTGCATGAGACATGAGTCGTGTGTGCATGGCGTCGCTTGGTCGCCGGCGGTAGGCGACGAGGTCAAGTTGCGCTGCCAGCGAACGATCGGTGTCTCGCAAAGCGTCCGCTTCAGCGATGAGACGACTGTGAATGGCGGCGTCACGCTCGCGCTGGGCGCTGGACCGTTGTTGGAATGCAATGAGGGCCGCACTCGTGGCGAGCAGGGAGAGTACAGACAAGACCACGACGACCGACCGGCGGCGCCGAACGCTCCGGTGTTTCGCTTGAAGGGAGGCTGAAAGAAAGGCTGTTGCGAGCGGACTGAGACGGCGTTCCTGAGGATTGTTGACCCATGAGACAACTGCCTCCAGTCGGGCGCCCCGATAAAGCAGGCCTGACTCGCGGCCATGGCGCTCCCACTCGACGGAAGTCTCCTCAAGTTTTTGACGGACCAGGCTGGTGTCACGGTCGGATGTGAT
This sequence comes from Streptomyces sp. SD31, assembly GCF_052068475.1. Taxonomy (NCBI): domain Bacteria; kingdom Bacillati; phylum Actinomycetota; class Actinomycetes; order Kitasatosporales; family Streptomycetaceae; genus Streptomyces; species Streptomyces sp. SD31. The sequence goes on along the minus strand of NZ_JBQHCX010000008.1, from coordinate 170,014 downwards.
CCACTGTCGCAGCCTTGGCCAGGCGTAGAGCAATGCCTCATGGGTGATCTCTACGGTGTCTTGCTCCGTGACCAGAAGGCGAGAGGCTACGAACATGTTGATGACATCATCCGCAACTTCTGGATGTGCGCTGATGTTCAGGAGATCGGAGTGGCTCACACGTCGACGAGTATCTTCGGTGCCCTCCCCGATTTTCACGAGATGCAGAAAAATTGCCCGGGCCACCTGTTGTCCAGGCGTATCGAGTCGGCCGAAGCGGCGTTCCGCAGTTCTTGCAATAGCGTGTTGAATCCCGCCTGTGGCCTTGTATGCGTCGACTGTAAGCGTGTTGCCATGCTTTTGCTGCCAGGTAGCGCGTAGCGCGTGCGCCAGCAGTGGGAGGCGTCCGGCCGCGTATGTTCCCGGAGCGTAAGGGTGCTCCGCGTCTTCGAAGGCGGTGCGGCCAAGATGACTTCCCAAGTCGCGCAATAGTAGATCCACGAGGCCTGGTTCGACATGCAGCCCCACATCAGCGGCCGGGTGTAGAATTGCAGCCTCTAGGCCTTCCCTTGACATAGGTCCGACAAGGAGTTGATTGCTCTGCAGAGTTCGGCGGAGTGCCGGGTAATTAGTGCACTGACTGTAGAAGTCGGCCCGCAAACCGTAGACGATGAGCCCTACAGGATCGCAATCAAACGCCCTCGGCTCACTTAGGGAATGCAGCAGGTCAAGAAATGTGGCCCTTTCCTCGCTGTCCTTGCACAGGGTGAACAACTCTTCGAGTTGATCGATCACCAGTACTAGTCTCATCGGCTCGGCCGGGCACTTCTCTCGTTGAGCTTCACGCAAGAGGCCAATGAAGCAGTCGGCGCCGTCAGACATAGCCTTCTTGAGCCTGGTCAATTCGAGTCCGGTTGCGCCCGCGAGCTGTGCGGCCAAGTTGGCCAAAGGGGCCGCCGTGGGAGTGAACATGACGTAAGGACCTGCGCCGGGCAGGGCGCCTCTGTCCAGCGCGGGTAACAAACCAGCTCTGAGCAGTGAGGACTTACCTGCCCCGGATGGGGCGACAACGGCGACAGGGCCGCAGTCTCCCAGGCGCTCGTCGAGGCGAACTAGAAGATCGGCAATCAAAGTGTCGCGACCGAAGAACCAGCGGGACTGTTCGGCGCCGAACGCCTTCAGCCCGGGATAGGGACATTCAACTGGTTCCGTACTCGATTCGATACGGCGAGCCCTGCGAACACCCGCGACGTAATGGAGATGTACGTCTCCCTCTATGATGTTCTGGTTCCCGTTGGCCTGGTAGATGCGCCCCCGTTCGGATGCTACTGCTTGAAATCGCGCCTGCTCAGCGATCGGTGGTTCGTCGGGTGCGGTCATGCGCCGGTGTTGTGCTGATCGCGGCCGGCTTGATACACCCTGCCGTTCCCCGATGCCTGGGCGTGCATGGTGGTGGGTGGGGTCTGCGCGCGCTCCTCGGCAGCCCGAGCGAAGTGGTCGGCTGTGATTCTGGCCAGGTCCTCCGCCGCCGACGGGTGAGATTGCAGCAGTTGCTGGAACCGTGACTGCCAGGCCGTTACCAAAGCCTGCTCGATTTCCGAGCCATCGGCCCGGCTGGCTTCCACTAGCCGTTCTCTAGTGAGCACGAGGTCGGCGTCAACCGAGTCGGCCTGCTCTGGGCGGACGCGCCGCCACCACGCAACTAGTCCGCTTCTGGCCTGCTGCCAGGCATCCGTGGCCATTGCGCCCACCAGAGCCGTTCCAGCCGCAAGAACGATCGGATCCATCCCGCCCCCACTTTGATGTCGTCTTCGGCGCATCAAGGCTATGCCCGGCCGCACGTCAGAAACCAGTGAAAGGCCGTGATACGTAGCCAACCAATGAGCGGCGTCGCGCACTCGCTTAGGCGATCGCCGACCCCGTGTTCGTACTTGCCCGTTCAAGGAACGCACGAGGCAGTCATACATGCTGCGTATGAGCCGTAACACAATCATGGTCGGGCATTCGTGAGCCGTCTCCAGCAGAATCACGACTGCCGTGAGCGCGCGCAGTACGGCGCGCGTTCACCGCTGCCGGACAGCACACCTAGGCCCCTCGCAGGACCTGGGCCTCGGCACCGTCCTTCCGGTGCGGGGTCCACATGTGTTTCCGGTGCCTGCCGTTGTTTCGGCCGGCCGGGGGTCAGGTGCGCCGGCGCGGCATGCGCGACACAGCTCCGCCAGGTAAGCCCGGGCCAACGGCTGGGCTGCGAACGGAACCGGTTGCCGCGTGACGCACAAGCTCCGCCAGGTCAGGACACCCCAATCCCGCCCAACGTCCAACTGACAACCAAAGGCTTCAACACGCAGAACTTGACAGAGAAGACGTCGGGCAGGGCGATGCGACGGTGCTCGCGGCGGGCGAGGGGACGGGCGTGGTCGTGGACGCCGGACCCGATCCGACGCTGGTCGACCGGTGCCTGCGCACGCTCGGGATCACCAGGATCCCGCTCGTCGTGCTCACCCACTTCCACGCCGACCATGTGGCGGGCCTGCCCGGCGTGCTGCGCGGGCGGGCGGTGGGCGCGATCGAGACGACGGGGCACGAAGAGCCGGTGGACCAGGTGGCGTTCGTCCGCAGGGAGGCGGCCGCCCGGCACATTCCCGTGATGCGGGCCGCCGCCGGGGAGGAGCGGCGTACCGGGGCGCTGAGCTGGCAGGTCGTCTGGCCACCGGCACACCCCGCCCTGGCCCCGGACGGTCCGAACGACGCCAGCGTCACCCTGCTCGTCCGGTCGGCTGGCCTGCGGCTCCTGCTGCTCGGGGATCTCGAACCCCCGGCCCAGCGGGCACTGTTGAGATCGCCGGCAGGGGCGCTGCTGGGCGGCGTGGATGTGCTCAAGGTCGCTCACCACGGCTCGGCGTACCAGGACCCCGAGCTCATACGCAGGGCGGCACCGCGGCTGGCGTTGATCAGTTGCGGTGAGGACAACCCGTACGGGCACCCGGCCCCCAGCACCGTCGCGGCGCTGCGGGCGCAGGGCGCGGTGGTGCTGCGGACGGACGAGGACGGGGCGCTGGCGGTCGCGGGTACGGGCGCGCAGCTGCGGGTGGCGGGAGACTGAGGGCATGGATTCCGTTGAGGTTGATGCCTATCTCAGCCGCCTGGGGGTCGAGCACCCGGCGTGGCCGACCGTGGACGTGCTGCGCGAGCTGCATCTGCGCCATCTGCAGACCGTGCCCTTCGAGAACCTGTCGATCCACCTCGGCGAGGAGATCGTGCTGGAGGAGAAGCGGCTGCTGGACAAGGTGGTGGGGGCTGGGCGGGGCGGGTTCTGCTACGAACTGAACGGGGCGTTCGGGGCGTTGCTCACCGCGCTGGGTTTCGATGTGACGCTGCTCGCGGCACGGGTCCATGGGAAGGAGGGGCGGCTCGGGATTCCCTACGACCACATGGCGCTGAAGGTGCGGACGGTGGACGGGGGCACCTGGCTGGCGGACATCGGTTTCGGGGCGCACAGTCACTATCCGCTGGCGTTCGAGGCGCGGGGCGAGCAGGTCGATCCGGCGGGTGTGTTCCGGATCGTCGAGGCCGGGCCGGACTCGGCCGGGGTGCGTGGTGGGCACGACGTGGCGGAGGCGGCGGACCTGGACGTCGCCATGGACGGCAGACCGGAGTACCGGCTGGAGCGGCGGCCGCGGGTGCTCGGCGACTTCGTGGCCGGGGCGTGGTGGCACAGCACCTCGCCGGGCTCGCATTTCACACAGTCGCTGGTGTGCTCGCGGGTGACGGAGGAGGGAGGGCGGATCACGCTCAGCGGGCGCACGTTCAAGGAGACGGCGGCCGACGGGACACGTGAGGAGCGGGAGTTGGGCACGGACGAGGAGGTGCTGCGGGTGTACCGGGAGCGGTTCGGGATCGAGTTGGATCAGGTGCCGACCGTGCGGGGGCTGGGGCGGGACGGCTGATTCGGGAGCGGGGCTCCTCCGGGGAAGGGAGGGGGGCAGCTCAGGTCGCTCAGGCAGCTCAGGCTGCCAATGCTGTTCAGGGCTCCTCAGAGCTCCTCAGAGCTCCTCAGAGCTCCTCAGGGCCACGCGGGGCGGCTCCGTGCGGGGGCCCGGCACCCCGGCACAGGTTCGACTCTCGTGGGTGGCTGAGAATTGCTCCGTGAGCGATGTGAGACATGTGCTGGTGCTGCCCGATCGTGATGCGGCGGAGGAGGTCGTGGAGGCGCTCGGGGAGCGGTTCGGGATCCATGAGGAGCCGCGGTTGGTGCGGGATGCGCTGGCAGGGGAGGACGATGCCGAGGACGCGCAGTGGTTGGTGGTGCTGCGGGACGAGGAAGGCCGGCTGGATCCGGGGGAGCTGGACGAGTTCGCGGGGGAGTGGGACGGCTGGCGGGAGGAGCCGTAGGCCGATCGCTGCCGCTGCCGCTGCCGCTGCCGCTGCCGCTGCCGCTGCCGCTGCCGCTGCCGCTGCCGGTGACGGTGCTGGCACAAGCCAGGCGTACGTCCAGGCCCGGGCGCGCCGACGGTGACCCAGGCCAGACCCAGGCACGGGCTCAGGCACAGGCTCAGGCGCACGTCCAGGCGCCGCCGCAGGCCGACGGTCCCCGGGCGAGCCGCGTTGTCAGTGGGCCGTGCCATGCTTGTCGCGATGGCCAGGAAGACTGCTGCTGACGACCTCCTCGCTCCCGTGACCCTCGCCGTGGGGCAAGAGGAGCTGCTGCTCGATCGTGCCGTGCGGGAGGTGGTGGTTGCCGCCAGGGCCGCCGATGCCGACACGGATGTGCGGGAGCTGGCTCCGGAGCAGTTGCAGCCCGGCACGTTGGCCGAGTTGACCAGCCCCTCGCTGTTCGCGGAGCGCAAGGTCGTGGTCGTGCGCAATGCGCAGGATCTGTCGGCCGACACGATCAAGGACGTGACGGCGTATCTGGGGTCGCCGGCCGAGGAGATCACCCTGGTGCTGCTGCACGCCGGTGGGGTCAAGGGCAAGAAGCTCCTCGACGCGGCGCGCAAGGCGGGGGCGCGGGAGGTGGCGTGCCCGAAGATGACCAAGCCGGCGGATCGGCTGGCGTTCGTGCGCGGTGAGTTCCGGGCGACGGGGCGGTCCGCGACGCCCGAGGCCTGTCAGGCGCTGGTCGACGCCATCGGGAGTGATCTGCGGGAGCTGGCGTCCGCGGTGAGTCAGTTGGTCGCCGATGTCGAGGGGACGATCGACGAGGCCGTCGTCGGGCGGTACTACACAGGCCGCGCCGAGGCGTCGAGCTTCACCGTTGCCGACCGGGCGGTCGAGGGGCGGGCGGCGGAGGCGCTGGAGGCGCTGCGGTGGTCGCTTGCCACGGGCGTGGCGCCCGTCATGATCACCAGCGCGCTCGCGCAGGGCGTACGGGCCATCGGCAAGCTGTCCTCCGCACGCGGCGGCCGCCCCGCCGACCTCGCTCGCGAGCTGGGTATGCCGCCCTGGAAGATCGACCGTGTCCGGCAGCAGATGCGGGGGTGGACGCCCGACGGAGTGGCGGCCGCGCTGCAGGCGGTCGCCGAGGCCGACGCCGGCGTGAAGGGCGGCGGGGACGACCCCGGGTACGCCCTGGAGAAGGCGGTCGTGGCGATCGCGCGGGCGGCGAGGTCCAGGGGACGCGGTTGACCGGCCCACAGGCGCGCGCCGACTGTTGATCCAGTGGCCGTCGTAGCGACTGCGAGGACAATCAGACGTACAGCCTGAATCGCCGAATATGGCCGACTTGACGGAAGGTGGCGATCGGTATGGCTGAACACCCGCACGCACAGCTCGTCCGCAAGGGCTACGAGTCCTTCTCGCGCGGTGACATGGACACCCTGCGCACCCTGCTCACGGGAGACGCCACGCACCACTTCCCGGGCGATCACTCGCTGTCGGGCGACTACAAGGGCCAGGACGCTTGTATCGAGATGTACCAACGGCTTTTCGAGGAGACGGGCGGGACGTTTGCCGTCGAGCTGCGTCACCTCTTCGCCGACGGCCGTGGCCATGTGATGTCCGTGCACCATGCCACGGGCGAGCGTCAGGGCAAGCGCCTGCACATGGACGGAGGCATCGTCTTCCGGATCGTCGGCGACAAGGTCAGCGACCTCGACGAGTGTGTCGGCGACATCGACAAGCTCAACGACTTCTGGTCGTGAACATACGCACCGAAAGCGACGGAGAGGTGGCGGTCGCCATGGCTGAACACCCGCACGCACAACTCGTCCGCAAGGGCTTCGAAGCCTTCACCCGCGGGGACATGGATGCCCTGCGCGGGCTGATGACGTCGGACTGCACGCACCATGTGCCGGGCAGTCACCCGCTGTCGGGCGACTTCAAGGGCCAGGACGCGTGTATCGACATGTACCGCCGGCTCTTCGAGGAGACGGGCGGGAACATGCAGGTCCAGCTGCGCGGTATCGCCGTGGACGGACGCGGGCACGCGGTCGGCATGGCCCGCTTCTCGGCGCAGCGACAGGGCAAGAGCATCGACGACGAGGGAGCGCTCGTCTTCCGGATCGTCGGTGACAGGATCAGTGACATCGACGAGTGCGTCGCGGACATCGAGAAGAACAACGAATTCTGGTCGTGACCGGGTGACGATCACTGGCGATCGCTCGCGCGGCGCGCACGCCGAAGGCCCCGCCCACCGCTCTGGGGAAGAGCGGAAGGCGGGGCCTTCGGTTCAAGAAGCTGCTGGATCCGCACCCGCGTGGCGAACGCAGGCCGCGTGCGGATCCGGGGTGCCGGACGGGAGCGGATGAGAGAGGGCCCGCTCGATTCCCTCCGGCGGTCAGATCAGAAAGTGTCAGCCCTTGAGGGCAGCGACCTTCGAAGCCAGCGCCGACTTCTTGTTGGCAGCCTGGTTCTTGTGGATGACGCCCTTCGAGACGGCCTTGTCGAGCGCACGCGACGCGGCGCGCTGGTACTCGGTGGCCTTCTCGACGTCACCCGCGGCAGCGGCCTCACGGGCCTTGCGGATCGCGGTCTTCAGGGAGGACTTGACGGCCTTGTTGCGCAGCCGAGCCTTCTCGTTGGTCTTGATCCGCTTGATCTGGGACTTGATGTTCGCCACGAATGAGCCTTTTCAGGTTCAGGCACGGAGCCAGGAGCTTCCCCCGAGGGGAGACCGGGTCCCGTACCAGGTGATTTCTTGAGGATGTGCCTCGCGCTGAGAGGGCATGAGGCACAGCCACCCAGACTACCAGTGGCCCAGCTGACGGCCCAAAACGGTCCCCGGTCGCCGCCCGTGGGACCATGGAAGCTACGTATCGATCCGACCCGAGGCATAAGGCGCCTCAAGAGACAGGACCCTGCGTGCCCGCGACCCCTAACAATGTGCCCGAGCCGAGCCGTACCGACCCGGCTCTGATCCGCAATTTCTGCATCATCGCGCACATCGACCACGGCAAGTCCACGCTCGCCGACCGGATGCTCCAGCTGACCGGTGTGGTCGAGCAGCGGCAGATGCGTGCTCAGTACCTCGACCGGATGGACATCGAGCGCGAGCGCGGCATCACGATCAAGTCCCAGGCGGTGCGGCTGCCGTGGGCTCCCACCCACGAACCCGGCAACACGCACATCCTCAACATGATCGACACCCCGGGGCACGTCGACTTCACCTACGAGGTCTCCCGGTCGCTCGCCGCCTGCGAGGGGACCATCCTCCTCGTCGACGCCGCCCAGGGCATCGAGGCCCAGACCCTCGCCAACCTCTACCTGGCGATGGAGAACGACCTCACGATCATCCCCGTGCTGAACAAGATCGACCTGCCGGCCGCGCAGCCCGAGAAGTTCGCCGAGGAGCTCGCCAACCTGGTCGGCTGCGAGCCCGACGACGTCCTGCGGGTCTCCGCCAAGACCGGTGTCGGCGTGGACGCCCTGCTCGACAGGGTGGTCAAGGAGGTCCCCGCGCCGGTCGGCGTCAAGGACGCCCCCGCCCGCGCGATGATCTTCGACTCGGTCTACGACTCCTACCGTGGCGTGGTCACGTACGTCCGTGTCATCGACGGCCAGCTCAACAAGCGCGAACGCATCAAGATGATGTCGACGGGCGCCACCCACGAGCTGCTCGAGATCGGGACGAACTCGCCGGAGATGCTCTCCGCCGACGGCCTCGGCGTCGGCGAGGTGGGCTATCTGATCACCGGTGTGAAGGACGTCCGCCAGTCCAAGGTCGGTGACACCGTCACCAGCCAGCAGAAGGGCGCGACGGAGGCCCTCGGCGGGTACAAGGACCCGAAGCCGATGGTCTTCTCCGGGCTCTATCCGCTGGACGGCTCCGACTATCCCGAGCTGCGCGAGGCGCTGGACAAGCTCCAGCTCAACGATGCCGCGCTGGTCTACGAGCCGGAGACCTCCGCCGCGCTCGGCTTCGGCTTCCGTGTCGGCTTCCTCGGCCTGCTCCACCTCGACGTGATCCGTGAGCGGCTGGAGCGCGAGTTCGGGCTCGATCTCATCGCGACCGCGCCGAACGTGGTCTACCGGGTGGTGATGGAGGACGGCACCGAGCACACCGTCACCAACCCGAGCGAGTTCCCCGAGGGCAAGATCAACGAGGTGTACGAGCCCGTCGTACGCGCCACGATCCTCGCGCCGACCGAGTTCATCGGCTCGATCATGGAGCTGTGCCAGACCCGGCGCGGCACCCTCCTCGGCATGGACTACCTCTCCGAGGACCGCGTCGAGATCCGCTACACCCTGCCGCTCGCCGAGATCGTCTTCGACTTCTTCGACCAGCTGAAGTCCAAGACCCGCGGGTACGCCTCGCTCGACTACGAGCCCACCGGCGAGCAGACCTCCAGCCTGGTCAAGGTCGACATCCTGCTGCACGGCGACAAGGTGGACGCCTTCTCGGCGATCACCCACAAGGACGCGGCCTACGCGTACGGGGTGCGGCTCGTCGCCAAGCTGCGCGAGCTCATCCCGCGGCAGGCGTTCGAGGTGCCGATCCAGGCCGCCATCGGCTCCCGGGTCATCGCCCGCGAGACCATCCGCGCCATCCGCAAGGACGTCCTCGCCAAGTGCTACGGCGGCGACATCTCCCGTAAGCGCAAGCTGCTGGAGAAGCAGAAGGAAGGCAAGAAGCGGATGAAGATGGTGGGTTCCGTGGAGGTTCCGCAGGAGGCCTTCATCGCCGTACTGAGCAGCGATGACAGCGCGGGGTCGGGCAAGGGCAAGAAGTAACCGCCGGTAACGGGCCGTGACCCGGCAAACCGGTGTATCAGGGGCCCGTCGTACGCAAGTGCGGCGGGCCTCTGCGCGTGCAGCGGGTAGCTCTCTGGAGGAAGTGACAGGCCGCCGCCCCTTACGCGGTGGCCGGTCGACCTTTACTCTGATCCCTGCTCGATAGTTACTCGCGAGTTAAACAACGACTCGCGAGGTGAAAACCGCCGTAATGAGCCGGTCGTACCAGCCGGCTGTTGAGCCAGCCGCACAGTCGCGGGCCCGGAGGATGTCGTGAGCACACAGACACTGATCGAGAACCGTCCGCCGAGCGTGGCGACCCTCTTCCTGGAGCGCGTGGCGGCCTCGCCGGACGCGGAGGCATACCGCTACCCGGTGCCGTCGGCCTCGGGTGAGGGCCCGGACGACTGGAAGTCGCTGAGCTGGGCGCAGGCCGCCGAGCGGGTCTACGCCATCGCGGCCGGCCTCATCGAGCTGGGCGTCCAGCCCGAGCAGCGGGTCGCCCTCGCCTCCGCGACCCGGATCGAGTGGATCCTCGCCGACCTGGGCATCATGTGCGCCGGCGCGGCCACCACCACCGTGTATCCGCAGACCAACGCCGACGAGTCGGCGTTCATCCTCTCCGACTCCGAGAGCCGGGTGCTGATCGCCGAGGACGCGGCGCAGCTGGCCAAGGCGCGGGAGAAGCGCGCCGAGCTGCCGAACCTGACCCACGTCGTCGTCATCGACCCGGCCGGCGTCGAGACCGCCGACTGGATCCTCACCCTCGACGAGCTGGAGAAGCGCGGCGCGGCCCGGCTGGAGAAGGACGCCGACCTCATCAAGGAGCGGGTCGGCGCGATCGCCAAGGACCAGCTCGCCACCCTCATCTACACCTCCGGCACCACCGGCCGCCCCAAGGGCGTACGGCTGCCGCACGACAACTGGTCGTACATGGCGAAGGCGATCGCCGCGACCGGGCTCGTCGGCCCGGAGGACGTGCAGTACCTGTGGCTGCCGCTCGCGCACGTCTTCGGCAAGGTGCTCACTTCCGGGCAGATCGAGGTCGGGCACGTCACCGCCGTCGACGGCCGCGTCGACAAGATCATCGAGAATCTGCCGGTCGTGCAGCCGACGTACATGGCGGCCGTCCCGCGCATCTTCGAGAAGGTCTACAACGGGGTCGCCGCCAAGGCCCGTGCGGCCGGCGGCGCCAAGTACAAGATCTTCCAGTGGGCCGCCGGGATCGCCCGCGAGTACGCCAAGGTCTCCCAGGACAACTTCCGGCGCACCGGCTCCCACTCCGTGCCTTTCGGGCTCGGCGCCAAGCACAAGGTCGCCGACGCGCTCGTGTACGCCAAGATCCGTGAGGCCTTCGGCGGCAACCTGCGCGCGTGTGTGTCCGGCAGTGCCGCCCTCTCCCCGGAGATCGGCTACTTCTTCGCCGGCGCCGGCATCCACATCCTCGAGGGCTACGGCCTTACGGAGTCCTCCGCCGCGTCGTTCGTGAATCCGGGCGAGGCCTACCGCACCGGCACGGTCGGCAAGCCGCTGCCCGGCACGGAGGTCCGTATCGCCGAGGACGGGGAGATCCTGCTGCGGGGTCCCGGGATCATGGAGGGCTACCACGGGCTGCCCGACAAGACCGCGGAGGTGCTGGAGAGCGACGGCTGGTTCCACACCGGCGACATCGGGGAGCTGTCCCCGGACGGGTACCTGCGCATCACCGACCGCAAGAAGGACCTGATCAAGACGTCGGGCGGCAAGTACATCGCGCCGGCCGAGGTCGAGGGGCAGTTCAAGGCGGTGTGCCCGTACGTGTCCAACATCCTGGTGCACGGGGCCGACCGGAACTTCTGTACGGCGCTCATCGCGCTGGACGAGCCCTCGATCCTGGCGTGGGCCGAGGAGAACGGGCTCGGCGGCAAGTCGTACGCGGAGGTTGTGGCTGCGCCGGCGACCGTGGAGATGGTCGACGGGTACGTGAAGCAGCTCAACGCCGGGCTTCAGAAGTGGCAGACCATCAAGAAGTTCCGGTTGCTGCCTCGGGATCTCGATGTGGAGCACGGGGAGATCACGCCGAGTCTGAAGTTGAAGCGGCCGGTTGTGGAGCGGGAGTACAAGGGGCTGATCGAGGAGATGTACGCGGGTACGCGGGAGGCGTAGGGGGTGGCGGGGGACTGCGTGGCGGCTGCGGGTTCGTGTGGCTGGTCGCGCCCACGCGGCGGAGCCGCAAATCGACACAGCCCCGCGCCCCTCGGGGTTGGGCAGCTCACCCTTTCCCGATGAGGCGGCGTATCTCGTGGACCTGTGCGCGTAGCGCCGTCAGGTTCGGGGGTGCGTCGCCCGCGAGCTGTTTCTCCAAGGCCTCCACCTGCGTGCTCAGCTCCCGGCTGTGCACGTGCTCCCGGCTCAGCAGGCGCTCCAGCTGCCTGTTCTTGCGGTGCAGGTCGAGGAAGACGCTGACCTTCGCGCGCAACACCCACGGATCGAACGGCTTGGTCAAGTAGTCCGCGGCTCCCGTCGCGTAGCCGCGGAAGGCGTAGCCGGGGTCGTCCTCCGCGCCGGTCAGGAAGATGATCGGGACGTCCTTGGTCTGGTCGAGCCGTTTGATGTTCGCGGCGGTCTCGAAGCCGTCCATGCCCGGCATACGGACGTCGAGCAGGACCAGCGCGAAGCGTTGCCGGAGCAGCGCCTTCATCGCCTCCTCGCCCGAACGCGCGCGCACGAGCGGCTCGTTGAGGGACCCCAGGACGGCCTCCAGCGCGATCAGGTTGTCCTCCATGTCGTCGACGAGGAGGATGCCGGCACGCTCGTCGGTCGTTGCCTCAGCGCTCATGGTGAAGTGGCCTCATTCGGTGATCGTCGGCGGGACGACCTCTTCCTCGTCGGAAGTGCCCGGTCCCGGTACCGCGGTGTGGTCCGGCGTCGCTGTACGCCCTTCCGCCTGAGCGCCCTCGGGGTCCAGGAGGTCGCAGACGACGGTCAGGAGCTGATCCACGTCCACCGGCTTCGGTACGTAGTCGTTGGCGCCCCGCGCGATGGATTTCTCCCGGTCTCCGGGCATGGCCTTCGCGGTCAGCGCGACGATGGGCAGGTCCGCCCAGCGCGGGGTGCGGCGGATGGCGGAGATCGTCTCGTAGCCGTCCATCTCCGGCATCATGATGTCCATCAGGACGAGTTCGACGTCCGGGTTCCGCTCCAGTGTCTCGATGCCCTCGCGGCCGTTCTCGGCGTACAGGACCGGCATGCCGACCCGGCCCAGGACATGGGTGAGCGCGAAGACGTTGCGGATGTCGTCGTCCACTATCAACACCCGCCGGCCCGGGAGCACCCGGCCCGGGCGGCCCGTCTGCCACGCCTCCAGCTTGGTCGGGGTCGGCCAGGCGTCCTCCGCGTCGTGGGCGGCCGAGAAGCGCTCGGCCGACAGCTGCTCCGGCACCGGCAGCGGGCGGTCCTCGGGCACCGGGCCGGTCGCCGCGTGACCGGGGCTGACGACGGGGACGTAGAGCGTGAACGTGGAGCCCCGGCCGGGCTCGCTCTCGGCGACGATACGGCCGCCCAGCAGGCCCGCGATCTCCCGGCTGATGGACAGGCCCAGGCCCGTGCCGCCGTACTTGCGGTTGGTGGTGCCGTCGGCCTGCTGGAACGCCTCGAAGATCACCGGAAGCTTCTCCGGCGCGATGCCGATACCGGTGTCGGACACCGCGAACGCGACCACCTCGTCGCCCTCGCGGACGTAGTGGTGCTCGGGGTCCTTGACCCGGTTCACCCGCAGCTCGACCCGGCCGCTCGCGGTGAACTTGATCGCGTTCGAGAGCAGGTTGCGCAGGATCTGCTGGAGGCGCTGCTCGTCCGAGTACATCTCGCGCGGCACGTCCTCGCCGACCGCCACCTCGAAGGCGAGCCCGCGGTCCAGGGTGAGCGGGCGGAAGGTGGCGTGGACGTAGTCCAGCAGCTTGATGAGCGGCAGCCTCTTCGGGCGTACGTCCATCCGGCCGGCCTCGATCTTCGACAGGTCCAGGATGTCGTTGATCAGTTGCAGGAGGTCCGAGCCCGACCTGTGGATCGTCGTCGCGAACTGGACCTCCTGGTCGGAGAGACGGCCGTCCGGGTTGTCCGACAGCAACCTCGCCAGGATCAGCAGTGAGTTCAATGGCGTCCGCAGCTCGTGGGACATGTTCGCCAGGAACTCCGACTTGTACTGGGACGACGTCGCCAGCAGGGCTGCCTTCTCCTCCAGTTCCGCGTTCGAGCGTTGCAGCTCCGCCTGCTGCATCTGGAGTTCGTCGGAGCGTTCCTGGAGTTGCATGGCCAGGCGCTGGGACTCGCCGAGCAGGGATTCCGTGCGGGAGTTGGCGATGATCGTGTTGATCGCGACGGCGATGGTGTTCACGAACTGGTCGAAGAACGCCAGGTGCACGTCGGAGAAGCGGGAGAAGGACGCCAGCTCGATCACGCCGAGGAGTTTGTCCTCGAAGAGGATCGGGATGATGACGACGCTGGTGGGTGCCGCCTCGCCGAGCCCACTGCTGATCTTGATGTAGTCCGGCGGGGCCTCCTCGACGAGGATCCGCTTCTTCTCGCGTGCCGCCTGCCGCACCAGGCCGTGCACCGGGAGGCCGCCGGTCTCGATCGTCGTGCCCTGGGCCGCGCCGTAACCGGCGATGAACGCGAGTCCCTTCGCCGGAACGGTCGTGCGCAGCGCGGCGCCCTCCTCGTCCGGGTCGGCCAGGAAGAACGCGCCGTACTGGGCGTTCACCAGCGGGGTCAGCTCGCGCAGCAGCAGGTCGGCGACCTCCATCAGGTCGCGGTGGCCCTGCATCAGGGCGGCGAGGCGGGTCAGGTTGGACTCCAGCCAGTCCTTGGCGCGGGTCGTCTCGCGCAGGTTGGCCACCATCAGGTTGATGTTGTCCTTCAGCTCGGCGACCTCGCCCTGGGTCTCCACGGTGATGGAGCGGGACATGTCGCCCTGGGCCACGGCGGAGGCGACCTCGGCGATCGCGCGGACCTGGGTGGTCAGGTTCGACGCGAGTTCGTTCACGTTCGTCGTCAGGCGCTTCCAGGTGCCGTAGACGCCCTCCACCCTTGCCTGGCCGCCCAGTTGGCCCTCGGAGCCCACCTCGCGGGCCACGCGGGTGACCTCGGAGGAGAAGGAGGAGAGCGTGTCGACCATCGTGTTGATGGCGGTCTTCAGCTCCAGGATCTCGCCGCGCGCGTCCACGTCGATCTTCTTGGAGAGGTCGCCGTTGGCGACGGCGGTGGTGACCTGGGCGATGTTGCGGACCTGGGAGGTCAGGTTGTCCGCCATGTAGTTGACGTTGTCGGTCAGGTCCCGCCACACGCCGGAGACGCCCAGCACCTGCGCACGGCCGCCGAGCCGGCCGTCGGTGCCGACCTCGCGGGCGACCCTCGTCACCTCGTCGGCGAAGGCGCGCAACTGCTCCACCATCGTGTTGACGGTGTCCTTCAGCTCCAGGATCTCGCCGCGCGCGTCGACGGTGATCTTCTTCGACAGGTCGCCGTTGGCCACGGCCGTCGTCACCTGGGCGATGTTCCGCACCTGTGAAGTCAGGTTCAGCGCCATGAAGTTGACGTTGTCGGTGAGGTCCTTCCAGACGCCCGAGACGCCTCGGACCTGCGCCTGGCCGCCGAGGTTGCCTTCGGTGCCGACCTCGCGGGCCACGCGGGTGACCTCGTCGGCGAAGGCGGAGAGCTGGTCCACCATCGTGTTGATGGTCGACTTGAGTTCGAGGATCTCGCCCTTCGCCTCGACCGTGATCTTCTTGCCGAGGTCGCCTTGGGCCACGGCCGTGGAGACGAGGGCGATGTTGCGGACCTGGGAGGTCAGGTTGTCCGCCATGAAGTTGACGTTGTCGGTGAGGTCCTTCCAGACGCCCGAGACGCCTCGGACCTGCGCCCGGCCGCCGAGGTTGCCTTCGGTGCCGACCTCGCGGGCGACCCTCGTCACCTCGTCGGCGAAGGCGGAGAGCTGGTCCACCATCGTGTTGATGGTCGACTTGAGTTCGAGGATCTCGCCCTGGGCGTCGACGGTGATCTTCTGGCTCAGGTCGCCGTTGGCCACGGCCGTCGTCACCTGGGCGATGTTGCGGACCTGGGAAGTCAGGTTCGACGCCATGAAGTTGACGTTGTCGGTGAGGTCCTTCCAGACGCCCGAGACGCCCCGCACCTGAGCCCGCCCGCCCAGCTGCCCTTCCGTGCCCACCTCGCGGGCGACCCTCGTCACCTCGTCGGCGAACGCGGAGAGCTGGTCCACCATCGTGTTGACGGTCAGCTTCAGTTCGAGCAGCTCGCCGGTCGCCTCGACGGTGACCGTGCGAGTCAGGTCGCCGCGGGCCACCGCCGTGGTCACCAGGGCGATGTCGCGCACCTGGGCCGTCAGCCGGGACGCCATCGTGTTGACGGCCTCGGTCACGTCCCGCCAACTGCCCGACAGGCCCTGCACCTTGGCCCGGCCGCCGAGCCGGCCCTCGGTGCCGACCTCGCGGGCGACGCGGGTGACCTCGCCGGTGAACAGGGAGAGCTGGTCGACCATCTTGTTCACGGCCCGGCCCAGGCGGCGCAGGTCGCCGCGTAACTGGCGGGAGCCGTCGTGCAGATCGACGCGCTGGGTGAGGTCGCCGCCGGCCACCGCGTCGAGCACCCGCGTCGCGTTCGCCGCCGGGGCCACCAGGGCGTCGAGCACCTGGTTGACGTCGTTGACGCGGGTCGTCCAGTCGCCCTGCCCCGGGCTCGCCGAGAGCCGCTCGTCGAGTCGGCCGTGGCGCACCAACTCCCGCTTGACGCGCTGCACTTCGCGGTTGAAGTGGGTGCTGCGGTCCATGATCTGGTTGAACACCGCGGTCAGCTCGGCCACCACTCCCTCACCGGCCTCCGGCAGCCTGCGGAAGTCGCCGTCGCGGGCCGCGGTCATCGCGGCGAGCAGCGGGCGCAGATCCGATGCTCGAATTTGACCGTCTTTCTGTCCGTCTTCGAGCACACGCGTAGCACGGTTCTCACTCATGGCGGCCCACTTCGGTAACTCGGTGCTTATGGGCGTGGCCAGTCTGTCACTCTGTCGGCGTCGACTGAGGCGTATTCGTCCGAACCGTTCGGGGAGCTGTCCATGGGGGCCATTCCGGCGCAACGGGAGACCGTCACCCGTGCCTCTGGCGTGCCCGCGCATGCGCGAGAGTGCCCCGAAACGCGCACCATTCTCCCCGGCAGCCCCCTCTCCCCGGGCTCCGCCCGCACTCTGGTGCGCACCACCCTCACCGACTGGGCCGCCTCCGGCATCCCCGGCACCGAACACCTCACCGACCGTCTCGTCGACGACGCCGTCGTGGCCGTCAGCGAGCTGGTCACCAACGCGGTCGTGCACGCCGGCACCGATGTCGAGCTCACCTGCCGGCTGGAGGAGGACACCGGCGCCCTCGTCGTCGAGGTCCTGGACCACCACCCCTCGCGCGCCCCGCGCGACGCGGAGATCGAGGCGCCGTACGAGACTCCGGAGTACGGGCGTGGCCTGCGGCTGGTGTCCCGGCTCGCCGAGTCCTGGGGGGTCACCTACCGCCACGGCGCCAAGATCGTGTGGGCGCGGCTGCCCGCCGAGGACCCCATCGCGGCCAGGGACGACATCGAGGCGTACGCCGAGGAACGCGCGCTGGAGCGCGGGCTGCGCGTCGCCGAGATCCTCGCCCCCGAACCCCAGCGTGCCGAACGGGACCGGGACTGGCTCAACCGGGGCGCCCTGTCCTTCCTCGCCGAGGCCTCCGACCTGCTCGCCGGGCAGCTCGACGAGAACCTGGTCGCCGCCCTCGCCGGCCAGCTGATCGTGCCGCGGCTTGCGGACTGGTGCGCGGTGTGGCTGGAGGACGAGATGGCCGGGCGGTGGGGATACCCCCGATCCGGTGACGCCGAGGGCGGGGGAGGCTGGGCGGCGGACGTCGTCGCGGGCACCGGACCCCGGCTCGCCCGCGTCTGGCACGGCTCCGAGAACCTCATCGAGGAACTCCGGTGCGCCCTGGAGAAGGAGCCGCCGCATCCCGCCGACAGCCACCGCAGTCCCCCCGACAGCCACCGCACGGGGCCCGTCCCCTACCCCTGGCCCGGCGAGGCGCTCGGCGCGCGCGGGGCGCGGGGCACGGCGCTCGCGTACCGCCTGATCGCCGGTGGCCGCCCGCTGGGCACGCTGGTCATCGGGCGGGCCGACCTCATGCGCTTCCCCGACGAGGTCACCGGACTCGTCGAGGACCTCAGCCGCCGGGTGGCCCTCGCCATCGGAGCGGCCCGCCAGTACGCCCGGCAGGCCACCATCAGCCGGGTCCTGCAGCGCGGACTGCTGCCCGGCGCCGTCGCGGAGATCCCCGGGGTGGCCAGCGCCCTGGTCTACGAGCCGTACGACAAGGGCGGTCCGAGCGGCGACTTCTACGACCTGTTCCCGGCCGGCGACGGCCGCTGGTGCTTCGCCATCGGCGACGTCCAGGGCAAGGGCCCCGAGGCGGCCGTGGTGATCGGCATCGCACGGCCCTGGCTGCGGCTCCTCGCCCGCGAGGGCTACCGCGTCGCCGATGTCCTCGACCGCCTCAACCAGCTCCTCCTCGACGACGCCACGGAGGCCGCCGACGCCGCCGCCCGCGCCCTCGTCGGCCCGGTCCCACCCGGCGACGGCCCGCAGACCCGCTTCCTCTCCCTGCTCTACGGGGAACTCAGTCCCGTCGACGGCGGCATCCGCTGCACCCTCGCCTCCGCCGGACACCCGCTGCCGTTGCTGCTGGGCGCGGGCGGCGAGGTCCACACGGCCGCGCACCCGCAGACCCTCCTCGGGGTCATCGAGGACGCGACGTACACCAGCGAGACCTTCGAGCTGCGCTCCGGCGAGACCCTGCTGTGCGTGACCGACGGGGTGACCGAGCGGCGCAGCGGCTCCCGCCAGTTCGACGACGGCGACGGCCTCGCGACCGCGCTCGCCGGGTGCGCGGGCCTGAACGCCCAGCTGATCGCGGAACGCATCCGCAGGCTGGTGCACGAGTTCAGCGGCCGTCCACCGGAGGACGATCTGGCACTGCTGGTGCTCCAGGCCGAGTAGCCGACCGGACAGGGAATCGCCGGGGTGCTGGACAATGGAACCCATGCCCTCCGCACTCCCCGACGGCGAGCCCGTCCCCGACGACGGCACGCTCCCCGCGTCCGCGCTCGCCGGCTCCGCCGACCGCCCCCTCGGCTTCTACCTGCACGTCCCGTACTGCGCGACCCGCTGCGGCTACTGCGACTTCAACACCTACACGGCGACCGAGCTGCGCGGCACCGGCGGGGTGCTGGCGTCCCGCGACAACTACGCGGACACCCTGATCGACGAGATCCGCCTGGCCCGCAAGGTCCTCGGCGACGACCCGCGCGAGGTCCGCACGGTCTTCGTCGGCGGCGGTACGCCCACGCTGCTGGCCGCCGACGATCTCGTACGGATGCTGGGGGCGATCCGCGACGAGTTCGGTCTCGCGCCGGACGCGGAGATCACCACGGAGGCGAACCCGGACTCGGTGGACCCGGCCTATCTGGCCGCTCTCCGCGAGGGCGGCTTCAACCGGATCTCCTTCGGCATGCAGAGCGCGAAGCAGCATGTGCTGAAGATCCTCGACCGCACGCACACCCCGGGACGGCCGGAGGCATGTGTCGCGGAGGCCCGCGCGGCAGGCTTCGAGCACGTCAACCTGGACCTGATCTACGGCACACCGGGCGAGTCGGACGACGACTGGCGGGCGTCGCTGGAGGCGGCGATCGGCGCCGGGCCGGACCATGTGTCCGCGTACGCCCTGATCGTCGAGGAAGGCACGCAGCTGGCCCGTCGTATCCGCCGGGGCGAGGTGCCGATGACGGACGACGACGTCCACGCGGACCGGTACCTGATCGCCGAGGAGACGTTCACGGCGGCCGGTTTCGACTGGTACGAGGTCTCCAACTGGGCGACCTCGGAAGCGGGCCGCTGCCTGCACAACGAGCTGTACTGGCGGGGCGCCGACTGGTGGGGCGCGGGGCCGGGGGCCCACTCGCACGTGGGCGGGGTGCGCTGGTGGAACGTGAAGCACCCGGGCGCGTATGCGGCGGCGCTGGCGGCGGGGCGGTCGCCGGGGGCCGGGCGGGAGCTGCTGTCGGAGGAGGACCGCAGGGTCGAGCGGATCCTGCTGGAGCTGCGGCTTCGGGAAGGGGTGCCATTGGAGTTGCTGAGGGAGGAGGGGCTCACTGCCTCGCGCCGAGCACTCTCAGAAGGGCTCTTGCAGACCGGTCCTTATGAGGAGGGGCGTGCGGTGCTGACGCTTCGGGGGCGGTTGTTGGCGGATGCGGTGGTCAGGGATTTGGTGGACTGATCACTCCGGTGGGTGAATCGGAACCAGAGGCAGGTTTGGGCGGCGCCCCGATTCGTAGGGTGCCGCTGTGAACGATCGCGCGATGATCAAGTTCTTCGAGGGACTGGAGCCGCCCGAGGGCGTCAGGGCCGAGCTTCTGCGAGGAGAGATCGTGATGTCGCGCAGCTCTGGTCTGGTGCACAACCGCAACGTCACGGAGACGGTGGACCAGATTCCCCGCGACCGTTGGTATCCGCTCCAGACCCAGTGCGTCGACATGCTTGACCACGTCAGCGCCCCCGTTCCCGATGTGGTGGTGACCGAGCGCGGCGCCGGTCCGGATCAAGGGACATACGTACCGTCGGCGGTGGTCACGGCATTGGTGGAGGTCGTCTCCGAAACCAGCGTGGAGCGCGACTACGAGGTCAAGCGCGCGATCTATGCCGCGAGCGGCGTGCACGCTTACCTGATCATCGACCCGATCATGGCGCACTGCGTGCTGTTCACCGAGCCGAAGGGCAGTGGCGAGGAAGCCGAGTACCACGTGCAACGGATGAGCAAGTTCGGCTGCCCGGTCCCGATGGACTGTTTTGGTCTCGAAGTCGACACCACCGGATTCGGCACCTTCAGCAACGTCAGGCCCCACCGCTACCCGTAACGAAGTCGATCAGCTCCTCCACCCGCCCCAACAGCTCCGGCTCCAGGTCCTTGTAAGACCCCACCCGCTGAAGGATCGCCTGCCACACCGCCCCGGTGTTCTCCGACGGCCACCCCAGCGCCCGGCACACCCCCGTCTTCCAGTCCTGCCCGCGCGGCACCCGCGGCCAGCCCGGAATCCCCAGGGACGACGGCTTCACCGCCTCCCAGATGTCGATGTACGGGTGGCCCACGACCAACGCGTGCTCACTGGTCACCGACTCCGCGATGCGCCACTCCTTCGTACCCGGCACCAGGTGGTCGACCAGGACCCCCAGCCGCGCATCCGGTCCCGGCGAGAAATCGGCCACGATCGACGGCAGGTCGTCGACGCCCTCCAGGTACTCCACCACCACGCCCTCGACGCGCAGGTCATCGCCCCACACCTTCTCGACCAGCTCGGCGTCGTGTCGGCCCTCGACGTAGATACGGCCGGCGCGGGCCACGCGCGCGCGTGCCTGCGGGACGGCGACCGAACCGGAGGCCGTGCGGGTGGGACGTACCGGAGCGGAGGACGACGGCCGGACGAGGGTCACCACCTTGCCCTCCAGCAGGAACCCTCGCGGTTCCAGCGGGAACACCCGGTGCTTGCCGAAGCGGTCCTCCAGGGTCACCGTGCCCGCCTCGCAGCGGATCACCGCGCCGCAGAAACCGGTGCCGGGCTCCTCCACCACCAGGCCCGGTTCCGCCGGGACCTCGGGGACGGGCTTGGGCTTCTTCCAGGGTGGAGTCAGGTCCGGTGAGTACTGGCGCATTCGAGTGACGATAAGAGAATCCCGGCCGTCATGGAGCGCAGATCAACGCGACACGCCGAATCGCGCGGCCAGGGTGTCCCGCTGGCGGCGCACGAACTCCGCGTCCACCACCGCTCCGTGACCGGGCACGTACAGCGCGTCCTCGCCGCCCAGGTCCAGCAGGCGGTCCAGGGCCGCCGGCCAGTGCGACGGTACGGCGTCGGGGCCGGCCTGGGGTTCGCCGGACTCCTCCACCAGGTCGCCGCAGAAGACCACCTCGGGAGAGCCGGGAGCGCCCGGCACGAGCACGACCAGGTCGTGGGCCGTGTGAGCCGGGCCCACGTTCGCCAGCAGGACCTGGCGGCCGGCGTCCAGGTCGAGGGTCCACTCGCCGCTCACCTGGTGGTGCGGGTGGACCAGGGCGTCGATCGCCTCGTCCGCCGCGTCCTGGTCCAGCCCGTTGCGTACGGCGTCCGCGCGCAGTTCCGCCCGCTCGTGCGCGAACACCGTGTCCAGGCCCACCGCCCCGTACACCTGCGTGCCCGCGAACGCCGCCGCCCCGAAGACATGGTCGAAGTGGGGATGGGTCAGCGCGAGATGAGTCACACGGTGACCCGCCAGCCACTGCGCCTGGGTACGCAGCCGCACCCCCTCCGCGAGGCTCGACCCCGCGTCGACGAGCAGCGCGCCGCCCTCCCCGACGACCAGCCCCGCCGTGCAGTCCCAGCCCGGCAGCCGACACCGGCCCACCCCGGCCGCAAGCCGCTCCCACCCGAGCTCTTCCCAAGTCACCCTCATACGGCGACGCTAACGAACACACCACCGTCGGGCACGGTGGTGCTGACCGGCCTTGCCCGCTGCGTACCCCGCCGCCGTACACTGGGCCGGGGACAGCTGGCACTCGGACGGACAGAGTGCCAGGCAAGGCGCCAAGCGGACGAAACTGGAGGTGCGCGCGATGCTGAGTGAACGCAGGCTTCAGGTGCTGCGCGCCATCGTCCAGGACTATGTCGGGACCGAGGAGCCGGTGGGCTCCAAGGCGCTCACCGAGCGGCACAACCTCGGCGTCTCCCCGGCGACCGTCCGCAACGACATGGCTGCCCTGGAGGACGAGGGCTACATCGCCCAGCCGCACACCAGCGCCGGGCGCATCCCGACCGACAAGGGCTACCGGCTGTTCGTCGACAAGCTCGCCGGTGTCAAGCCGATGAGCCCGCCGGAGCGGCGCGCGATCCAGAACTTCCTGGAGGGCGCCGTGGACCTCGACGACGTCGTGGCGCGCACGGTTCGGCTGCTCGCGCAGCTCACCCGACAGGTCGCCGTCGTGCAGTACCCGTCGCTGACCCGGTCCACCGTCCGGCACGTCGAGCTGCTCTCGCTCGCGCCCGCGCGCGTGATGCTCGTGCTGATCACGGACACCGGGCGGGTCGAGCAGCGGATGGTCGACTGCCCGGCGCCCTTCGGTGAAGGGTCGCTCGCGGATCTGCGCGCGCGGCTCAACAGCCGGGTCGCGGGGCGGCGCTTCACCGATGTGCCGACGCTCGTCGAGGACCTCCCCGAGGCCTTCGACATAGAGGACCGCGGCACTGTCTCGGCCGTGCTCTCCACCCTGCTGGAGACGCTCGTCGAGGAGAACGAGGAGCGGCTGATGATCGGCGGCACCGCCAATCTCACCCGCTTCGGGCATGACTTCCCCCTCACCATCCGGCCCGTCCTGGAGGCCCTCGAGGAGCACGTCGTACTCCTCAAACTCCTTGGCGAGGCGGGGGATTCGGGCATGACCGTGCGCATCGGGCACGAGAACGCCTATGAGGGACTCAACTCCACGTCCGTCGTGTCGGTCGGCTACGGTTCGGGCGGCGAGGCAGTCGCCAAGCTCGGCGTGGTCGGACCGACCCGCATGGATTACCCGGGAACGATGGGAGCGGTACGCGCAGTGGCACGGTACGTCGGACAGATCCTGGCGGAGTCGTAAGTGGCCACGGACTACTACGCCGTTCTCGGCGTGCGTCGCGACGCGTCGCAGGAAGAGATCAAGAAGGCCTTCCGGCGGCTCGCGCGCGAGCTGCACCCGGACGTCAATCCGGATCCGAAGACCCAGGAGCGGTTCAAGGAGATCAACGCCGCTTACGAGGTGCTGTCGGACCCGCAGAAGAAGCAGGTCTACGACCTCGGCGGCGACCCGCTGTCCCAGGCGGGCGGCGCGGGAGCCGGCGGCTTCGGCGCGGGCGGCTTCGGGAACTTCTCGGACATCATGGACGCGTTCTTCGGAACGGCGTCCCAGCGGGGTCCGCGTTCGCGTACGCGGCGGGGCCAGGACGCGATGATCCGGCTGGAGGTCGAGCTCGACGAGGCGGCCTTCGGTACGACGAAGGACATCCAGGTCGACACGGCCGTCGTCTGCAACACCTGTAACGGTGAGGGGGCCGCCCCCGGCACCTCCGCCCAGACGTGTGACATGTGCCGCGGTCGCGGTGAGGTGTCGCAGGTGACGCGGTCCTTCCTGGGGCAGGTCATGACCTCGCGGCCGTGCCCGCAGTGCCAGGGGTTCGGGACAGTCGTACCGACGCCGTGCCCCGAGTGTGCGGGTGACGGACGCGTACGGTCGCGTCGGACGCTGACGGTCAAGATCCCGGCCGGTGTCGACAACGGCACGCGGATCCAGCTCGCCGGTGAGGGCGAGGTCGGGCCGGGCGGCGGTCCCGCCGGTGACCTGTACGTCGAGATCCACGAGCTGCCGCACGCGATGTTCCAGCGGCGCGGCGACGACCTGCACTGCACGGTGACGATCCCGATGACCGCGGCGGCGCTCGGCACGAAGGTGCCGCTGGAGACGCTGGACGGGCTGGAGGAGGTCGACATCCGGCCGGGCACTCAGTCCGGTCAGTCGATTCCGCTGCACGGGCGAGGGGTGACCCATCTGCGGGGCGGCGGGCGCGGGGATCTGATCGTGCACGTCGAGGTGCAGACGCCGAGCAAGCTGGACCCCGAGCAGGAGCGGTTGCTGCGTGAGCTGGCCAAGCTGCGGGGCGAGGAGCGGCCTCAGGGGCAGTTCCAGCCGGGGCAGCAGGGGTTGTTCTCGCGGTTGAAGGACGCCTTCAACGGGCGCTGAGCCCCTGCTGTTCCCCTGGGGAATGCGTGGGCCTACGCCAAGGGGAAGGGTCGATTCGGACTTGTTCGGGGGACGTGACAACATGCCGTCATGTCCTCCGCGCTGACCGATCTCTTCCCCCTTCCGATCGTGCAGGCCCCCATGGCAGGCGGCGTCTCCGTGCCGCAGCTCGCCGCTGCCGTGTCCGAGGCCGGTGGGCTGGGGTTTCTCGCTGCCGGGTACAAGACCGCCGACGGGATGTACCAGGAGATCAAGCAGCTGCGGGGGCTGACCGGGCGGCCCTTCGGGGTCAATCTGTTCATGCCGCAGCCCGAGTACGCCGACGCGGCGGCCGTTGACGTCTACGCACATCAGCTCGCCGGCGAGGCCGCCTGGTACGAGATCGAGCTGGGGGACCCGGACAGCGGGCGGGACGACGGGTACGACGCCAAGCTCGCCGTGCTGCTCGACAATCCCGTCCCCGTCGTCTCCTTCCACTTCGGCGTGCCCAGCGGTGAGGTGCTCCAGGCGCTGCGGCGTGCCGGAACCTTCACCCTGGTCACCGCCACCACTCCGGACGAGGCCCTCGCCGTGCAGCGGGCCGGCGCCGACGCCGTGATCGTGCAGGGGGTCGAGGCCGGCGGCCACCAGGGCACCCATCGCGACAACCCCGAGACCGACGGCACCGGCATCGGGCTGCTGTCCCTCGTCGCGCAGGTCCGTGAGGCCGTGAGCCTGCCCCTCGTCGCCGCCGGCGGCATCATGCGCGGCAGCCAGATCGCCGCCGCGCTCGCCGCCGGCGCCAGCGCCGCCCAGCTCGGGACCGCCTTCCTCGCCACCCCGGAGTCCGGCGCCAACGCCCTGCACAAGCAGGCGCTGACCAACCCCCTGTTCGTACGGACCGAGCTGACGCGCGCCTTCTCCGGGCGCCCCGCCCGCGGCCTCGTCAACCGCTTCCTGCGCGAGCACGGGCCGTACGCCCCCGCCGCCTACCCCGAGGTCCACCACCTCACCTCGCCGCTGCGCAAGAAGGCCGCCGCGTCCGGTGACGCGCAGGGCATGGCGCTGTGGGCCGGGCAGGGGCACCGGATGGCGCGGGAACTGCCCGCCGGGCAGCTGGTGGAGGTGCTGGCCGCCGAGCTCGACGCCGCGTCGACAGCGTTGTCCGCCTTCCCGAAGGGGGGCGCGGGGCGATGACAGCTCCCGTTTTCGTCGTCGAGCACTTCGATGCCGGCGGTGGCGGGCGGTACGTCCTCGACGGGCCCGAGGGGCGGCACGCCGTCTCGGTCAAGCGGCTGAGGCCCGGCGAGACCGTCGTCCTCACGGACGGCAACGGTCGCTGGGCCGAGTGCGAGGTCGTCGACACGGAGGGCAAGGACCGGCTCGTCGTGCACATGAGCTCGGTGGCCGAGGAACCCCCGGAGTCGCCCCGTATCACCGTCGTCCAGGCCCTCCCCAAGGGCGACCGCGGCGAGCTGGCCGTCGAGACGATGACCGAGACCGGCGTCGACGCGATCGTGCCCTGGGCCGCCGCCCGCTGCATCACGCAGTGGAAGGGCGAGCGGGGGGCGAAGGCCCTCGGCAAGTGGCGGGCCACCGCCCGCGAGGCCGGCAAGCAGTCGCGCCGGGTGCGTTTCCCGGAGGTGACGGACGCGGCCACCACCAAGCAGGTCGCGGCGCTGCTCGCCAAGGCCGACTTCGCCGCCGTACTGCACGAGGAACGCGACTACGGCAGTGCGCCCCTCGCCACCGCCGAGCTGCCCACCGAGGGCGAGATCGTGCTCGTCGTCGGACCCGAAGGCGGCGTGTCCCCCGAGGAGTTGGCCCTCTTCGAGGAGGCGGGTGCGCAGGCGTACCGTCTGGGCCGTACCGTCCTGCGCACGTCCACCGCCGGAACCGCGGCGACGGCACTGCTCCTCGGCCGCACCGGCCGCTGGTCCTGACCTCCGGAGGGACGCTCACCGTGGAACTCGCCCAGGTACGGCTGCTGGTCAGCGACTTCGCCGCCTGCTACCGCTTCTACGCCGACGTCCTCGGCCTCAAGCCGCAGTCGGGCGCGACGAACGGGCCGTACGAGAAGTTCAGCCCCGCCGTCGGCTCGGCGGGCATCGCGCTTCAGGACCGGGCGATGATGGCCGAGGTCCTGGGCGAACTGGCCGACACCGCCGACGGGCACCGCTCCCTGGTGGTGCTGCGGGTGGACGACCTGGACGCCTGCTGCGAGCGGATCACCGCACGCGGCGCGACCCTCCTGCGCGGCCCCGCCCCGATGACCGACCGCATGCGCGTCGCCCACCTCAAGGACCCGGAGGGCAATCTGGTGGAGCTGCAGGAGTGGCTGCTGCTGCGCGGCTGAGCACGGCGTCGAACAGCTCCCAGCCGTCCAACTCCCCGGTCCCCGGCAGGAGTCCGCGGGCCGTCGCCTCGTCGACGAGGCCGCGTACGGCACCGGGTTCGCGCAGGTTGAGCAGCTTCCCGGGGCCGGTCGCCACGCATCCGACGTAGGAATGGCCGTCGGAGACGGCCCGGCCCGGGCCCTTCCGGAAGACGATCCGCGTACGCGCACCGTCCAGGGTCAGATGGAGGACCTCGCGGCACGTGTCGCCCTCCCCGTGCTGGTGCCGCACGCTCCAGAGGTATGTCGTCCGCTCGTCCACGACGAGCCTTCGCAGTCGGCGGTCGTTACGCATGCGGCCACGCTACGGGGCCGGGCAGCGCTTGTTCTCCGGGTTTTTCGCGGGGATGAGCTGGACGTCCTCGCGGCGGACGGCGAAGGACTCCTGGACCTTGCCGTTGTTGCGAGCCGGGTCCCAGAGCCAGATCCACTCGCCGGTGGCGCCGAAGGAGACCACGGGGTGGTCGAGGGGAGCCGGGCCGTTCTCCACCGCCAGGGGCTCGGCGGCGTCCACCGGGCTTACGCACATGAAGTGGCCGAAGACACCGAAGTAGTCGGGCGGGTGGGCGCCCCCACGGGCGACGTTCTCGGCGGCCCGGCCGGCCGCGCTCGCCGCCTGCCCGGTGCCCAGCGCGACCGCGCTCAGGGCGTAGACGACTATGACCAGCGTGGCCAGGACGATGGCGAAGAAGCGGTTGCTGGCGTCCCGGCCCAGATGGAAGTGGCGCAGCCAGCCCACGATCGCCACGAAGAACAGCGCGCTGCCCAGCGCGAGTCCCATCGGCTCGGCGGCCACCAGGTAAGTGCCGAGCCTCGCCGTGGGCACCGCCTCCACGCGGATGTCGAACCGGTCCAGGTAGGCGTCGTGCATCTGCCGGCCCAGCCAGCCCACCATCGACCACAGCACCGGCACGGACAGCGGCACCAGCCAGGCGGCGTGCCGGGTGAAGACGGTGCGGCGCAGCGCGAGGACCACGCCCGCGCCCGTGAACACACCGACGGCAAGCACCAGCGCACCCGCCCACAGCACCCGGGGCTCGGTGCCCTGGCCCACCAAGGCCCCGAAGGCGGCCAGCACGGTGGTGCCCGCGACTCCGGCGGCCCACTGGACCCCGCGGCCACTCGCCCGCGTCTCCTTGAGCGTGCGGCCCAGCGGCAGCGCCCCCGCCGGGCTGAGCAGTGCGGGCAGTAGCTTCCAGGCCCCGTCTGCCCAGACGACGTACATGCCGCACAGGACGGCGAGGACGACGCCGGCCACCCCCGCCGCCAGCCAGACCAGCCGGACCCGGCGCTCGTGCGGGGTCTCGTCGCGTGGCGGGTCCGCGTCCGAGTGGCCCGGCACCCGCAGCCCGTGCGCCTCGGCATCGAAGGGGCGGCCACCCAGCGGGCGCGCCGCCAGTTCGGCCGCCGCCTCCTGACGGGAGCGCGGACCGGCCGGCACGGTCACGGCACGCTGCTCGTCCGCACCGCCCAGCCAGATCCACACCCGCCCCAGCGTCGGCAGCGCGCGGTGCACGTAGTACGTCGTGCGGGCCGGCCGCTCGTACTCGACCAGCGCCGCGTCCCGCACCCATGCACCCAACTCGGCCTGCCTGGCGAGCCGTTCCACCTCAAGGGTGGCCGTGCGCAGGGCGCCGAGGCGGGCTCCGTGCAGCCGGACCTCGACGACGAGCGTGGCGCGGTGCGCCAAGCCGGGCGCCGCCTCGTCGGCCTCCGCCGGGCGTACGGCCCAGCCGCGCTCCTCGAACAGGGCCGACACATACGCCACTTCATCCGGATGGTCGACCACGTCGACGAGCATCCGCACCCGGCGCCGGCGCGGGTGGCCCCGCGGGGTCCGTCACGGGGTCCACGCCGGCCTGATCGGCGTCGTCCGAGGTGCGTGGCGCGGGCAGGGCGCGGGCGGGGATCCGCGAGGGGGGCAACGGTCCTCCGGGCAGGGGGGATCGGGCAACACTCGATTGTGCCGTGCGCGAGCAGGGAGTGGCCGTATGTGCCCTACCGCGTCGGCGGGGACAGTGGCAGGCTGCCCTCCATGGGGGCGTTCAGGAGGATTTGGGGTCGCACCGGTCGCACCGGTCGCACGGAGCGCACGCGTGTACGCGTCGCAGGCGTGGCGGGTCTCGCCGTGGTCGCCGTCGGTGGGGCGGTCGCGTGTGATCCGGGCGGGCTGAGCAGTGCGACCGTGGCGTTCACGACCGACCAGACGGTGACCGCGGAGCTGGAGCGGCAGAAGGCCGACGTGCAGTGGCTCAACTGCACGGGCTCGTACGACGGCGACGGAAAGGGAGGTTCCGCCGCGCCGACGGCGAGCGAGAACGCCGTGGTCAAGGTCGACTGCGAGGGCGAGACCAAGGACGGCAAGGACATCACCGTCACCGGCAGGATCACCCGGGCCGTCAGCGGCTCCTGTGTGCGCGGCGACCTCGTCGCCAAGGTCGGCGGCAAGGAGTGGTTCCACGTGAACGGGCTGGGCAACTGCGATGCCACGCCCTCGCCCGTCAACCCGGGCGGCGGCGGACAGCAGCCGGGGCCCACCGTCACGGTCACCGTCACCAAGACCGTCTACTGCAAGCAGCACCCGAACTGCTGGCCGGAGGGCAAGTGACCGCACCGGCACCTGAGTTGGGCAAGTGATCCGAAGTGCCTGTCCCCGGACGCCGCCCCTGTTTATGGTGATCGGGTGACTCAGTCCGCGACGCCTGGATCGTCTTCGTATCTCCGGTATCCGCATCTGCACGGAGACCTGGTCGCCTTCACCGCCGAGGACGACGTATGGCTGGCCCCGCTCGACGGCGGCCGGGCCTGGCGGGTCAGCGCCGACAACGTGCCGGTCAGCCTGCCGCGCATCTCGCCCGACGGCACGACCGTCGCCTGGACCTCCACCCGCGACGGCGCCCCCGAGGTGCACATCGCGCCGGTCGACGGCGGCCCCTCGAAGCGCCTCACGCACTGGGGCAGTTGGCAGACCCGGGTGCGCGGCTGGACCCCCGACGGCGAGGTCCTCGCGATCAGCACCCAGGGCCAGGCCGGCGGCCGCCGCACCTGGGCCCACACGGTCCCGCTGGACGGCGGACCGGCCACCACGCTGCCGTACGGCCCCGTCGCCGATGTCGTCCACGGTCCCCACCTGGTGCTCGCCTCGGCGCCCATGGGGCTGGAGGCGGCACGCTGGAAGCGCTACCGGGGCGGTACGGCGGGCAAGTTGTGGATCGACCGCGCGGGCGAGGGGGACTTCGTACGGCTGCATGAGGAGCTGGCGGGGAACATCGAGTATCCCGTGTGGGTCGGGGAGCGGGTCGCCTTCCTCTCCGACCACGAGGGGGTGGGGGCCGTCTACTCGTCCCTCGCCGACGGGTCCGATCTGCGCCGCCACACCCCGGTCGACGGCTTCTACGCCCGGCACGCCGCGAGCGACGGCACCCGTGTCGTCTACGCCTGTGCCGGGCAACTGTGGCTCCTGGACGACCTCGACGGGTCCGAGCCGCGCCCGCTCGACATCCGGCTCGGCGGGCAGCGCACCGACCGGCAGCCGTATCCGCTGAACGCCGCCCGCTCGTTCGGGGAGGCGGCACCCGACCACACCGCGCGCGGCAGCGCGGTCTCCGTCCGGGGCGCCGTGCACTGGGTCACCCACCGCTCCGGTCCCGCCCGCGCGCTCGCCGCCGAGCCCGGCGTACGGGCCCGGCTGCCGCGCACCTTCCGGGCGGAGGGCGAGGAGTGGGTGGTGTGGGTGACGGACGCGGAGGGCGACGACGCCCTGGAGTTCGCGCCCGCGACCGGGCTCGCGCCGGGGACGACGCCGCGCAGGCTCGGCGCCGGGCAGCTGGGCCGCGTCCTGGAGCTCGCCATGGCGCCCGACGGGAGCCGGGCGGCGGTCGCCGCGCACGACGGGCGGCTGCTGCTCGTCGAGCGGGAGAGCGGCGAGGTGCGCGAGGTCGACCGCAGCGCGGACGGGGATGTCTCCGGGCTGGTCTTCTCGCCCGACTCGGCCTGGCTCGCCTGGTCGCACCCCGGCCCGCGCCCGCTCAGCCAGCTCAAGCTCGCCAACACCACCGACCTGTCGGTGTCCGAGGCGACCCCCCTGCGCTTCCAGGACTACGCGCCCGCGTTCACGCCGGACGGCAAGCACCTGGTGTTCCTGTCGACGCGCGCCTTCGACCCGGTCTACGACGAACACGTCTTCGACCTCGCCTTCGTGGTCGGCTCCCGCCCCCACCTGATCACCCTGGCGGCGACGACCCCGTCCCCCTTCGGCCCGCAGCGGCACGGCCGCCCCTTCGACGCGCCCGACAAGGACGAGACGCCCGACAGCGAGGGCACCCCCACCACGCGCATCGACCTCGAAGGGCTCGCCGACCGGATCGTGCCGTTCCCGGTCGAGGCCGCCCGCTACACCAACCTGCGGGCCGCGAAGGACGGCGTGCTGTGGCTACGGCACCCCGTACGCGGCGCGCTCGGCGCCTCCCGGGCCACGCCCGACGACCCCGAGCCCAAGAGCGAGCTGGAACGCTACGACCTCCTCCAGCGGCGCGTCGAGCATCTCGCCGACGACGCCGACCACTTCGAGGTCAGCGGCGACGGCAAGCGGCTGCTGCTGTGGACCGACGGCCGCCTCAAGGTCGTACCGAGCGACCGGCGGGCCTCCGGCGACGACGACAGCGAGTCGAACATCACCGTGGACCTGACCCGCGTACGGCAGACGGTCGACCCGTCGGCGGAATGGCGGCAGATGTTCGAGGAGACCGGTCGCATCATGCGGGACCACTTCTGGCGGCCGGACATGAACGGCGTCGACTGGACCGGGGTGCTGGACCGCTACCGCCCGATCGTCGACCGGGTGGCCACCCACGACGACCTGATCGACCTGCTGTGGGAGGTGCAGGGCGAGCTCGGCACCTCGCACGCGTACGTCGCCGCGCGCGGCGGATACGGCGGCGGGGCCCGGCAGGGACTGCTCGGCGCCGACATCTCCCGCCATCCGGACGGCAGTTGGCGTATCGACCGCATCCTGCCGTCCGAGACCTCCGACCCCGAGGCCCGGGCGCCGCTGGCCGCGCCCGGGGTGGCCGTGCGGGCCGGCGACGCGATCGTGGCGGTGGCCGGAGTGCCGGTGGACCCGGTGACCGGCCCCGCTCCGCTGCTCGTCGGCACGGCGGGCAAGGCGGTGGAGCTGACGATCTCGCCGACCGGCGGTGGGGACGTACGGCACGCCGTCGTGGTCCCGACCGCCGACGAGCAGCCCCTGCGGTACCACGCCTGGGTGGCGGACCGGCGGGCCTACGTCCACGAGAAGTCCGGCGGCCGGCTCGGTTACCTCCATGTGCCCGACATGCAGGCGCCGGGTTGGGCCCAGATCCACCGCGACCTGCGCGTCGAGGTGGCCCGGGAGGGCCTCGTCGTGGACATCCGGGAGAACGGCGGCGGCCACACCTCCCAACTGGTCGTCGAGAAGCTGGCGCGCCGGATCGTCGGCTGGGAGGTACCGCGCGGGATGCGCCCGTACAGCTATCCGACGGACGCTCCGCGAGGCCCTGTGGTGGCGGTGGCGAACGAGTTCTCCGGCTCCGACGGCGACATCGTCAACGCGGTGATCAAGGCGCTGGGTCTGGGACCGGTGGTGGGCACGCGGACCTGGGGCGGCGTGATCGGCATCGACAGCCGATACCAGCTGGTCGACGGCACCCTGATCACCCAGCCGAAGTACGCCATCTGGCTGGAGGGCTACGGCTGGGACCTGGAGAACCACGGCGTCGACCCGGACGTGGAGGTGGTCCAACGCCCGCAGGACTGGGTGGCGGGCAGGGACGCACAACTGGACGAGGCGATCCGGATCGCGCTGGAGGGCTTGGAGACCAGTCCGGCAAAAACGCCGCCCACTTTGCCCACCTAAGGGGCGCGGGGCTGTAGCGATATGCGGCTCCGCCGCGTGGGCGCGATCAACCCCCACGCCCCCGTACCCGACGACGATACGATGCCCTCCGTAAACCACGCCGCCCAACCCCCCGGAGGGACCATGGCAGGGGAGCCGCAGGACGACTGCCTGTTCTGCAAGATCGTCGAGGGCCATGTCCCGGCGACGATCGTGCGGGAGACGGACACGACCGTCGCGTTCCGGGACATCAACCCTCAGGCACCCACCCACGTCCTGGTCATCCCCAAGGCGCACTACCGGGACGCCGCCGCCCTCGCCACCGCCGAACCCACCCTCGCCGCGGACGTCCTGCGCGAGGCCCAGGCCGTCGCCGACGAGGACAAGCTGGAGAGCTACCGCATCGTCTTCAACACCGGCGCCGGCGCCGGACAGACCGTCTGGCACGCCCACGCCCACATCCTCGGCGGCCGCGGCCTGCAGTGGCCCCCCGGATAAGTCGAAGCAATTCGGAGTAAGTCGAAGTCACCGTGTCCGTACGTGAATTGGTCGTCCTCGGGACAGCGAGCCAGGTGCCGACCCGGCACCGCAACCACAACGGCTATCTGCTGCGCTGGGACGGCGAGGGCATCCTCTTCGACCCCGGCGAGGGCACGCAGCGGCAGATGCTGCGGGCCGGAGTCGCGGCGCACGACCTGAACCGGATCTGTGTCACCCACTTCCACGGGGACCACTCGCTCGGCCTCGCCGGCGTCATCCAGCGGATCAACCTCGACAAGGTGCCGCACCCCGTCACCGCCCACTACCCGCGTTCCGGCCAGCGCTTCTTCGACCGGCTGCGCTACGCCACCGCCTACCGCGAGACCGTCGACCTCGCACAGGCCCCGGTCAGCGCCGACGGCGTCATAGCCGACACCGGTGGCTACCGGCTGGAGACCGCCCGGCTGTCGCACCCCGTCGAGTCGTACGGCTACCGCCTCGTCGAGCCCGACGGTCGCCGCATGCTGCCCGACCGGCTCGCCGCGCACGGCATCAAGGGGCCGGACGTCGGGCGCATCCAGCGGGAAGGCGTGCTCGGCGGGGTCTCCCTGCGGGACGTCAGCGAGGTCCGGCGCGGCCAGCGGTTCGCGTTCGTCATGGATACGCGGCTGTGCGACGGGGTGTACGCCCTGGCCGACGGCTGCGACATGCTCGTCATCGAGTCCACCTTCCTCGACGAGGACGTCCAACTCGCCGTGGAGCACGGCCATCTGACGGCTGGTCAGGCCGCTCGGGTCGCGCTCGACTGCGGCGTACGGCATCTCGTGCTCACCCACTTCAGCCAGCGCTACACCGAGCCCGAGGAGTTCGAGCGGCAGGCACGGGACGCCGGTTTCGACGGGGAGCTGACGGTCGCGCACGACCTGCTGCGGGTGCCGCTACCGAAACGTCGGTGACACCGCCGTACGATGCTTTGATGTCCGTCCCGAAAGCAGAACTGCACCTCCATATCGAAGGCACCCTCGAACCCGAGCTCGCCTTCGAACTGGCCGACCGCAACCGCGTCGAGCTGCCGTACGCCGACACCGAAGAGCTGCGCAAGGCCTACCAGTTCGAGGACCTCCAGTCCTTCCTGAACCTGTACTACGAGCTCATGGCCGTCCTGCGCACCGAGCGGGACTTCGAGGACCTGGCGAACGCCTACCTGGCCCGCGCCGCCGCGCAGGGTGTGCGGCACGCGGAGATCTTCTTCGACCCGCAGGCGCACACCAAGCGGGGAGTGGAGCTGGGCACGGTCGTCGAGGGGCTGTGGCGGGCGCTGGGGCGTAGTGAGGAGAGCCATGGCGTCTCCACGCGGCTCATCATGTGCTTCCTGCGTGACGACTCCGCCGAGTCGGCCATGGAGACGCTGCGGGCCGCCGAGCCGTATCTCGACCGGATCACCGGCGTCGGCCTCGACTCGGCCGAGGTCGGCCACCCGCCGGTGAAGTTCCGCGAGGTGTACGAGGCCGCCGCCGCGCTCGGTCTGCGGCGCGTCGCCCACGCGGGCGAGGAGGGGCCGCCCGCCTACATCACCGAGGCCCTCGACGTCCTCGGCGTGGAGCGCGTCGACCACGGGCTGCGGTGCATGGAGGACCCGGCGCTGGTCGAGCGGCTGGTGCGGGAGCGGGTGCCGCTGACGCTGTGTCCGCTGTCGAACGTACGGCTGCGGACCGTCGACGTCCTCGCCGAGCACCCCCTGCCCGCGATGCTCGACGCCGGGCTGATGTGCACGGTCAACTCCGACGACCCGGCCTACTTCGGCGGCTACGCGGGCGACAACTTCGACGCCGTACGCCGGAGCCTCGGCCTGACCGACGAACGGCTCCGGGAGCTCGCCCGCAACTCGTTCCTCGCCTCCTTCCTGGAGGACGACGAGGAGTTGCGGGCGCGGTATCTGGCCGAGGTGGAGGCGTACGAGTTCAGGTAGCCGCGGTGAGGCGGTCGGGAGCGGCGGGGGTGGCTTCGGCGGTGCCCAAGGGGATTTCGACCACCTCGACGACCTCGACCACCTCGACGCCTTCCGTGACCGCGACGGTCTTCCGGGACCGCAGGCCCAGCGCCACGGCCGTCATCGGTACGGCGATCACCAGCAGCCCGGCCGCCAGCGCCGCACCCATGACCGGGAACCCGGCCTGCGCCGACAGCACGCTCCCGGTCAGCGGGCCCGCCGCCGTGCCCAGCGACGACGCCGAGCCGACGAGCACCGCCCAGCGGCCGCGCGCGTCGAGGGAGGCGGCGAGGCCGATGACGTACGACAGGACGATCGGGTAGAGCGTGTTCCAGGCGATCTCGCCGGTCGCGAAGCTCGTCAGGTCGGTGGCGGACGCGCTGAGCGCGATGCAGACCGCGATGAGGGCCGTACCCGCGCCGATGGGCAGCGCGCGGCCGAGGCGCGGGCCGAGCGCGCCCGCCCCGGTGACGCCCAGCAGCCCGGCGCCGAGCGCCACCGCGAACACCGCGCCGACCGTGGCCTCCGTCAGATGCGCCTGGTCCAGGCCGATCCGGCCGCTGACGCCCCAGAGGGAGTTCTGGGCGAGGGACCAGCACAGCATGCAGGCGGCGAGGGTCAGACCCTGGCGGCGGTGGGGCAGAGGGGAGGCGTCCCAGCCCTGTCGTGAGGTGCTCGTGGCGACCGCGAGCCGGCTCGTCAGCGGCCATACGGCGAGCGCCGTGAGGGCGATCGCGGCGAGCGGGAGGCCGTGCCCGGGGCCGAGGTGGGGGACCGTCAGATAGACGGCGCCCGCCAGGGCGGAGACGCCGAGGAGGCCGAGCGTGGTGGGCCGGTGCGGGTCGGGCTGGGCGGCGATGCGGGTGGCGGCGACCGCGGTGGCCGTACCGGAGCCGAAGCCGCCGACGAGCACGCCCAGGACGACGGCCGGTACGGCGTGTGCGAATGCCGCCCCGCCGTAGCCGAGGGCCGCGAGCGTCAGGCCGATGCGGGCCAGCCGCCGCGCCCCGATCCGCTCGACGCGCGAGGCCAGCGCGAACCCGGCCGACGCCGAACTCAGCAGCAGCGCGCTGCCGACGGCGCCCGCCTGGGTGGGGGAGAGCGGAAGACCCGAGTCGAGCCTGCCGACGACCGTCGGCAGCAGATACGGGGCCAGGTACCCGGCCGTGAAAAGGGCGACGAGGGGCCAGGCAGTGGTGCGGGGGGCGAACACGGGCGTTCCCAGGGCATGCGAAAAGAAGCGGCTCAAGAGGGGGAGGGCGCAGGCCGTCGACGGACAGGAACGCGCGAGGAATTTGTATCAAGCAGGGACTGGTGGGAAGAAGCGAGGGGGGTGTGATCTGGGGCACGTTCCGTTTGGGGTGTGGGAGTTCGGGTAGAAGGCGCCCTCACCTGCGCCAGTGCACCGACCCGCCCACGCCGCCCCCGCCGGGAACCGTCGCCTCGATCTTCGCCCTGATCTCCCGCATCACGGCGACGATCCGCTCCTCATGTCCCGCCGACAGCCGGGCCACCGGCACCGAGCAACTGATCGCGTCCTGGGCCGGGGTGTCGTAGCGCAGGGCGAATCCGAAGCCGGCGATGCCGGTGACGCTTTCCTCGCGGTCGACCGAGTAACCGCGCACCCGCACCTCGGCGAGATCGGCGGCGAGGGACTCGCGGGTGGTGTGGGTGCGGGGAGTGAGGGACTCGTACGGGCCCTCGGGGAGGCCGCCGTCGGGGCGTTCGGCGAGCAGCGCCTTGCCCAGGGCGCCCGCGTGGGCCGGAAGGCGCCGGCCGACCCGGCTGATCGTCCGCAGGTACTCGTGCGACTCACGCGTCGCCAGATAGGCCACGTCCCGGCCGTCCAGCCGGCCCATATGGATCGTCTCGCCCAGCGCCTCCGAAGCCTCGTCGAGATACGGGCGTACGACCCGGACGCGCGGGTCGGAGTCGAGGTAGCTGGTGCCGGTGAGCAGGGCGTGGATGCCGATGCCGTAGAGGGAGCCGGTGATGTCCGTGCGGACCCAGCCGCGGGAGATCAGGGTCTGGAGCAGGGCGTACATGGAGCTGCGCGGTACGTCCAGCTCGTCGGCCAGCTCCTGCAGGCGGGCGGGGCGGTCGCCTCGCGCGGCGAGCAGTTCCAGCAACTCGACCGTGCGCGCCGCCGACTTCACCTCGCGGACGCCGCCTGTGTCTGACATGGGGCGATCGTAAACGGATCGCATCCGATGGACGTGTCGGAGGGGCCGTGCCATTGACGGTCAGGGTTCGCGTATCTAGTCTCCATTCTCATACGTGGATGACGTCTACATTGGGAGATGGCGAGGGTGAGCCCCCAGAGCCTCCATGGCCTCGATGACCTCCATACGGACACGGCCCGGCGCTTGCGGGACGGCATGGCGCAAGGAGTGCTGTCGTTCCCGCTCACAAGCTTCCACGCGGACGGCACGCTGGACCCGGACGGCTTCCGCGCCCACGTCGCCGCCCAGCTCGCCACCGCCCCGGGCGCCCTCTTCCCCGCCTGCGGCACAGGAGAGTTCTTCTCGCTGGACGAGGACGAGTACCGGCAGGTCGTCTCGATCGCCGTCGAGGAGGCGGGCGGGCGCGTGCCCGTCGTCGCCGGGGTCGGCTACGGCTGGGCGCAGGCCGCGCGGTTCGCCCGGATCGCCGAGGAGGCCGGCGCCGACGCCCTCCTCGTCCTGCCGCACTACCTGGTCGCCGCCCCGCAGGACGGCCTGGTCGCCCAGCTGGAGCAGCTCGCGGCCCGGACCCGGCTGCCGCTCATCACCTACCAGCGCGGTCAAGTCGCCTTCACCGCCGACTCGTTGCGGCGCATCGCCCGCATCCCGAACGTCATCGGCCTCAAGGACGGCCACAGCGATCTCGACCGCCTCCAGCGCCTCACCCTCGCCGCCCCCGAGGGCTTCCTCTTCTTCAATGGCGCCGCCACCGCCGAGATCCAGGCCCGCGCCTACGCCACCGTCGGCGTCCCGGCCTACTCCTCCGCCGTCCACGCCTTCGCCCCCGAGATCGCGAACGCCTTCTTCGCCGCCCTCCGGTGCGGTGATCACGACACGGCCGACAAGCTGCTGCGCGACTTCTACGTCCCGCTCGTCGAGGTCCGCGACCGGGTGCCCGGATACGCCGTGTCCCTGGTGAAGGCGGCGGCCCGGCTGCGCGGCCGCCCCGTCGGCCCCGTACGCGCCCCGCTCACCGATCCGTCGGCCGCCGACCTGGCCGACCTGCGCACTCTCCTCGCCACCGGACTCGACCTCGTAGGAGCAGCGCTGTGAACCTCACGATCACCGACGTCCGCCTCACGCCCATCCTGGTCGCCGACCCGCCGCTGCTGAACACCCAGGGGGTGCATCAGCCGTACACGCCCCGCCTGATCGTGGAGGTGGTGACGGCCGACGGGGTCACGGGCGTCGGTGAGACGTACGGCGACACCAAGTACCTGGAGCTGGCCCGGCCGTTCGCGAAGAAACTGATGGGTCGTCAAGTCTCCGATGTGAACGGCCTGTTCGCCGTCGCCGACGAGGTGGCCGTCGACCGGTCCCGGGTCCAGGGCCAGGTCGACGTCGGCGGGCTGCGTGGTGTCCAGACCGCCGACAAGCTGCGCTTGTCCGTGGTCTCCGGCTTCGAGGTGGCCTGCCTCGACGCCCTCGGCAAGGCGCTCGGGCTGCCCGTGCACGCGCTGCTCGGCGGCAAAGTGCGGGACGCGGTCGAGTACAGCGCCTACCTGTTCTACAAATGGGCCGAGCATCCGGAGGGCGTCCACGCCGAGAAGGACGACTGGGGTGCCGCCGTCGACCCGGCCGGGGTGGTCGAGCAGGCGCGGAAGTTCACGGAGCGGTACGGGTTCACCTCCTTCAAGCTCAAGGGCGGGGTCTTTCCGCCGGACGAGGAGATCGCTGCCGTACGGGCCCTCGCGGCGGCCTTTCCCGGGCACCCCCTGCGCCTCGACCCCAACGGGGCCTGGTCCGTGGAGACCTCGCTGAAGGTGGCGCGGGAGCTCGGGGACGTCCTCGAGTACCTGGAGGACCCGGCCCTCGGTACGGCCGCCATGACCGAGGTCGCCGCGCGGGCGGGGGTGCCGCTGGCGACCAACATGTGCGTGACGACGTTCGCGGAGATCAAGGAGGCGTTCACCAAGGACGCCGTGCAGGTCGTTCTCTCCGACCACCACTACTGGGGCGGGCTGCGCAACACCCAGCAGCTGGCGGCGATCTGCCGCACCTTCGGCGTCGGGGTGTCCATGCACTCCAACACTCACCTGGGCATCTCCCTGGCCGCGATGACCCACGTGGCGTCGACCGTCCCCAACCTGCACCACGCCTGCGACTCCCACTACCCCTGGCAGTCCGAGGACGTCCTCACCGAACGCCTCACCTTCGAGGGCGGCAAGGTCGCCGTGTCCGACGCGCCCGGTCTCGGTGTCGAGCTGGACCGCGAGCGGCTGGCGGAGCTGCACCGGCGGTGGCTGGATGACGACGGTTCGCTGAGAGACCGCGACGACGCGGCCGCCATGCGGGTCGCCGACCCGGGCTGGGGCACGCCCTCGGTGCCCCGCTGGTAGGGGCTTGCCGACCGCCTCGGTGAGGTCTCCACCGGGGGCTCGGGCCGGATCGCGGTGACGTTGTGCCTGGTGCGGTGGCGTTGTCGGTGGCGTGGTGCACACTGGCCAGATCAGCACCACGTCAGGGAGCGCACCGTGACCACGCCCACCGCGACCAACGGAAAGGGACCCTCGCCCCAGGGGTCGTCGTCCATGGCAGGGGCGCCGTACCGCCGGGCCCGGGTCGACCCCCTCGCCGGCCTGCGCACGCCCGCCGACCCGCCCTGGGACGTGTACCTCACGGGCACGGTCTTCCTCGACATCATCTTCACCGGCCTCGACTCGGCCCCGGTGCGCGGGACAGAGTCCTGGGCGCGCGGGATGGGGTCGAGCCCCGGCGGCGTGGCGAACATGGCGACGGCCCTCTCCCGCCTCGGCCTGCGGACCTCCCTCGCGGCGGCCTTCGGCGACGACCACTACGGCGAGTACTGCTGGGACGCGCTGGAGCACGGCGAGGGCATCGACCTCTCGCCGTCGCGCACGGTGCCGGGCTGGCACTCGCCGGTGACGGTCTCGATGGCGTACGAGGGGGAGCGCACGATGGTCTCCCACGGCCACGAGCCGCCCCCGGAGGAGCCGGCGCCGGACTGCCCCCCACGCGCACGTGCCGCCGTGGCCTCGCTGGAGCCGGGCAAGCGGGCCCCCTGGATCGCGCAGGCCGCGAGCAAGGGCGCCCGTATCTTCGCCGACGTCGGCTGGGACGACACGGGGGCGTGGGACCTGGCGGGGCTGGCCGATCTGGAGCACTGCGAGGCCTTCCTGCCGAATGCCCAGGAGGCCATGCGATACACGGGCACCGACTGCCCGCGCGAGGCGGCCCACGCCCTCACCGCGCACGTCCCCCTCGCGGTGGTCACCCTCGGCGCGCAGGGCGCGTACGCGGTGGACGGACGGACCGGGGAGACGGCCGAGGTCCCCGCGATCGCCGTCGAGGCCCTCGACCCGACCGGCGCCGGCGACGTCTTCGTGGCCGGTTTCGTCACCGGCACCCTGGCCGACTGGCCGCTGGCCGACCGGCTGGCCTTCGCGGGCCTCACGGCAGCCCTGTCGGTGCAGGAGTTCGGCGGCTCCCTGTCCGCCCCCGGCTGGGCCGAGATCGGCGCCTGGTGGCGCAAGGTCCAGTCCCTCGACCGGCAGGACCCCGAGGCCCTGCGCCGGTACGCGTTCCTGGCGGATCTGGTGCCGGAGGAGGACGGGAGACCGTGGCCGCTGCGGCGGGCGGTGCCGACGATCGGGTTCCGCAGGTCGGCGTGACGGGTTCAGCCCCACCGCGGTGACGGGTTCAGCCCCACCGGCGTGGCGGGTTCAGGCCCAGGGGGTCCGTGGGCTCAGCCGGAGGTGGACGGCGGGGTGGACGGCGTCAGCACCACGAAGTCCGCGTTCCACGGGTCCACGCAGACGGCCAGCCGGCCGACGCCCTCCGCGTCCTCCGGCCCCATCTGCACACTGCCGCCGTTCTCGGTGACCTCGGCGACGGCGGCGTCGCAGTCGGTGACGTGGAAGACCGGGTGCCAGTAAGGCCGTCCGTTCGTCAGCGTGAG
The DNA here is from genome assembly GCF_052068475.1 of Streptomyces sp. SD31. NCBI lineage: Bacteria > Bacillati > Actinomycetota > Actinomycetes > Kitasatosporales > Streptomycetaceae > Streptomyces > Streptomyces sp. SD31. The sequence continues at coordinate 129,146 of NZ_JBQHCX010000008.1, read as the reverse complement.
GTTCTCCTCGGGCAGCTCCATGAGACCGCCCTGCATGCGCTCCTCGGGCAGCCCGGCCGGCGTGATGAGGGTGTACGCGCCGCCGCCGCCCGGCAGCGCCATCTCACTGAACTGCCAGCCGAAGACACCGCTGTAGAACTCCTTCGCGCCCGCGGCGTCGCTCGTGTACAGCTCGGTCCACGACAGCGAGCCCGGCGCGTCCGCCAGCTCGAATCCCGAGTTCTTCCCCGGCTGCCAGACCGCGAACTGGCCGCCCAGCGGATCGTTGTACTGCGCCATCCGCCCCCAGTCGTCGAGGTCCCGCGGCGCCACCCGCACCGTGCCGCCCGCGCGCTCGACCGCCTGGGTCGTCGCGTCCGCGTCATCGACGGTGTAGTAGATCATCCAGGCCGACCGCGCCCCCTCCTCGGTGAGCTTGCCGAGCCCGGCGACGGTCTTGCCGTCCTTCTTGAACATCCCGCCTTCGAAGTCCTCCGCCTCACCCATGGACTCGTACTCCCAGCCGAGCACCGCGCCGTAGAAGGCCGCGGCGGCCCGGACGTCCGGGGCACCGAGGTCGAGCCAACAGGGGGAGCCGGGAGCGAGGTCAGTGGTGATCATGGTGATTCCCTTCGCAGATCCTCTGACCTCAGCGTGACACCCGGCACTGACACTCGCCCGTCGGATACGCTCCGGGCGCCGCCCCGGACGGCTCTGGTTACCATCCGGCCATGAGCGACGATGCGAGCGTGGCCGGGCTCGCTGCCACCACACACGGCTGGGCGGCGGCGATGGTCTCCAACGAGCCCGCCCGGATCGCCGACTTCATGGCCGACGACTGGGTCATCGTCTCCGACTCGGGCATCTCCACCAGGGCGCAGTTCCTCGCGCTCGTCGAGTCCGGCGACCTGACCCACTCGGCGTTCCGGATCGTCGGCGAACCCAGGATCCGCGTCCACGGCGACTCGGCGGTCGTGACCGCCCGGGTGACGAACACGGCCCACTACCGGGGCGAGCGCTTCGACGCGGACGAGTGGACGACCGACGTCTTCGTACGCCGGGACGGCCGCTGGCGCTGCGTACTGAGCCACATCACGGCGGCAGCGCGGCCCTGAACTCCGGGTGTTCCAGCTCGTCCGGCGTTCGCCCCCGAACCTCAGCCCGCCGTCACCGTGGAACGCACCGTCCCGTCCGGCCCCGCCACCAGCACCGGCGTCCCAGCCCCGCCAAGGTCCCGCACAGCCGCCCGGTCCCCCTCCGAGACCCCCTCCGCATCCGTCACGACCGCCGCCGCCTCCAGCGACTTCGCCCCCGACGCCACCGCCATCGCCACCGCCGTCCGCAGCGCGCTCAGCTTCAGGGAGTCCAGGGCAACGGTCCCGGCGACATAGGTACGGCCGGTCTCGTCCCGTACGGCCGCCCCCTCGGGAACGCCGTTGCGGGCCCGCGCGGAACGGGCCAGGGTGACGATCTTGCGGTCCTCGGGGTCGAGCGCGCTGTTGTCGGTCATGACCTGAGCATACGTAGCGACGCCGGGCCTAACCGGCCACGGGGTACATGGCCCCGCGCCGCCCCTCCGGCGACGCCAGCCACTCAAGCTTCGCCGCCGTGTTCGCCTCGTCCAGCGGAGTGTGCAGCACGATCGACAGATCCGGCCGCACCGGCATCTGCATCACGCTCGACTCCAGGCACAGCAGCCCGACCAGCGGATGGTCCAGCTCCTTGCGGATCTGCCCGGCGTCCTCGATGTCCCGCCGCTCCCACAGCTCGGTGAACTCCGGGCTGGACGCCCTCGCCTCCGCCAGCACGGCCAGGAAGCCCTCGTCGTCGGGGGAGGCCGAGCACAGCGCGCGGAACTGCGCCACGACGGTACGGGCGTTCAGCTCCCAGCTCTTCGACCGCGCCCGGTACAGCGGATCCGTGAAGAAGTCGATCAGGCAGTTCCAGTTCTTGCCCGGCCGCATGCCGAGCACGGCCGCGGCCGCGTCGTTGTGCATCACGCCGTTGTAGTACCTGTCCATGATGTGCGCCGGGTACGGCATCCAGGCGTCGATCAGCCGCTGCAGCCCGTCGCACATGTCCCGCTTCTCGGGCGCCACTTCGCGCACCGGCGGATTCATCCCGGCCAGCAGATACAGATGCCGGCGCTCGGCGTTGCTCAGCCGCAGCACGCGGGCCACCGAGTCCAGCACCTGCGGCGACACGGAGATGTCCCGCCCCTGCTCCAGCCACTGATACCAGGAGGCGCCCACTCCGGCGAGCACGGCGACCTCCTCGCGCCGCAACCCCGGCGTACGACGCCGCGCCCCGCCGTCCGGCAGGCCTGCCTCGGCCGGTGTCACCCGGGCCCGCCTGCTCATCAGGAACTCGCGCAGCTCGTGCCGCCGCCTGCTCTTCAGCGCGCCCTCGGACACGTACGAATCCCCCTCGTCCTGTTGGCTGGTGGTGCCACCACCAGGACAACTTCCCGCTCCCCACGGCTATTCCGGCGGGAGCAGTCTCTTGCCCATGGCGATCGACACCACCACTCCCACCACGCCCCCCTCGCTCGACGATCCCCGGTTGTCGACGCGCGACAAACTCGTCCTGTTCGTCCTGTGCGCCGCCCAGTTCATGGTCGCGCTCGACTTCTCCGTCCTGAACGTCGCCCTCCCCGTCCTCGGCGCCGACCTCGGCATGAGCCAGTCGGCACTGCAGTGGGCGGTCACGGCGTTCGCGCTGCCGTCCGGCGGATTCCTGCTCCTGTTCGGCCGTATCGGCGACCTCTACGGCCGCCGCAAGCTGTTCCTCACCGGCCTCGCCCTGTTCGCCGCGGCCTCGGTACTCGCGACGTTCGCCTGGGACCCGGCGTCCTTCCTCGCGGGACGCGCCCTCCAAGGCCTCGGCGCGGCGGTCATCGTCCCGACGGGCATGTCCCTGCTCACCACCACGTTCCCCGAGGGCCCCGCCCGGGAACGCGCCCTCGGCATCTCCGGGACGCTCATGTCCCTCGGGTTCACCATCGGCGTCGTCGCGGGCGGCGTCCTCACCGACGCGCTCGGCTGGCGCTCCACGATGGGCCTGCTCGCCGTCTTCGCGCTGGTCGTGCTGCCGCTGGCACCCGGCCTGCTGCCCGAGTCCCGCACTCCCGAGCGCCCCCACTTGGACGTGCCCGGCGCGATCACCGTCACCGGGGGTCTGCTCTCCCTGATCTACGCCCTGACCACGGCTGCCGACCACGGCTTCGGCCGCACCGACGTCATCACGACGCTCATCGTGGGCCTCGCGCTCCTCACGGCCTTCGCGGTCGTCGAGTCCCGCACGTCCGCACCCCTTGTCTCGCTGCCCATGCTGCGCCGCCGCACGGTGGCCTGGGGCAACCTGGGCGGCCTGGTCACCTTCTCGATGATGTCGACCGTCGTCTTCGTCCTCACCCTGTACCTGCAGGAGATCCTGCACCTGTCGGCCTGGGAGACGGGCCTGGTCTTCGGCGTCCAGGGTGTCGTCTCGGTGATCGCGGGCTCGCTCACCCCGAGGTTCATCAGCCGCCTCGGCGCGCGCCGCACCCTGGTCGTCTCGCTCACCGGTCAGGGCGCCTTCATCTCCGCCCTGCTGTTCCTGAACGCCCACACCTGGTCCGTCTGGCTAGCCACGGCCGCCGTCTCGCTGGCGAGCATGTTCCACCTGGGCGCGATCATCTCCTACGGCCTGACGGTCACCTCCGGCGTCCCCGACGAGGAACAGGGCCTGGCCACCGGTCTGGTCACCTCGACCCAGCAGATCGGCATCACCATCGGCATCCCCCTGCTGGGCGTCCTCGCGACGACCTCCGACGACCTGCTGTCCGGCACCCGCACGGTGATGGCCCTCAACGCGGCGATCGTGCTGGCCACGGCCGCCCTGGTGGCGGTGGGACTCGGTGCGGTGTCCCGCGGCGGGAAGAGGACGCGGGCCTGACGGGGGTGGGCCCGAGGGGCGTCCCATGCGACCGATCACCACGCCGGTCGCGCGGGACGCCCCACCCGTCGAGCCGTTCGACGGGATCGGCGCCACCGCGTGGCGGGACCGCGCCGGAGGAGAGAACTCCGAGCGGGCTCAGGGGCGGTCGAGGCGGAGCCGCTCGGCTCTCGGCAGACCGGCCACGACCAGGTCGTACGAGTCCTCGATGAACTCCCGGACGACACGGTCCGGGAGTTCGCCGTCGACCGTCACCGTGTTCCAGTGCCGCTTGTTCATGTGGTAGCCGGGCGCGATCAGGCCGGGGTGCTCGGTGCGGAGCCGGACCGCGTCCTCCGGGTCGCACTTGAGGTTGACTCTCAAGGGCCGGGCGTCGATCCAGCTCAGGGCGAACACCTTGCCCCGGACCTTGAAAACCGAGATCTCCGGGGCGAACGGGAACTCCTCCACGGCCGCGTTGAAGGACAGACAGAATGCGCGCAGCTCCTGAGGGGTCACTCCGCCTTCGTCTCCTCGTCCAGGGGCCCGGCGGGGCCCACCGGCTCCACGAGCACGGTCACGATCTTGTTCCGGCGGCCGGCCGCCGCCTCCGCCGTCAGCCGCAGCTCACGGCTGTCCGGCAGCTCGACCAGGGACGACGCCCCGGCGATCGGCACCCGGCCCAGCGCCTTCGCCAGCAGCCCGCCGACCGTCTCCACGTCCTCGTCGTCGTACTCGTCGAGGCCATACAGCTCGCCGAGGTCGGTGATGTCCAGGCGGGCGGTGACCCGGTAGCGGTCCTCGCCCAGCTCCTCCACCGGCGGCAGCTCACGGTCGTACTCGTCGGTGATCTCGCCGACGATCTCCTCGAGGATGTCCTCGATGGTGACGATGCCGGCGGTGCCGCCGTACTCGTCGATGACGACGGCGACGTGATTGCGCTCCTGCTGCATCTCGCGCAGCAGGTCACCGGCGTTCTTGGTGTCCGGGACGAAGGCGGCGGGCCGCATGGCCGTGGACACCAGCTCGCTCTCCGCGTCCCGGCTGATGTGCGTCTTGCGGACCAGGTCCTTCAGATACACGATCCCGACCACGTCGTCCTCGCTCTCCCCGACGACCGGGATGCGCGAGAAACCGGAGCGCAGGGCGAGGGTGAGGGCCTGGCGGATGGTCTTGTAACGCTCGATGACGACCAGGTCGGTCCTCGGGACCATCACCTCCCGCACCAGCGTGTCGCCCAGCTCGAAGACCGAGTGCACCATGCGGCGCTCGTCGTCCTCGATCAGCGACTCCTTCTCCGCGAGGTCGACCAGCGCCCGCAGCTCCGCCTCGGAGGCGAACGGGCCGCGGCGGAAGCCCTTGCCGGGGGTGAGGGCGTTGCCGATGAGGATCAGCAGATACGGGATCGGGCCCATGATCCGGGCGAGCGGCAGCAGCACGTACGCCGCCGCCGTCGCCGTGTTCAGCGGATGCTGGCGGCCGATGGTGCGCGGGGAGACCCCGACGGCGACGTACGACACCAGCACCATGACCGCTATCGCGACCAGGAGGGCCTCGGTGGTGCGGTCGAACTCCTGCAGGCAGGCGTACGTGACGAGCGCGGCGGCGGCCATCTCGCAGGCCACCCGCACCAGCAGCGCCACGTTCAGATAGCGGGTCGGGTCGGCGGCGACGAGCGCGAGCTTCTCGCTGCCGCGGCGGCCGCCGCGTACGGCCTCCTCGGCGCGGAAGCTGGAGACGCGCGCCAGGCCCGCTTCCGCGCAGGCGGCGAGCCAGGCGACGACCACCAGGGCGATCGCGCCGGAGACGAGGGGAAGGCTCATGACACGGTCGGGGCCGGGGAGGGCCCCGTCATCCCCTTCTCCGAACGCCAGCCGTCCACGATGGCGGCCTGCAGGCCGAACATCTCGGCCTTCTCGTCGGGCTCCTCGTGGTCGTACCCGAGCAGATGCAGCACTCCATGGACGGTGAGCAGCTGGAGCTCCTCGTCCATGGAGTGCTGCGTGGGCGCTTCCGACCCCTGCTTGGCGGCGACTTCGGGGCACAGCACGATGTCACCGAGGAGCCCCTGCGGAGGCTCGTCGTCGTCCTTGGACGGCGGCCGCAGCTCGTCCATCGGAAAGGACATGACATCCGTCGGCCCGGGCAGGTCCATCCACTGGATGTGGAGCTGCTCCATGGCGTCGGCGTCCACGACGATCACCGAGAGCTCGGAGAGCGGGTGGATGCGCATCCGTGCGAGTGCGTAGCGGGCGATGTCGAGGATCGCCTGCTCGTCGACCTCGGTTCCGGACTCGTTGTTGACGTCGATCGACATGGTCGTGCTGTGTCTCTACTTCCCCTTGTGCCCGGCCTTGCCGCCCCGGCCCTTGTGTGAGCCGTTCTGGGTGCCGTGCTTGCTGTCGTACACCTCGTACGCGTCGACGATACGGCCGACGAGCTTGTGCCGGACGACATCGTGGGAGGAGAGCCGGGAGAAGTGGACGTCCTCGAGGCCCTCCAGGATGTCCTGCACCTGCCGCAGACCGGACTTGGTGCCGTCCGGGAGGTCGACCTGGGTCACGTCACCGGTGATGACTATCTTCGAGTCGAAGCCGAGGCGGGTGAGGAACATCTTCATCTGCTCGGGGCTGGTGTTCTGGGCCTCGTCCAGGATGATGAAGGCGTCGTTGAGCGTGCGGCCACGCATGTAGGCGAGCGGCGCGACCTCGATGGTGCCGGCGGCCATCAGCCGGGGGATGGAGTCGGGGTCGAGCATGTCGTGCAGCGCGTCGTACAGCGGGCGCAGGTACGGGTCGATCTTCTCGTAGAGCGTGCCTGGGAGGAACCCGAGCCGCTCGCCGGCCTCCACCGCGGGGCGGGTCAGGATGATGCGGTTGACCTGCTTGGACTGCAGGGCCTGCACCGCCTTGGCCATGGCGAGGTACGTCTTGCCGGTGCCGGCGGGACCGATTCCGAAGACGATCGTGTGCTTGTCGATCGCGTCGACGTACCGCTTCTGGTTGAGGGTCTTGGGGCGGATCGTGCGGCCGCGCGAGGAGAGGATGTTCTGGGTGAGCACCTCGGCCGGGGTCTCGGCCGGTCCTTCCCCGTTCTCACTCGCTCTGAGCATGGCGATCGAGCGTTCCACTGCGTCCTCCGTCATCGGCTGTCCGGTGCGGAGCACCAGCATCATCTCGTCGAACAGGCGCTGGATGAGAGCGACTTCAGCGGCGTCGCCGACCGCGCTGATCTCATTGCCCCGGACGTGGATGTCGGCCCCCGGGAAGGCCTTCTCGATCACGCGCAGCAGGGAGTCGCCGGACCCCAGCACGGTCACCATGGGGTGCTGGGCGGGGACGGTGAACTGTGCTCTCGCCTGCCCCTGCGCGGGTGTGTGAGCTGTGGGTGTCTGAGTCATGGGCCGGCTCGTAGGCCTTGCTCGTCCTCCTCGATACGACTCGCCTGCCACTTGGGCGGCCTGGCGATTTCCAGGGTACGCCGGGGGACTGACAACGCCGTAGGCCTTTTCGCCGGGGAGGTTTTCGGGGTGGCGCGGTACTGCTCACGGCCGGTACGACGCCCGTCACACCGGGTTCCTCGCCCCCGCCGCCCCTACCCGTCCCATCCTTGAAGGGGCTCCGCCCCTTCGACCCCGCCAGGGGGCTCTGCCCCCTGGACCCCCGCTCCTCAAACGCCGGAGGGGCTGGGTTTTTCAGCCCGTCCGGCGTTTGAGGACGAGGCCCGTTCAGGGCCGAACGCGGGGGTCCGGGGGCGGCAGCCCCCGGGGACGGGACGGGTAGGGGCGGCGGGGGCGAGGAAACCGGGTCAGAAGCCCAGCTTGCGCAGCTGCCGCGGATCCCGCTGCCAGTCCTTCGCCACCTTCACATGCAGGTCCAGGAACACCGGCGTCCCCAACAGCGCCTCGATCTGCCGACGGGACTTGATGCCGACCTCCTTCAGGCGCTTGCCCTTGGGGCCGATGATGATGCCCTTCTGGCTGGGGCGCTCGATGTAGACGAAGGCGTGGATGTCGAGGAGGGGCTTGTCCGCGGGGCGGTCCTCGCGGGGGAGCATCTCCTCGACGACGACGGCGATGGAGTGCGGGAGCTCGTCCCGGACCCCCTCCAGCGCGGCCTCACGGATGAGCTCGGCGATCATGACCTGCTCGGGCTCGTCGGTGAGATCACCCTCGGGGTAGAGGGCCGGCCCCTCCGGCAGCAGCGGGACGATCAGGTCGGCCAGCAGGTCCACCTGCTTGTCGCCGACCGCCGACACCGGCACGATCTCGGCCCACTCGAAACCGAGCTCCTTGCCGAGCTGGTCGATCGCGATGAGCTGCTCGGCGAGCGTCTTGCCGTCCACGAGGTCGGTCTTCGTGACGATCGCGATCTTCGGCGTCTTCTTGATGGACGCCAGCTCCTTGGCGATGAAGCGGTCACCGGGGCCCAGCTTCTCGTTCGCCGGAAGACAGAACCCGATCACGTCGACCTCGGCCCACGTGGTCCGTACGACGTCGTTGAGCCGCTGGCCGAGCAGCGTGCGCGGCTTGTGCAGCCCGGGGGTGTCGACAAGGATCAACTGCGCGTCGGGCCGGTGCACGATGCCCCGCACCGTGTGCCGCGTCGTCTGCGGCTGGTTGGCGGTGATCGCCACCTTCTGCCCGACCAGAGCGTTCGTGAGAGTGGACTTGCCCGCGTTGGGGCGGCCCACGAAGCAGGCGAAGCCGGCGCGGTGGGTAGCCTCGGCCGGCTGCTCGGATGACTGGGTTCGAACGCTCATGGGGCCCATTCTCCCTGATCCACAAGTGCCCGCCGCACCACGGGCACTCCGCCTCCCGCCCGGTGAGACTTCGGAAACCCCGCCGCAATGAAACCTCGCCGAAACAAATCCGTACGCGCCTGGAAACGCATGCCGGTGAATCTCTGACGAGCCCCCACCTCGATGGAGACGACCGTGACCCTCGCCGCCGCGCAGGCCGACACCGGCGACACCGCCTGGCTGCTCGCCGCCACCGCACTCGTGCTGCTGATGACCCCGGGCCTGGCCCTCTTCTACGGCGGCATGGTCCGTACGAAGAGCGTCCTCAACATGCTGATGATGAGCTTCGTGTCGATCGCGCTCGTCACCGTCGTGTGGCTGGCCTGCGGTTACTCCCTCGCCTTCGGGGACGACATCGCCGGTGGGCTCATCGGCGGCCTCGACCACGCGGGTATGGCCGGCCTCGGCCCGGACAGCGTCCAGGGGACCGTCCCCACCCTCCTTTTCGCCACGTTCCAGCTCACCTTCGCGATCATCACGGCGGCCCTGATCAGCGGCGCGATCGCGGACCGGGCGAAGTTCGGGGCGTGGCTGGTGTTCGTGCCCGTGTGGGCGCTGCTCGTATACGTTCCCGTCGCCCACTGGACCTGGGGCCCGGGCGGCTGGATCCTGGAGCGGCTCGGCGCCCTCGACTTCGCCGGCGGTCTCCCCGTGGAGATCACCTCCGGCGCCTCCGGACTGGCGTTGTGCCTGGTCCTCGGCCCGCGCCTCGGGTTCAAGAAGGACGCCATGCGCCCGCACAATCTGCCGATGGTCGTGCTCGGCGCCGGTCTGCTGTGGTTCGGCTGGTTCGGGTTCAACGCCGGTTCCGCCCTCGGTGCCAACGGGCTCGCGGCCGCCGCCTTCCTCAACACCCTCGCCGCCGGCTGCACCGGCCTGCTCGGCTGGCTCTTCGTCGAGCACAGGCGCGACGGTCACCCGACGACGCTGGGCGCGGCCTCCGGCGCGGTGGCGGGCCTGGTCGCCATCACGCCGTCCTGCGGCTCGGTCTCCCTGCTCGGCGCGCTCGTCGTCGGCCTCGCCGCCGGTGTCGTCTGCTCCTACGCCGTCGGCTGGAAGTTCAAGTTCGACTACGACGACTCCCTGGACGTCGTCGGCGTCCACCTCGTCGGCGGCGTCATCGGCACCCTGCTGATCGGTGTCTTCGCGACGGCCACGATGACCGGCGGGCCCGAGGGTCTCCTCTACGGCGGCGGGCTCGCGCAGCTCGGCAAGCAGGCGGTGGCCGTCGTCGCCGTGGCCGGGTACGCCTTCCTCGTCACCTACGGCATCGGCAAGGTCCTCGACAAGGTCATGGGCCTGCGGGCGAGCGAGGAGCAGGAGCACACCGGCCTGGACCTTACGGTGCACGCCGAGACCGCTTACGATCACGGGGTCCTGGGGCACGGCGCCCCGGTCTCCGCGTCCGTCACCTCCCCCGTCCCCGCCGCCCAGAAGGTCAAGAAGCAGGCATGAAGCTCATCACCGCGATCGTCAAGCCCTACCGGCTCGACGAGGTCAAGACCGCCCTCCAGGAGATCGGTGTGCACGGCCTGACCGTGACCGAGGCGAGCGGCTACGGCCGGCAGCGCGGCCACACCGAGGTGTACCGCGGCGCCGAGTACCAGGTCGACCTGGTGCCCAAGGTCCGGATCGAGGTCGTCGTGGACGACGCGGAGTCCGACGACGTCATCGACGCGATCGTGAAGGCCGCGCACACCGGCAAGATCGGCGACGGCAAGGTGTGGGCGCTGCCGGTCGAGACGGTCGTACGCGTACGGACGGGCGAGCGCGGCCCCGACGCGCTGTAGCCGACGTCGTCGGCCGGGCACCGGGACCGCGCCCGTCAGGGCATCAGTCGAACACGAACGGGCCCGGTGACTGCGGCCCAGTCGCCGTGCAGGTGATGGTGATACCGAAGACGGTCATCTGCAGCGAGCCGCCGAAGGCCTCGAGGCTGTCGCCGGAGGCCACGGTGCCGCTGAGCGGGCCGACCTGGACGGGGTCGCCGGCGGCCATCGCCGGGTTCTCCGTGCCGGTGAAGCCGGTGGTGCCGCCGCTCGCCTTGACCAGGGTCAGCGTCGAGGAGATCGAGTCCTCCCCGAGCGCTATCGGCGCGGTGATGGCGGAGGAGTTGACGGTGATGGTGGCTGTGGTGCCGTCCTGCGTCGCCGTGAGCGTGGCCTCGCCACCGCCGAAGCTGCCGCAGTCGGCGGTGATCGTGGCGGTGCCGGGGGCGACGGCGAGGGCGGCGGGTGCGAAGGCGAGGCCGGTGACCGCGAGTAGTCCGGTCACCAGCGCCGCACCTGCTCCGATGCGCTTGCGTCTCATGGGGATGGGCTCCCTTCCCGTGTGGGGAACTGCCGTGTGGGGATGGACGGGAGGTGCATGAGCAGGCCGTCGGCCGCAGGCGAACGTGGTGCGGCACGCCGCGTGGGGGGTAAATCTGACGGACCGTCGGAACTGCCGTTCCCATTGATGCGCGTGGGGTCACGGTCGGCAAGGGGTAATTCCAGCCTCAATTACCGGAAGGTCAGCTACCGGATGCCGGCAGTGCCGCCTCGGTGCGGTCAGGCCTGGCTGGGTGACATGTCCTGCAGGCCCACCACGCGCAGGAGTTGCAGGCGCTCGTAGACCTCGGTGCCCGGGCGGGCGGTGTGGACGACCAGCAGGTGGTGGTGCTCGTGGCTGACCATGACCTCGCAGTCCAGCTCCAGGAGGCCGACCAGCGGGTGCACGAAGCGTTTCGTCGCCCGGTTGCGCTGGGACACCTCGTGCTCGTCCCACAGGCGCGCGAACTCCTCGCTGGACGCCCGTAGTTCGGCGACCAGCCCGGCCGGTTCCGGGTCGTCGGGGCGGGCCGCGGCCACCGCGCGCAGGGTGGCCACGTGGGCGCGCGCGTGGCCCGCGAGGTCCTCCGGAGGGAAGAGGGTGCGCGCGGCCGGGTCCAGGAAGAACAGGCGGGTCAGGTTGCGCTCGCGGCGCGGGCGGGACATCACGTCGCCGACCAGGGCCCTGGCCATCGCGTTCTGGGCCAGCACCTCGCCGCAGTCGTTCACCACCTGCGCCGGGGTGTCGTGCAGCCGGTCCAGGATCAGCAGCAGCCCGGGACGCACATGCGCCGACGCCGTCTCGCGGCGCGGGGGCTCCTCGCCGGCCAGGTGGAACAGGTGGTCCTGCTCGACGTCGGTCAGGCGCAGCGCGCGGGCCAGCGCCGTCAGCATCTGGCGGGACGGGCGCGGGCCCCGGGACTGTTCGAGGCGGGTGTAGTAGTCCACCGACATGCCCGCCAGCTGCGCCACCTCCTCGCGGCGCAGGCCGGGCGTGCGACGCCGGGCGCCCGGCGTCAGGCCCACGTCGGACGGGGTCAGCCGGGCACGGCCACGGCGCAGGAAGTCGGCGAGTTCGGCTCGGTTCACCTCACCAGCGTGCGGGAGCGCGCCCGGCTTATCCAGGGACTGCCGATCCCCTGATCAACGGGTCTCTCCCACGTGTACCGGATGCGTCCGAGGGTGGTCGGTGACGAGAGGAGCAGAACATGCTGACGTTGGTGACGGGTGCGACGGGGCAGGTCGGCCGGCGGTTCGTGCCGAGGCTGCTGGCGCAGGCCCGGCCGGGGGAGCGGGTGCGGGTGCTGGTGCGGGACGCGGCGCGGGGCGAGCCGTTCGCCGAGCTGGGCGCCGAAGTGGTGGTCGGTGATCTGCGTGATGCGGAGGCGCTCGGCAAGGCCGTCGCCGGGGTCGACGCGGTCGTGAACGTCGCGGCGTCCTTCCGCGGGGTGCCGGACGAGGAGGCGTGGGCGGTCAACCGGGACGCGGCCGTGGAGCTGGGCCGTGCCGCGCTGGCCTCCGGCGTGCGGCGCTTCGTGCAGGTCAGTACGGGCATCGTGTACGGCATCGGGCGGGGGCGCCCGCTGACCGAGGACGACGAGACCCGGCCCGGCGGCCCGATGTGGGGCGCCTACGGCGAGTCCAAGGCCGAGGCCGAGCGGGAGCTGCTCGGGATGGCAGGCTTCGACGTACGCGTCGCCCGGCTCCCGTTCGTCTACGGCGAGGGCGATCCGCATCTCGCCCAGTCCCTGATGTGGGCCGGGAACTGGGCGGCGACCCAGCGGCTGCACATGGGGCATCACGCGGACGTGGCCCAGGGGTTGCTGCGGATCCTGCATGCGCCGGGGATCGCCGGGCGGATCTACAACATCGCCGACGACGCGCCCGTCACGGCGGTGGAGTTGCACCAGCTGAACGGGGTCGAGGTGCCCGAGGAACTGTACGGCCGGACTGATCCCGATCCGTGGCTGGTGATTATGTCCACGGAGCGGATCCGGCGGGAGCTGGGATATCGGCCGGTGTATCCGTCGGTTTACGCCGCGAGGGATGCCGGAGCGCTCTAAGGGGTGCCGCGGGGGGTGGTCGGGCGGCTGCGGGTCTGTTGTGGCTGCTCGCGCCCACGCGGCGGAGCCGCAAATCGATGCGGCCCCGCGCCCCTTGGGGACGTTGCCGAACCGGTGCTGACTAATCCACGCCCCTGATCCGCCCCACCAACACCGCCCCCGCCAACCCGATCACGGCCGCTACCGCGTACAGCACCCGGTAGCCGCCCAGGTACGTCACGACCGGGGCGGCGAGGGCGGGTGCCGCGACTTGCGGCAAGGCATTCGCCACGTTGATCACGCCCAGGTCCTTGCCGCGGTCCCCTGCCTTCGGCAGTACGTCCGTCATCAGGGCGAAGTCGACCGACATGAACACTCCGAGGGCCACGCCCAGCAGCGCCGCCACGACGATCGCGCCCGGCCAGCTCTGCCAGACCGACAGCAGGGCCGTGGCCGCTGCCATCAGCACCCCGGACCACATCACGAACGGTTTACGGCGCCCCACCCGGTCCGACCAGATGCCCCCCACCACGACCGTGGCCAGCAGGGTCACGCTGTTCACCGCGGTGAGGATCAGAACGCCCTGCTCGGGGTCCGCGTAACGCAGACGGTCCCGCAGGTAGTACAGCAGGTAGAGGATCACCAGCGCGTTGCTGAGGTTGATCAGGAAGCGGGTCAGCCAGGCCCAGCCGAAGTCGGGGTAGCGGCGCGGGCTCAGCCAGAAACCGCTGAAGAAGGCCCTCGCCGACCACGTCGGCCGGTCCGCGGCCCCCAGCCCGAGATCCCGGTACCGCAGCACGTACGGCAGCACCCCCGCCACCGCGAACACCGCGCACGCCGCATACCCCGCCGCGATCCCGCCCACCGCCGTCGCCAGCCCCGTCCCGGCGACCGCGCCGAGGATCTGCGCCGCGCCCAACCAGCCGCCCACCACGCCTCGTTGCAGGCGCGGCACCCGGTCCGGCACCGCGGCCGTCACCGCCGCGAAGGCCGCGTTCAGGGTCAGCTGGACCAGGCACCAGCCGAACGCCATCGTCCACAGCCCGTCCGCCCCGGCGAGCAGCAGCAGCGACAGCGCGCCGCCCGCCGCACCGGCCACGATCCACGGAGTACGGCGACCCCAGCGGGCCGTGGTGCGGTCCGACAGCGCGCCGAAGAACGGGTTCGCCAGCAGTGACACGACCGCGCCCATGCCGGTCACCCATGCCAGCAGCGTCTCCTTCGACATCCCCGTGCCGGGCGCGAAGTCCTCCGCCTGCTGGGCGAGCAGGATCTGCAGCGGGCCGTACCAGCCCACCCAGATCGCCACGTTGGCCAGCGACAGCGCCGCCGTCCAGCCCCGGCCGACCCGGTCGACCGGCTCGGCGAGGGCGTCCACCGTCATCTCTGCGCCCGGAGCACGTCCCGCAGCCAGCCGTACGATGCCTTGGGCGTCCGCTTCAGCGTCTCGTAGTCCACATGCACCAGGCCGAACCGCCGCGCATACCCCTCCGCCCACTCGAAGTTGTCGAGCAGCGACCAGACGAAGTACCCGCGTACGTCCACCCCCGCCTCGACCGCCCGGTGCAGTGCGCGGATGTGGCCGTCCAGGTAGGCGATCCTGTCCTGGTCGTCGACGCCCTCGTACGAGCAGCCGTTCTCGGTGATGACGATCGGCGGCAGGCGGTCGCCGTACCGCTCCCGGAAGTCGGTGAGCAGCTCCGTCAGGCCCTCGGGGACCACCGGCCAGCCGAAGTCCGTCGTGGGTACGCCGTCGATCTCCCTGACCGAGAAAGGCAGTTCGGCGGGCATGCTGACCCCGCCGAACTCGATCTCGGTGCCCTGTGGAGCGCCCACACGGGTCGGGGCGTAGTAGTTGATGCCATAGAAGTCGAGCGGCTCCGCGATGACCTTCAGATCCGACGCCACGTCTCCCGGCATCAACTCGCCGATGCCCTCGGGGTATTCGCCCAGGAGCAGGGGGTCGGCGAAGAGCCGGTTGAGGAGTACGTCGTAGAAGCCCGCCGCCTCCTGGTCCGCCTGCTCCCGCGACGCCGGCCAGGTCGGGCCGTGAGAGTTGGCGATCCCGATGTCCGTCGCGCCGGCCGCGCGCAGGGCGCGTACGGCGAGACCGTGGGCCAGCAGCTGGTGGTGGGCGACCGGGAGGGCGTCGAAGAGCAGCCGCTTGCCCGGCGCGTGGGTGCCGAGGGCGTGGCCCAGCAGGGTGTGCTCGGCGGGTTCGTTGATCGTGATCCACTTCTGGACGCGGTCGCCCAGGCGTTCGGCGACCACGGACACGTACTCGGCGAACCGGGCCGCCGTGTCCCGGTCCAGCCAGTCCAGCGCGGCCGGCAGATCCCAGTGGAAGAGCGTCGGAACCGGCCGTACGCCGGCCGCGCACAGCCCGTCCACCAGGCGGTCGTAGAAGTCGAGGCCGTGCTCCGCACGCACCCGTGGCCAGGAGATCGAGAAGCGGTACGCGTCCACGCCCAGGTCGGCCAGCAGGGCCACGTCCTCGCGGTAGCGGTGGACATGGTCGCAGGCCACCGCCGCCGTGGAGCCGTCCTTCACCCGTCCCGGCTCGGCGGTGAACGAGTCCCACACGGACGGCTCACGCTCGTCCGCCGCGCCCTCGATCTGATGGGCCGAAGTGGACACGCCCCACAGGAAGCCGGCCGGGAACTGGGGTATCGGGTCAGTCGCCATGCGCCGGATCATCCGTACCGCGGGTAACAGAAGTCAACGCCCCGGCGTGAACCGGTCGTTACGCCCCTTCCTTCAGCACCCGGGAGATCAGCTTGCGCTGTTCGTCCGTGAGCCGGGGATCCGAGCAGTACACCGTCCTGCCGTCCACGGTGATCTGGTAGCTGAAGCCGTCCGGAACCCCGATCGGGGGCGTGCCCCGGCCGGACGCGACCGCGCGCTCGGCCAGGGCCTGCCACTCCTGGGCGTCGGGCCGCCCCGAGGTGTCCACCTCGGCGTGCCGCTCGATACCCGCGAATCCGCCCGTGCGCCGTACCTGAATACGCATGGGTTCCTGTCTAGTACGGACTCAGAGGATCCGCACCCCGACCTGCTCCCATGCCTTCGCCACGGCCTGGAACTCGTCCCCGCCGTCGCCGAAGCGCTCCCGCGCGGCCTTGACGGTGAGCCCCGCGAAGTCGGTGAACAGGGCGCGGTCGCTCAGCTCGCCGCCGGTCAGGACGTCGTACCAGATCTGCCCCGCCTTCTCCCAGGCGTGGCCGCCGAGGGCGGTGGCGGCCAGGTAGAAGGCGTGGTTGGGGATGCCGGAGTTGATGTGGACGCCGCCGTTGTCGCGGCCGGTGCGGACGTAGTCGTCCATGGTCGCGGGCTGCGGGTCCTTGCCGAGGACGTCGTCGTCGTAGGCGGTGCCCGGCTCCTTCATGGAGCGCAGGGCCTTGCCGGAGACGCTGGGGGCGAGGAGCCCCGCGCCGATCAGCCAGTCGGCCTCGGCGGTGGTCTGGCCGAGCGTGTACTGCTTGATGAGGGCACCGAAGACGTCCGACATCGACTCGTTCAGGGCGCCGGGCTGGCCGTAGTACGTGAGGTTCGCCGTGTACTGGGTGACGCCGTGGGTGAGCTCGTGGCCGATGACGTCGATCGGGATGGTGAAGTCGACGAAGATCTCGCCGTCACCGTCGCCGAACACCATCTGCTCGCCGTTCCAGAAGGCGTTGTTGTAGTTCTCGTCGTAGTGGACGGTGGCGTCCAGGGGCAGGCCGTCGCCGTCGATGGAGTGGCGGGCGTAGGCCTTGAGGAAGAGGTCGAAGGTGGCTCCGAGGCCGGCGTAGGCGCGGTTGACCGTGGCGTCCTGGCCGGGGTCGGTGCCCTCGCCGCGGACCTTGGTGCCGGGCAGTGCGGTGCCGTGCTCGGCGTCGTAGATGGTGCGCAGCGGCTGGTCCGACGGTGCCTTTGCCTGCGGCGCCTGGGCGAGGGCGAACTCGGTGGTCACCCGGCGCTTGCCGCGCAGCTCGCTGTCGCGCATGAGGGTCCGGCGGGCCGGGCCGGAGAGTGCGGGGTCGTCGTTGCGGGCCAGCTTGTCCAGGACGTGTGGCGGAACGACGGTGCAGAAGACGGGCTCGAAGCCCCCGTGTGTCGTCATGCCGGGCACCATCGCACTGCGTGAGGTCGGTGTCACTAGGGGCAACCATGATTGGTGAAATATGCGGACAGCAAGCTGCACTCTCCGTGACGAAGTGATATGGCGCACCTTTTGCCCCATTTGTTCGGCGGGTCCCGCATACTGATACGGCACCCCGCATCCGGAAGGGGCTCGGCTAGCATGCTGCGCATCATGCGTTTCGGGCTGCTTCTTCTTAGCTGCCGCGGCGAGGGCCTGTAGTCCAGGTCGACTCCCTCCCCGCGGAGCTTCGCGTTGCGTGTCGGCCGTCCATTCGGACACCAAGAGGAGCCCCGCAATCATGGCGAACCGCCAGCAGCCCAGCCGCATGCCGATCCACAAGTACGGTCAGTACGAGCAGGTCGACATCCCCGACCGCACCTGGCCGAACAACCGGATCACCGCCGCCCCCCGCTGGCTCTCCACCGACCTGCGCGACGGCAACCAGGCCCTGATCGACCCGATGTCGCCCGAGCGCAAGCGCCGGATGTTCGATCAGCTGGTCAAGATGGGCTACAAGGAGATCGAGGTCGGCTTCCCGGCGTCGGGGCAGACGGACTTCGACTTCGTACGGTCGATCATCGAAGAGCCGGGCGCGATCCCCGATGACGTCACCATCTCCGTACTGACCCAGGCCCGCGAGGACCTGATCGAGCGCACGGTGGAGTCCCTGAAGGGCGCCAAGCGCGCGACCGTGCACCTGTACAACGCCACGGCCCCCGTCTTCCGCCGGGTGGTCTTCCGCGGCTCCAAGGACGACATCAAGCAGATCGCCGTCGACGGCACCCGCCTGGTGATGGAGTACGCCGAGAAGCTGCTGGGTCCGGAGACGGAGTTCGGCTACCAGTACAGCCCCGAGATCTTCACCGACACCGAGCTGGACTTCGCGCTGGAGGTCTGCGAGGCGGTCATGGACGTCTACCAGCCGGGTCCGGGCCGCGAGATCATCCTCAACCTGCCCGCCACCGTGGAGCGTTCGACGCCGTCCACGCACGCGGACCGCTTCGAGTGGATGAGCCGCAACCTGTCGCGCCGCGAGTACGTCTGCGTCTCCGTCCACCCGCACAACGACCGCGGTACCGCCGTCGCCGCCGCCGAGCTGGCGCTGATGGCCGGCGCCGACCGCGTCGAGGGCTGTCTGTTCGGGCAGGGCGAGCGCACCGGCAACGTCGACCTGGTCACCCTGGGCATGAACCTGTTCTCCCAGGGTGTCGACCCGCAGATCGACTTCTCCGACATCGACGAGATCCGTCGCACGTGGGAGTACTGCAACCAGATGGAGGTCCACCCGCGTCACCCGTACGTGGGCGACCTGGTCTACACGTCCTTCTCCGGCTCCCACCAGGACGCCATCAAGAAGGGCTTCGACGCCATGGAGGCCGACGCGGCCGCGAAGGGTGTCACGGTCGACGACATCGAGTGGGCCGTGCCCTACCTGCCGATCGACCCGAAGGACGTCGGGCGGTCGTACGAGGCGGTCATTCGCGTCAACTCGCAGTCCGGCAAGGGCGGTATCGCCTACGTCCTGAAGAACGACCACAAGCTGGACCTGCCGCGCCGGATGCAGATCGAGTTCTCCAAGCTCATCCAGGCGAAGACGGACGCCGAGGGCGGCGAGGTCACCGGCTCCGACATCTGGTCGGTCTTCCAGGACGAGTACCTGCCGAACCCGGAGAACCCCTGGGGTCGTATCCAGGTCAAGAACAACCAGTCGACCACCGACACCGACGGCGTGGACACGCTGAAGGTGGAGGCCACGGTGGATGGTCAGGACACCGTCCTGACCGGCTCCGGCAACGGTCCGATCTCGGCCTTTTTCGACGCGCTGCAGGCCATCGGGATCGACGTACGGCTGCTGGACTACCAGGAGCACACGATGAGCGAGGGCGCGTCCGCGCAGGCCGCGTCGTATATCGAGTGTGCGATCGACGGCAAGGTTCTGTGGGGGATCGGTATCGATGCGAACACGACGCGGGCTTCGCTGAAGGCGGTCGTCTCCGCCGTCAACCGGGCGGCTCGTTGACGGTCAGCTCTCGCCGTAGGTCCACTGGAGAGTGGGTGCGTGCGGGTTCGTCGTGGCTTGTCGCGCCCATGCGGCGGAGCCCCATATGTCACCGCCCCGCGCCCCTTTAGGGCGTTGTCGTGCCCCGTGTTCAGACGCCCCGTCCGCCGTATCTCGGCGGGCGGGGTCCGTCTGTTTCCGGCCATTGGACTGTGCAGGTCACGGGAAGGTCTCGTCCAGGGTGCTGACTCCGCGTCCGTGATGTGGCTAACATCACGCAAGCGCGGCGATGTTGCCGCGGCGTTACGGAGGTGCGACGTGCTGCCAGGACGGGGACGAGACGGCCGTGCCGCCAGGCTTGCGCGCATCCTGGGCACCCGCACCGCGTGGTCGGCCGTCGGGGACGGCGAGTTCTTCTGCCCGGGGTGCGGGGGCGACCGCAACTACCAGCGGCTGAGCGGGCATCGCCGCTTCACCTTCCTCGGCGTGCCGGTCCTGCCGCGCGGCGAGACCGGTCCCGTCGTGGAGTGCGCGGCCTGCCGCCGTCACTTCGGCACCGACGTCCTGGACCACCCGACCACCACCCGCTTCTCCGCGATGCTCCGCGACGCCGTCCACACCGTCGCCCTCGCGGTACTGGCGGCGGGCGGCACCTGCGCCCGTCCCTCCCTGGAGGCCGCGGCGGCCACGGTGCGCGCGGCCGGCTTCGACGACTGCACGGAGGAACAGCTGGGCGCCCTGGTCGAGGCGCTGGCGGCCGACACCGGGCGGGTCTTCTCCGAGCCCTGCGGTGCCGGGCTGGCCATAGAGCTCCACGAGGCGCTGGACCCGCTGGCCCCGCACCTCGCACCGGCCGGGCGGGAATCGATCCTGCTCCAAGGGGCGCGTATCGCCCTGGCCGACGGCCCCTACACACCCGCCGAACGGGATGTCCTGTCGACGGTCGGCACGGCCCTCACCATCTGCGGCGAGGACGTGACCCGGCTGCTGGCGGCGGCGGCACGCACACCGTCGTAGGCCTGGGCAGCGCGCTCGGCGTCGAACCGCGTGCCGATGACGGCGAGGACCACCACGGCCATGCCGACGAGCACCCGCAGGCAGGCGCTGACGACGGCACGCAGGCGGTACGGCAGCGCGGCGGTCAGCAGCACGAGGCGGCCGGCGATGCCCACGCCCGAGCAGGAAGGCCGCGACGACCCCGACGACATCGGCGACGAGCAGCCCGACGGCCAGGGCGATGTCCCCGGCGACGGGCAGCCACCGGCGTTCGGTCCGCGGTACTCCCGGGGGAGTAATCCCGTCGTTCCGTCGCCCTGGGCGGTACTCCCGAACTCGCCCTCCCGCCCGACGATCCGGCCCCTGTCCGCCGGGAGTCTGGAGACCGACCCAGACACCCGATCCGGAGGGGGGCCCGTCTCATGGGGGCCGCAAGGACAAGTGCACGGCGACGACGGGCCGTGCCCTGGCTCGTGCTCGGGCTGTGGATCGCGGTGCTCGCGATCGCGTCGCCGTTCGCGTCGAAGCTGGCGGACGTCCAGCGCGACCGTGCCGTCGACTACCTGCCGGCGAGCGCCGATTCCACGCAAGTGGCCAGGATCCAGGACCGGTTGCCCGGGGGTGAGGCCACCGAGATGGTCGTCGTCTACCACCGGGACGGCGGGCTGACCGCCGCCGACAGGGCGACGGCGGCCGAGCAGATCGACCGAATCGCCGGCCGGCACCAGCTGACCGGCGCACCGCAGAGCATCCCGTCGAAGGACGGCACCACCCTGATGTACCCGGTGGCCAGCACCGAGCCCGGCCAGGACGAGGACAAGCGCGACGCCCTCGTCAACGACGTCCGGGAGGTGGCCAAGGGCGGCGACGGGCTCAGCGTCGACGTCGGCGGCGAGGGCGCGCTCGCCACCGACGCGAGCGAGGTCTACAACTCGCTCGACGGACCGCTGCTGTACACCACCGCCGCCGTGGTCGCGCTGCTGCTGATCCTCATCTACCGCAGCCCCTTCCTGTGGCTCGTGCCGCTCGCCGTCGCGGGCATCGCCGACTACCTGTCGATGGGCGTCGCCTACGGCCTCAACCAGGGGTTCGGGACATCCGTCTCGGGCCAGAGCTCCGGCATCATGACGATCCTCGTGTTCGGCGCGGGCACCGACTACGCCCTGCTGCTCGTCTCCCGCTACCGCGAGGAGCTACGACGCATCGAGCGGCCGTACGACGCCATGGCCGCCGCGCTCAAGGGCTGCGGGCCCGCCGTCCTCGCCTCCTCCGGCACCGTCGCCGCGGGGCTGCTGTGCCTGCTCGCCGCCGACCTCAACTCCAGCCGGGGCATGGGCCCGCTCGGCACGGTCGGCGTGCTGTGCGCGCTCGTCGCCATGCTGACGCTGCTGCCCGCGATCCTCGTCCTGCTCGGGCGGCGCGTGTTCTGGCCGCTCGTCCCCCGCTACGGCAGCACGCCCAAGGCCCGCCGGTCCCTGTTCACCGCGATGGGCAGCTCCGCCGGCCGCCGGCCGCTGACCGTCCTCGCGGGCGGCGCCGTCCTGCTCGGTGCGCTGGCCCTCGGTGCCCTGAACCTGCCCGGCAGCCTCAAGCAGCAGGATTCCTTCACCAGTAAGCCCGACGCGGTCGCCGCCATGGAGACGCTCGCCGCGGCCTACCCCGAGCGCGGCACCCAGCCCATCACCGTCCTCGCGCCGCAAGGCCGTGCCGACGAGGCCCTCGCGTCGATCCGCGGCACCCGGGGCGTCGACAGCGCGAGGGAAGGCCGTACCGGAGACGGCTGGACCGAGATCTCCGTCCTCGCCACCTCCCCGCCCCAGTCCGCCGGGGAGACCGCCACCATTGAGGCCCTGCGCGACAAGCTCGACGGCTCCTATGTCGGCGGGCCGAGCGCCGAGCAGCTCGACCTGAAGGACACCAACGCCCGGGACCGTCTGGTCGTCGTACCGATCGTGCTGCTGTCCGTGCTGCTGATCCTCGTCGCCCTGCTGCGCTCGCTCGTCGCGCCGCTGATCCTGGTGGCGGCCGTGG
This sequence comes from Streptomyces sp. SD31, assembly GCF_052068475.1. Taxonomy (NCBI): domain Bacteria; kingdom Bacillati; phylum Actinomycetota; class Actinomycetes; order Kitasatosporales; family Streptomycetaceae; genus Streptomyces; species Streptomyces sp. SD31. The sequence continues at coordinate 106,952 of NZ_JBQHCX010000008.1, read as the reverse complement.
TCGCGGTGTGGGGCGCGGCGCTCGGCATCGGCGGACTGGTCTTCGGGCCGGTCTTCGGCTTCGAGGGCACGGATCCGGGGCTGGGGCTGCTCTCCTTCGTGTTCCTGGTGGCGCTCGGCGTCGACTACGGCATCTTCCTGATGCACCGGATGCGCGAGGAGTGCCTCAACGGTGCCGAACCGGCGTCGGCCGCACTGACCGCGCTGCGGACCACGGGCGGTGTCATCGCCTCCGCCGGGCTCGTCCTCGCCGCCACCTTCGCGGTGCTCACCAACATGCCGCTGGTGCCCCTCGTCGAGCTGGGCTTCGTCATCGCGGTGGGCGTGCTGCTGGACACCTTCCTCGTCCGCACCTACCTGGTCACCAGCGCGAGCGTGGCGCTGGGGCGCAGGGTGTGGTGGCCGGGCCGGCTCTCCCGCGAACCCGACGGGTCCCGGCCGCCCGTACCGCCGAAGGAACCGGAGCCCGTGCCCGTCTCCGTCTCCTGACCGACCGGCGCCCCTCCCTCCCGGAGGGGCGCCCCCGTCCCGGAAGATGAACCCCGTGCAGCCGACCACCACAGCGCCGCGACCCCGCATCGGCGAGCGGGTCATGGCCGCGATCAACCGCGACCCCCTGACCGCGCCGCACCGCACACGCAACGACGCCCTGCTGGCCGTGGCATGGGCTGCCGTGGCCACGGTCATGGCCCTGTTGGGCGACCAGGGGATGCGGCCCGACGCGCTGGGCTGGATCCTGCTGCTCGCTGCCCATGTGCCCCTGGTGTGGCGGCGTCACCGCCCGCTGCCGGCCCTGCTCGTGGTGATGGTCTGCATCACCCCGTACCACGCCCTGGAGAACAACCACGCCGCGCCCATCCTCGCCACCCTGGTGGTGCTGTACACGGTCGCGGCGACCGGCACGGTGCGCCGCACGCTGCTCACCGGCGCCGGCGTCCTCGGCGTGACACTGCTCCTCAACGCCCTCACCAACCCCGACGGGACCATGGAGATCCTGCGGATCTCCGGCTGGGTCGTCGCGTTCCTCTTCTGCGGCATCGACGTCCGCTACTACCGCCAGTACGTCGCCTCCATCGTCGAACGCGCCGAGCGCGCCGAGCGCACCCGTGAGGAGGAGGCCCGCCGCCGGGTCGCGGAGGAGCGCCTGCGGATCGCCCGCGACCTGCACGACCTGCTCGCCCACAGCATCACGCTCATCGGGGTCCAGACCTCCGTCGCCGCGCACGTCCTGGCCGCCGACCCCGAGCGGCTGGATCGCCGGACGATCGCGAAGGCCCTCGACGACATCGCCGACACCTGCCGCACGGCCCGCGGTGAGGTACGCACGACGCTGGAGCTGCTGCGCGAACAGGGCGTGGCGGGCGAGGCCCGCGGCCCGCTGCCCGGCCTCGACGGGGTGGCGGACCTGGTGGAGACGGCGCGGCTGGCGGGGGCGCGGGTCGAGTCGGCGGTACGGGTACGGCAGGCGCCGCCCGCCGTGGGCGCGGCCGCCTACCGCATCGTCCAGGAGGCGCTGACGAACGTGGTCCGGCACGCGGGGCCCGACCCGGCCGTACGCGTCGAGCTGTACGAGGAGCAGGGCGCCCTGCGTGTGTCGGTCACCGACGACGGCGCCTGCCCCGCCGCCACCCCGCACCACCCCGGCTACGGCCTCGTCGGCATGCGGGAGCGGGCCCGCAGCGTGGGTGGCACACTCGACGCCGGACCGGGCGACGAGGGGGGTTTCCAGGTGAGGGCCGTACTGCCGATCGGGAACGAGCGGGGAGGAGAGCGATGATCCGCGTCCTGCTCGCGGACGACCAGACGCTCGTGCGGGAGGCGTTCGCCATGCTGGTCGAGTCCGCTCCCGACATGGAGGTCGTCGGCCAGGCGGCCACCGGCCGGGAGGCCGCGGAACTGGCCTGCGGCTCGCGCCCCGACCTCGTCGTGATGGACATCCGCATGCCCGACCTCGACGGCATCGAGGCGACCCGCCTGATCGCGGCGGACGAGGACCTGGCCGGCGTACGGGTACTGGTCCTCACCACCTACGACACCGACGAGAACATCGTGGACGCGCTGCGCGCCGGCGCCTCCGGATTCCTCGTCAAGGACACCCGCCCGGCCGAACTCCTGGACGCCATCCGCACGGTGGCGGCAGGCGAGTCCCTGCTGTCGCCGGGCCCGACGGCACGGCTGATCGAGCGGTTCCTGCGCAGTCCGTCCCCACCCACGGCAGGCGGGCCCGAATGCCTGTCCGAACGCGAGCGCGAGGTGCTGACGCTGGTCGCGCGCGGGCTCAACAACACGGAAATCGCCGATGCGTTGGGGCTGAGCCCGCTCACGGCGAAGACCCACGTCAGCCGCATCATGGGGAAGCTGGGGGCGCGGGACCGGGCGCAGTTGGTCATCGTGGCGTACGAGTCGGGGATGGTGGCTCCGGGAACCCTGTGACGGACAGGTCAATGTCTGACACTCCGTCAAGGGAGCTCGATGACCCTCCTGAGCCGCACACTCATTCTCACCACGGTCCTCCTGGCCGCCCCACTCACGACGACCGGCACCGCCTCGGCGGACACCGGCTGCACGTCCTCCGTCCCGTACGTCTCGGGCGAGGGCGGCTACGACACGTACCGCATCCCCGCGACGATCACGACCCCGCGCGGCACGGTCCTGGCCTTCGCCGAGGGCCGGCACGACGGTGCGGGCGACACCGGCGACATCGATGTCGTCCTCAGACGGTCCCGCGACGGCGGCTGCACCTGGGGGCCGGTGACGGTGGTCGCCGCCGGGGAGGGGGACACGCGGGGCAATCCGGCGCCGGTGGTGGATCCGGTCACCGGTGCGGTGGTGCTGGTCACGTCCTACAACAGCGGGGATGTGACGGAGGCGCAGATAATGCGCGGCGAGGCGACGCCGGCGGAGAGCCGCCGGGTGTTCGTCCAGCGGAGCCTGGACGACGGGCGCCGCTTCACGGCTCCGCGCGACATCACGACGCAGGTGAAGCCGGCGAACTGGCGCTGGTACGCGACGGGGCCGGGCCACGCGGTCGCGCTCCGGCGAGGGCCGCACGCGGGGCGGCTGGTGGTGCCGTCGAACCACTCGGTGGCGCCTGCGCCCGGGTCCGCCGACACCGGGCAGGAGCCGAAGTACTACGGCGCCCACGCCATCTACAGTGACGACGGCGGGCGGACCTGGCAGCTGGGGTTCGTGGACGACTCGTACGACGGTGTCAGCAATGCCAACGAGTCCACGGCCGCCGAACTCGCCGACGGGAGGCTGTACTTCAACTCCCGTGACCAGCACGGTACGAGTACGGGCAACCGTCTCGACAGCCACTCCGGCGACGGCGGGGAGACCCTGGAGCGTCCGTACACCGTCCAGCCCACTCTGAACTCCGTCCCGGTGGTGGAGGGCAGTGTCCTCCAACTCCCCGGCGCGGGCGCCCCGTTGCTCTTCTCGGGCCCGTCCGTTCCGACCGCCCGCCAGTCGATGGCCGTGTGGCGCAGTACGGACGGGGGAGCGACCTTCACGAAGGCGCTGACGCTGTCTCGGCGGTGGGCGGCGTATTCCGATCTGGTGCGGGTCGGGCGGGGGACGGTCGGGATCCTGTACGAGACGGGGGAGTCGGGGCCGTACGAGACGATCGAGTTCCGGCGGCTGCCGGTGGCTGACCTGACCTAGTTCCTCGCCCCCGCCGCCCCTACCCGTCCCATCCCAGGGGGCTCTGCCCCCTGGACCCCCGCTCCTCAAACGCCGGAGGGGCTGGATTCAGCCCGTCCGGCGTTTGAGGACGAGGCCCGTTCAGGGCCGAAGCGGGGGTCTGGGGGCGGCAGCCCCCAGGGGACGGGAATGGGTAGGGGCGGCGGGGGCGAAGAACCCTCTACAGCAACCCGGCCCCCGCCAAGAACTTCCCCACCCGCTCCACCTCCTCCGCCGACAACGGCACCTGAGGCTCCGCCGTCGCCGCGCAGTCGATGACCCCCCGCAGCTGCAGCGCCGCCTTGAACGCACCCAGTGCCGACGAACTCCCGCCCATCCGCCCCGGATCCCCGACGGTCACCATGCCGAAGAGAGCACACAGACGTTCCTGCTCGACCCGGGCCCGCTCCCAGTCCCCGGCCCGGCACAGGCGGTCGAGACGGACGTAGCCGTGAGGATCGACGTTGGCCAGCCCCGGCACCGCCCCGTCCGCCCCGACCGAGAGCGCCGCATCGAGGATGAGCTCCGAGCCCGTGAGCACGCTGAAGCCCGTGACGTCGGGGCGGGTGCGGGCGCCGATCACGACCTCGCGGAATCCGGCGAGGTCACCGCTGGAGTCCTTCAGACCGGCCAGCGTGCCCTCGGCGGCGAGGTCCAGGATCACGTCGGCGGGGAGTTTGGTGTGGACGGCGGACGGGAGGTCGTAGGCGACGACCGGGACCGGGCACGCCGCCGCGATCAGGCGGTAGTGGCGGGCGATCTCGGCGGGGTGGGTGCGGGCGTAGAAGGGGGCCGTCGCCACCACCGCGTCCGCCCCCGCCTCCGTGACCTCCCGGACGTGGTCCAACACCCTCGGCGTCGTCATGTCGATCACACCCGCCAGCACGGGCAGCCGGCCCTCCACATGCCCGGTCACCGCTTCCACCACCAGCCGCCGCTGCCGGTCCGTCAGATACGCCGCCTCCGACGTCGAACCGAGCACGAACAGGCCGTGCACCCCGCCCTCCATCAGGTGGTCGACCAGCCTGAGCAGTGACGGGACGTCCACCTCGCGGTCCGGTGTCAGGGGCGTGCAGACGGGCGGGACGACACCGGTGAGCGGGGTGGGGATGGTCATCAAGGCTCCTTGGCAAGGTTGCTCTGTCGTACGAGGTCGCGGGTGGCCTCGCCCTCCTCCACCGGATGGTGGCACCTGTAACGGTGCTCCGGGCTCGACGCGGCCGAGAAGTCCGGCATCACCTCGCCGCACACCCCGTCCGCCTTCCAGCACCGCGTCCGGAAGGGGCACCCGCTCGGCGGCCGTGTCGCCGACGGCACCGGGCCGACCAGCGGGATCGGTTCGATGGGGTCCAGCAGACCGGGCGTCGCGGAGAAGAGGGCGCGGGTGTACGGGTGCCGGGAGCCGTCGGTGACGTCGGCCGCCGGGGACTCCTCGACGATCCGGCCCAGGTACATCGTGATCACGCGGTCACTCATCCGCCGTACCGTCTGGATGTCGTGGGAGACGAAGACCAGGGCCAGGCCCAGCCGCTCCTTCAGGTCCAGCAGGAGGTTCAGGATCTGGGCCCGGACCGACACGTCCAGCGCGCTCGTCGGCTCGTCCGCCACCACCAGGTCGGGGTCCAGGGCCAACGCCCGGGCGATCGCGACGCGTTGGCGCTGACCGCCCGACAGCTGGCCGGGCAGGGCGTCGGTGAGGGCGCGGGGCAGGCCCACGAGGGACATCAACTCCCTCACCCTCTCCTCGCGTTGACGTTTCGTCCCCCGGTCGTGCACGTCCAGTGGGTCCCGCAGGATCTGCCGGACCGTCAGGCGACGGTTCAACGCGGTCGACGGGTCCTGGAAGATCATGCCCGTGCCCGCGCCGACCGTTGTCCTGCGCTCGGCCGGCGACATCGCCCACAGGTCCCGGCCCCGCAAGGCCACCGTTCCCGACGTCGGCCGCTGCACCCCGACCAGCACCTTCGCCAGCGTCGACTTGCCGCACCCCGACTCACCGACCACGCCCACCGTCTCACCGGGCGCGATGGTGAGATCGGCGCCGGTCAAGGCGTACACCTTGTCCCGCGTGAACAGCCCGCCGCTGCGCGCCCTGTGCACGACGTGCGCGTCCGACAGCTCCATCAGCGCGTTCACCGGACCACCCCGCCTGTTCACTGGACGACCCCGCTTTCCGGGCGATCCGTCGGTGCCGGCACCACCGCCGGGTGATGGCAGGCCGCCGTGTGCGTCACCGTGCCCACCAGATCCGGCGCCGTCGTCCGGCACACCTCGCTCGCCAGCGGGCACCGGTCCGCGAAACGGCAGCCCGCCGGGAAGTCGGCGGGGGAGGGGACCACGCCCTTGATCTGCGTCATCCGCTCCTGGGCCGACTCCAGCGAGAGCACACTCCCGAGCAGGCCGCGCGTGTAGTGGTGCGCCGGGGCCTCCACCAGGTCGGCCGTCACTCCCGTCTCGACGATCTGCCCGCCGTACATCACGACCACCCGGTCGGTGACGTCCGCGACCAGCGCCAGGTCGTGCGAGACCAGGATCAGGGCGAAGCCCAGCTCCTCCCGCAGCCTCAGCAGCAGCTCTATGACCTGCGCCTGCACGGTGACGTCCAGCGCGGTCGTCGGCTCGTCGGCGACGATCAGCTTCGGGTCGCGGGACAGGGCCATGGCGATCAGGACGCGCTGGCGCTGGCCGCCGGAGAGTTCGTGCGGGTAGCTGCGCAGGGTGCGGTCCGGGTCCAGGCCGACCATCGTCAGCAGGTCGTGGGGGCTACGGCGGCCTCCGCGGCGTACGACCTGCTTGAGCTGGGCGCGGATCGTCATCGCCGGGTTCAGGGACGACAGGGCGTCCTGGTAGATCATCGCCATCTCGTGGCCCAGGAGCCGTCGCCGTACGCGCATCGGCTCGCCCACCAACTGCCGCTGGTTGAAACGGACATGGCCGCGGACCCGGGCACCCTTGGGCTCCAGGCCCATCACCGCGAGTGCGGTGAGCGACTTGCCGCAGCCCGACTCGCCGACCAGGCCGAGCACCTCACCGGGCTGCACCTCGAAGCTGATGCCGTCGACGATGTCCACGCCGGCATGACGACCCTCGAAGCCGATCGCCAGGTTCTCCACGGCCAGTACCGGTTGCCGCCCCTGGGGCAAGGGGCGGGCACGTGACCGCAGGCGCGCCGCCGCCTCCTCCAGCCCCGGCAGCTGGAGCACCTCACCGCTGCCCGGCTCCGGTGCCTCAAGGTGGTCGTCGGTGTCCCGTACGTCGACCTCGCGCGCCGACGGTGCCGCCCAGGCGTCCGACACGCCCTCGGAGAGGATGTTCAGCGAGAGCACCGTCAGCAGCATCAGCAGGCCGGGGAAGACGGTCGCCCACCAGCCGCCGGTCAGCACCATGTTCTTGCCGTCCGCGATGACACTGCCCCAGGAGGGGTCCGGCGGTCGTACGCCCGCGCCGATGAAGGACAGCGACGCCTCGAAGACGATCGCCTCCGCCACCTGCACCGTGCAGAACACCAGCACCGGGGCAGCGCAGTTGATCGCCACGTGCTTGATGACGATGTGCGCGGTGCGGGCGCCGATGACCCGTTCCGCCGTCACGTAGTCCTCGCCGTACTGGTCCAGGACGTTCGCCCGGACGACCCTGGCCACCGGCGGCGTGAACAGGAACGCGATCGCGCAGATCAGGACCGTGATTCCGCCGCCGAAGACCGCGACGAGCACGGCGGCCAGCGCGATGCCCGGGAACGCCATCACCACGTCCAGGCAGCGCATCAGCGTCTCGTCGACCGCCTTGCGGGAGGTCGCCGCGACAGCCCCGATCAGGGCGCCGACGACGAGCGCGAGCCCGGTCGCGCCGAGCCCGATCGCCAGCGACCAGCGGGCGCCGTACATCAGCCGGCTGAGGATGTCCCGGCCGAGGCTGTCCTGGCCCATCCAGTGGCCGGCGGACGGATGGCCGGTGCCGTCGATCGGTGGCTGCTGGTCGAGCGGGTCGTGCGGTGCGAGGACCGGGGCGAGCAGCGCCATCAGGACCACGACCGCGAGGAAGCAGACGGCGACCTTCGACAGCAGCGGCAGCCGGCGCCAGCCGCGCAGCCGGATGCCGGGCCGGGACAGCGCCTCGGCGAGGCGCTTGCGATTGAACGTCATGTCGCCTCCCGCAGGCGCGGGTTGACCAGCAGATACAGGATGTCGATGACGAGGTTGACGACCACGAAGCCGGTGGCTGTCGTGAGGACGACGCCCTGGACGACCGCCGGGTCACCGTTCTTCACGGCGTCGATCATCAGCTTCCCCATCCCCGGGAGGGAGAAGATCGTCTCGATGACGACCGCGCCGCCGAGCAGATAGCCGACGCGCAGGCCGAGGACGGTCAACGGGTTGATGAGGGCGTTGCGCAGGACGTTCCGCCCGACCACGACCACCGGCGGCAGGCCGCTGCCGATCGCTGTCCGGACGTAGTCCTTGTCGAGCTCCTCCACCACCGCCGTCCGCACGATCCGCGTCAGCTGTGCCGCCACCGGCAGCGACAGCGCGAAGGCAGGCAGGGTCATCGTCTTCAGCCAGCCGGTGAGGGAGTCCGCCGGGTTGATGTAGCCGCCGGTCGGGAACCAGCCGAGGTCGACGGCGAGGTACTGGATCATCAGCAGCGCCAGCCAGAAGCCGGGCGCGGCCACACCCGTGAGGGACACGACCCGGATGATCTGGTCGGGGAGACGGTCGCGGTAGATGGCCGCCGTCACGCCGCCGAGCAGCGACAGTACGACCGCGATGCCGAGGCCCAGGAAGGTGAGCTGGAGGGTGAGCGGCAGCGCGGTCATGACCTGGTCGACGACCGGCGCCCGGGTCAGGGCGCTGGTGCCCATGTCGCCGTGGAGCAGGTCGCCGATGAAGGCGACGTAGCGGACGGGGAGGGGATCGAGCAGGCCGTTCTCCTCGCGGAAGTCGTGCAGCTGCTGGGCGGTGGGGTTGGCGCCCTGGAAGAACGCGGACGCCGGGTCGACGTCCGAGAACCGCATGACCAGGAACACGAACAGCACGATGCCGAGCATCAGCGGCACGAGCAGGGCGACGCGGCGGGCCAGGATCCTGACGACGGTGATCACGGCCGGACTCCCGTCGTGACTAGGCCCACTTGGCCTGGAGGAGGTTGATGCCGGGGTACGGCTGTGCCCTTATGCCGGTGAGCTGCTTCGGGTTCCAGGCCGTCATCAGCTCGTTGTGGACGACCGGGTAGAGCACGGCCTGTTCGGCGACGACGTCGATGTAGTCCTGGATCATCGTCTTCTTCTTCTCGGCGTCCGACTCCTGGGTCGCCCGGTCCATGTCCTTGAACAGCGCCTTGGCGACGGAGTTGTCGGCCCACCGCGTGTACTGCATCCACAGGTTCTCGGGGCCGTAGTTGTAATGCATGATCAGGTCGGCGTCGAGGCCGAACTGGTTGGGGTTCGAGGCGGCGGCGACCACCTGGTAGTCCTGCTTCTGGTCCATCTTGGTGAAGACGGCCGTCGTCTCCTGCGGGGAGAGGGTGGTCTTGACGCCGATCGCGTCCCAGGACGCCTTGATGGTCGGCAGACAGTCCACGATCCAGCTCACGTTGACGGCCAGGATCTCGATCTCCAGCCCGCTGACCCCGGCCTCCTCCAGCAGCGCCTTCGCCTTGTCGGGGTCGTGGTCGTAGACGGTCTTGGCGCGCCGGTAGCTGGGGTTGGCCTCGTTGAGGAAGGAGGACGAGGGCTTCCCGTGCCCCTTCAGCGCCACCTCGATCATCTTCTCGGTGTCGATGGCGTAGTGCAGGGCCTGGCGGACGCGTACGTCGTCGAAGGGCTTGTGCCGGGTGTTGAACATCAGGAACAAGTTGTTCATCCCGGCGCCGCCCGCGACCGTCAGCCCGCCGCTCTCCAGCTGCTGGATGTTGGCGTACGGGATGTTGTCCGCGATCTGCGCACCGGCGCTGGCGCCCGAGATCCTGGCCACGCGTGGCGCGGCGTCCACGATCGTCAGCCAGTTCATCTTTTTGAAGGCGGGCTTGCGCGGGCCGTTGTAGTCGGCGAACGCCTCGAAGGTGGTGTTGGACTTCGGGTGGTGCGCGGCCTGCCGGTACGGCCCCGAGCCGATCGCCTTGCCCTTGATGGCGTCCTCCCAGGCGCCCGGCCGGGAGAACACGTGCTTCGGCATGATCTTGGCGAGGGTGAGCCGCGAAATCCCGTCCGGGAACGGGAACTTGAGCACCAGCTCGACGTTCTGCGCGTCGACCTTCCGCACTTCCTTCAGCCAGCTCGCGAAGAACCCCTTGGCGAGGGTCTGCGTCTTCGGGTCGAGGATCCGGTCGAAGACGAAGACCACGTCGTCGGCGGTGACCGGCTTGCCGTCGTGGAACTTCGCGCCCGCGCGCAGCGTGAACTTCCAGGTCGTGGCGTTCGGGTCGGCCGGCACCTGGGTGGCGAGGGCGGCGTACGGCTCCCGGGAGATCGGGTCGGTGTCGAGGAGCCCCTCGTAGATGTGGTTGTTGGCGGCCATGCAGAAGGCGGATGCCGTCTGGGTCGGGTCCCAGCTGCCGTCGTTGCCGTAGCCGATGACCGCGGTGAGCGTCCGGTCCTGGCCGCCGCCCCCGCCGGTCTCGTTCGTGGACTCCGGCCCCGACGAACAGGCCGACAGCGACGCGGAGACGGCGGTGGCCGCGCCCAGCGCGCCGGTGTACTTCAGGAACGACCGGCGGTGCAGCGCCGGCACGTCGTGGGTCACGTCGTGGGTCACGTCGCGCACGGGTCCTCCAGCGGTGGGTGGTGTGCTCCGGCGATGGGGGCGATGGGGCGAGGAGAAGCGAGGGATGCGTGCCCCGGTGAGGAGATACGACGTCCTACGTCCTCCCGGTCAGCGCGACCATAGGTGGGGTGGTGGGGGCGGTCAAGGGATCTCACACGAATGGCGCATCTGCCACAGGTCGGACCAATGGCGCTGTGAAATGGCGTGAGTTGATCCCCCGTCAGGGCCGCATCCGGCGGACATGGGATGTGGGACGTCCGGTGCGCGTACCATGCGCCGCATGCCCGGGCAGCCCAGGAACAGTCGTACGTCCGAGGAGTCCAGGAACAGCCGGATCCAGCGTCAGGTCATGCAGCTGATCATCGACCGCAGGCTCCAGGCCGGCGCCCTCCTGCCCACCGAGGCCGAGCTCATGGACGACCTCGGCGTCAGCCGCAACTCCGTTCGCGAGGCGCTCAAGGCGCTTCAGGCTCTCGACATCGTGGAGATCCGGCATGGCTATGGGACGTACGTCGGCCAGGCATCTTTGACGCCGCTGATCGACGGGTTGACCTTTCGCACGCTCGCTCGGCACGACCACGACGACTCGGGTGCGCTTGCCGAGATCCTTCAGGTGCGGGAGGTGCTGGAGGAGGGGTTGATCCGGCGGGTGGCGGCGACGGTGACCGAGGCTGAGCTGGACCGGCTGGAAGCAGTGGTGTCCCGGATGGAGGTGGCGGGGCGGTCGGGGCGGGCCTTTCCCGAGCTGGACCGGGAGTTCCATGAGCTGCTGTACGCCTCGCTCGGCAACGACCTTGTGCCGCAGCTGCTGGCCGCGTTCTGGACGGTGTTCCGGCGTGTGTCCGGGGCTCGGGGGCGGCCGGACGACCCGTCTCCCGATCTCACCGCCCGCTGGCACCGGGACATCGTGACGGCTCTGCGGGCGCGGGATGTGGAGGGGGCGCAGCGGGCGATGTCGGTTCACTTCCGGGGGATCGCCACGAGGGTCGGCTGACGCGGGCTTCCCTCGCCCCCGCCGCCCCTACCCATTCCCGTCCCCTGGGGGCTGCCGCCCCCCAGACCCCCGCTTCGGCCCTGAACGGGCCTCGTCCTCAAACGCCGGACGGGCTGAGTCAGCCCCTCCGGCGTTTGAGGAGCGGGGGTCCAGGGGGCGGAGCCCTCTTGGGATGGGACGGGTAGGGGCGGCGGGGGCGAAGAACCGCGCGGGGCTGCCGGCGCACGTCAGGAATCGAGAAGCGCCGCCCCACCGCCGCCGCTAGCGTGACGGGCATGGACATCTCGATTCACGCCAGCTTTCTCCCGCATGACGACCCGGAGGCCTCCCTGGCCTTCTACCGCGACGCCCTCGGCTTCGAGGTCCGCACCGACGTCGGCCAGGGCAAGATGCGCTGGATCACGGTCGGCCCCGCCGGTCAGCCGGGTACGTCCATCCTCCTCGCGCCCCCCGCCGCCGACCCCGGCATCACCGAGGACGAGCGCCGCACGATCGCGGAGATGATGGCCAAGGGGACCTATGGATGGATCCTGCTGGCCACCGCCAACGTCGACGACACCTTCGAGAAGGTGCAGGCGAGCGGCGCCGAGGTCGTCCAGGAGCCGACCGACCAGCCGTACGGCATCCGAGACTGCGCGTTCCGCGACCCCGCGGGCAACCTGATCCGAATCCAGGAGCGGGGCTGAGCCCACGTCCGCTCTACCGCCGCTCCAGCTCCGCCCCACTCCCCCCCCGGCGTCCTCACCGGCAACGTTTCCCGACCGAGTTGCAGATGGAGATTTCACGATGACCGAGCCGCACGTTGCCGACAGCCATGATCTGATCCGGGTGCACGGCGCGCGTGAGAACAACCTCAAGGACGTCAGCATCGAGATCCCGAAGCGCCGGCTGACGGTGTTCACCGGAGTCTCCGGCTCGGGCAAGAGCTCGCTCGTCTTCGACACGATCGCCGCCGAGTCGCAGCGCCTGATCAACGAGACGTACAGCGCCTTCCTGCAAGGGTTCATGCCGAACCTGGCGCGGCCCGAGGTCGACGTACTGGACGGGCTGACCACGGCCATCACCGTCGACCAGCAGCGGATGGGGTCCGACCCGCGCTCCACCGTCGGCACCGCCACCGACGCCAACGCCATGCTCCGCATCCTCTTCAGCCGGCTCGGCAAGCCGCACATCGGCCCGCCCGGCGCGTACTCCTTCAACGTCGCCTCGGTCTCCGCGAGCGGCGGCTTCACCGTCGACCGGGGCGCCGACAAGACCAGGACCGAGAAGGTCAGCTTCAGCCGCACCGGCGGCATGTGCACCCACTGCGAGGGCCGGGGCACGGTCTCCGACATCGATCTCACCCAGCTCTTCGACGACTCGAAGTCGCTGTCCGAGGATCCGTTCACCATCCCCACCTACACCGGGGACGGGTGGGTCGTGCGGGTCATCACCGAATCCGGGTTCTTCGACAAGGAGAAGCCGATCCGTGAGTACAGCAAGAAGGAGCGGCACGACTTCCTCTACCGCGAGCCGACCAAGGTGAAGATCAACGGCATCAACCTCACCTACGAGGGGCTGATCCCGAAGATCCAGAAGACCTTCCTCGCCAAGGACCGCGAGTCGATGCAGCCGCACATCCGGGCCTTCGTGGACCGCGCGGTCACCTTCGCCGAGTGTCCCGAGTGCGACGGCACCCGGCTCAGCGAGCTGGCCCGCTCCTCGAAGATCGGCAAGGTCAACATCGCCGACGCCTGCAAGATGGAGATCCGCGACCTGGCGGAGTGGGTCCGCGGGATAGCGGAGCCGTCCGTGGCGCCACTGCTCGCCAAGCTGCAGCACAGCCTGGACTCGTTCGTGGAGATCGGCCTCGGTTATCTGTCGCTCGACCGGGCCTCCGGCACGCTCTCCGGCGGCGAGGCGCAGCGCATCAAGATGATCCGGCACCTCGGGTCGTCGCTCACGGACGTCACGTACGTCTTCGACGAGCCGACCATCGGCCTGCACCCCCATGACATCCAGCGGATGAACAACCTGCTGCTGCGCCTGCGCGACAAGGGCAACACCGTGCTGGTCGTGGAGCACAAGCCGGAGACGATCGCCATCGCCGACCACGTCGTCGACCTCGGCCCCGGCGCCGGCACGGCGGGCGGCACCGTCTGCTTCGAGGGCACCTTGGAGGGGCTGCGGGCGAGTGACACCGTCACCGGTCGTCATCTCGGTGACCGCGCCGCGCTGAAGGACACCGTCCGCAAGGCCACCGGCACGCTCCCGATCCGCGGTGCGACCGCGAACAACCTCCAGAACGTCGACGTCGACATCCCGCTCGGCGTGCTCTGCGTCGTCACCGGCGTCGCCGGCTCCGGCAAGAGCTCGCTCGTGCACGGTTCCATCCCGGCACCGGAGGGCGTGGTCTCGGTCGACCAGACCGCGATCCGCGGCTCCCGACGCAGCAACCCGGCGACGTACACCGGACTGCTCGACCCGATCCGCAAGGCGTTCGCCAAGGCCAACGGCGTGAAGCCGGCCCTGTTCAGCGCCAACTCCGAGGGCGCCTGCCCCACCTGCAACGGCGCCGGCGTCATCTACACCGACCTGGCGATCATGCAGAGCGTCGCCACCACCTGCGAGGAGTGCGAGGGCAAGCGGTTCGACGCCTCGGTGCTGGAGTACCACCTCGGCGGCCGCGACATCAGCGAGGTGCTCGCGATGTCGGTGACCGAGGCCGAGGAGTTCTTCCGCGCGGGCGAGGCGCGGATCCCGGCCGCGCACAAGATCGTCGAGCGGATGGCGGACGTCGGGCTCGGCTACCTCACCCTCGGCCAGCCGCTGACCACGCTGTCCGGCGGTGAGCGGCAGCGGCTGAAGCTGGCCGTGCACATGGGCGACAAGGGCGGGGTGTACGTCCTCGACGAGCCGACGACCGGTCTCCATCTCGCCGACGTCGAGCAGCTGCTCGGCCTGCTGGACCGGCTGGTCGACTCCGGCAAGTCGGTCATCGTCATCGAGCACCACCAGGCCGTCATGGCGCACGCCGACTGGATCATCGACCTCGGCCCCGGCGCCGGCCACGACGGTGGCCGGATCGTCTTCGAGGGCACCCCCGCCGACCTCGTCGCCGAGCGCTCCACCCTCACCGGTGAGCACCTCGCGGCGTACGTCGCCGGCTGACCGGGATGTGTATCGCCTCGGCACCGGTGATGGCCCTTCTCGCCTCCCGCTCGCGTCGGACGCGGGAGTGGACGGGGTGGGAGGCGGCCCGTGAAGATGTGGGGGTGCGATCCAGCCACTCGACGCCTCAGGAACAGCGCCTGCGCACCCTCGTCGCGCTGCGCCGCGTCCGCGACCGGATGGACCGGGAGTACGCGCGGCCGCTGGACGTCGAGGCGCTCGCGCGCGGCGTGCACATGTCGGCCGGGCACCTCAGCCGCGAGTTCAAGATCGCCTACGGCGAGTCGCCGTACGGCTACCTGATGACGCGGCGCATCGAGCGCGCGATGGCGCTGCTGCGCCGGGGCGACCTCAGTGTCACCGAGGTCTGCTTCGAGGTCGGCTGCTCCTCGCTGGGCACCTTCAGTACGCGCTTCACCGAGCTGGTCGGCATGTCGCCCAGCGCGTACCGGCGCCAGGTGACGGACGCGACGGCCGGGATGCCGTCGTGCGTGGCGAAACAGGTGACCCGGCCGATGAGGAACCGGCCGGCGCCGTTCAGCCTGGCGGCCGCGGTGAACGGCGTGGTGCCGGGCGGCGAGCCGCAGCCGTCGTAGCGGCGGGCCGGGGGCGCCGTCCCCTGTGCGGCGCCCCCGGCCCGGTCCGTGCCGCGGATCCCTGTCGTGGCTCGGTGACAGGGCCTGAGCGGCCTCGCGCCCCGTAAGGGGCGCGGGGAACTGCGCGACCAGCCCCCACCGGCCCGCAGCGTCATCACCGCACTTCCGGCGGAGCGCTCAGGGCAGGGTCCGCTGGTAGTACTTGTCCTCGTCGGAGTCGTAGATCAGCTTGCCGTCGGCGTCGTAGCCCTTGATATGCGGCGCGAGGGTGACCTGCTCGTTCAGCACGCCGGACGCCACGAACCAGCCGTGGTCGAAGACGGCTTCGGCACTGCTGTCGCCGTAGGAGACGGTGACCTTGGCCACCGATGGCTTGACCGTGCCGATCAGACCCCAGCGGAAGGGCAGTTTCCAGTTGCCGCGGTCGATGACCGACTGCTGGTAGAGCTTGCCGTTGTTCGGGTCGACGAACACCGGGCCCTCGTCCGGGATGACGTCGGCGTCGTTGCCGGAGCTGGTGTTGAGGCCCACGGCCTCGCCGTCCGAGATCCGGCAGATCAGCCTGGTCTGCTGCGGCTTCCCCTGCACCGCGACGACGTACATGCCGTCGCCCGGAGCGTTGGAGTCACCGGTGCTGTTCATCGCCAGGATGATCCGGTAACTGTCGGCCGTGCCCAGGTCGTTGTCGAACTCGGGTGGGCGCGAGTGCGACTGGTCGTAGGCGAGGCACTTCTCCAGCCCCTCGACGGCCTGCTCGAAGGTGATGCCGTCGAGCAACTGCCCCTTCGTGGCCGGCCGCGCGGGCCCACTCGGTGTCGGAGACGGCGACGGAGCCCGCGTGGCACTCACCGAGGGCGTCGGGGTGGTCGCCACGCCCCTGCCCGCACCCCCACCGTTCAGCGCGTACGCCCCCACCGGCATCGCCGCCAGCGTCACCAGCACCGCCCCGGCCGCCGCCACCCGGCGCCGCCGTTCGACCACACCCCGGCGCCGGATCGCCGGATACGGCGCCGGTGACGGGCGGATCGTGTAGGCGTCCTCGGCGAGCAGCTCCCGCAACTGCTCCTCGAAATCCGGCTCGCTGCGCGCTCCCTCTCGCCGCTCGTCGTCGTTCACCTGCTGCCTCCTTGCCCGGACGGCGTCATCCGGGCGAGCCCCGGATACGTACGCAACTTCGCCAGCCCCTTCGACGCCTGGCTCTTGACCGTGCCGAGGGAGCAGCCGAGCGCGTCGGCCACCTCCGCCTCGGACAGGTCCTCCCAATAGCGCATGACGACCACCGCCCGCTGTTTGGGCGGCAGTTGGGCGAGCGCGCCGAGCAGCGCACCCCGCTCGTCCACACCCGCGTAGCCCGCCTCGCTCCCCGGCGTCTCCGGCGGCGCGGCGGTCAGTGACTCGGCGACGCGCCGCTTGCGGAACCGGTCGCTGTTGCAGCTGACCAGCATCCGCCGGACATACGCCTCCGGATGGTCGGCGCGTGCCACCCGCCGCCATGACCGGTACGCCTTCGCCAGCGCCGTCTGCGTCAGGTCCTCGGCATGGTGCGCATCGCCGGTGAGCAGATACGCGGTCCGCACCAGGTGGGACCACCGCGCCCGCACGAATTCCTGGAACTGGGCCTCTAGTTCGGCCTGCATCAAGCACCCTCCCTCGCCCTCCAGACCACCGGTGCGGCGGATTCGGTTGCCCGGCGCGCGGGGCCGGGTTCGAATAGGCGTGTGGAGAGTGTGGCGGACAGCGAGAAACGCTGGGACGAGCAGGCACCGGGCGTGCTCCGGCTGCCCTCCGGGCGCCTGGTCCGGGGCCGGGGCCTGCGCCGCCCCCTCGAACCGGGGGCCCCGACCCCGTCGTACGGCGTCTACCTCCTCGGCAAGCCACCCCCCGAAGTCCCCTGGGAATCCCACTGGATCCGCTGGCCCGACTTCCGCCTGCCGTCCGACCCTGCGGCCGCCCGCGCAGCCCTCACCGACGCCTGGGAGCGGGCCGCCGACGCACACGAACGTGTCGAGATCGCGTGCGGCGGGGGTCGCGGTCGTACGGGGACGGCGCTGGCGTGTCTGGCGGTGCTGGACGGCGTACCGGCCGAGGAGGCCGTGGCCTTCGTGCGGCGGGGCTACGACCGGCACGCCGTGGAGACGCCTTGGCAGCGGCGGTACGTACGGCGCTTCAGGTGAGGGCTTCCGCCAGGAGCGCGGCGGTCTCGACGATCAGGGCGTGGTCCGGCGCCGCGTCCTGTTCCGGCTTCGTCGTCTGGACCGCCAGGACGAGCGGGGTGCCGTCCTCGGTCCAGGCGATGCCCACGTTGTTGTTGGTGCCGTAGAGGCCGCCGCCGGTCTTGTCGGCGATCGTCCAGGTCTTGGGCAGACCGGCGCGGAAGCGGTTGGCGCTGGTGGTGTTGTTCAGCAGCCAGTGGGTGAGGAGGTCGCGGTCGGGGCGGTTCAGGGCGTTGCCGAGGACGAGGCGGGCGTACGTCCGGCCGATCGCGCGCGGGCTCGTGGTGTCCGTGACGCGCCACGGCTCCGCCGAGTTCAGCTCCGTCTCCCAGCGGTCGAGGCGGGTCACCGGGTCGCCGAGGGAGCGGGCGAACCGGGTGATGGCGGTGGGGCCGCCGAGTTCGCGCAGGAGGAGGTTTCCGGCCGTGTTGTCGCTGAAGCGGATGGCCGCGTCGGCGAGTTCGGCGACGGTCATGCCGGTGGCCAGGTGCTTCTCGGTCTCGGTGGAGTCCGCCACCAGGTCCGCCGCCGTGTAGTGGATGCGCTTGGCGAGGACCTCGCCGTCCCGGTCCAGGTCGCGCAGTACGGCCGCGGCCGCCAGGGTCTTGAAGAGGGAGCAGATCGGGAACCGTTCGTCGGCGCGGTGGCGGACGGTCTGCTTCGTGGCGAGGTTGTGCGCGAACACGCCCAGGCGGGCGCCGTGTTGTTCCTCCAGCGCGCGGAGGCGGGCGGTGACGCCGTCGTCGCCGGGGGTGGCGTGGGCGGGGGCGCCCGTGAACAGGGCGGCCGCGGTGGCGGCGGTGCCGGCTGTCAGCAGCGTGCGTCGGGTCAGCGGGGGCTTGGGGGTGGAAGCGGCGCTTAAGATCTTGCTCTCCTTCGCTAGTGAGCCTTCGACGATCTCTTCAGTGATCGACGCCCTGTCTCATCCCTTGGTTGCGGTGCCGTAGACCTTCGGCGGACGGTGCTGCGGCGCCGCGCTCGCCACAGTGGCCGTATGGAGAAGACCAAGGGGATCAGCAGGGCACGGTTTCTCGCGGGGGCGGCGGCCCTCGGGCTTGCGGGGGCGGTGCTGCCCGCGGGGCAGGCCGTGGCGACCGGGCGAGAGCCGGAACGCCGGGGACTGAAGCACAGGGGTGTCGTCTACACCGTCGGGGCGGGTGAGACGCCCGGCACCGCCTGGAGTGCCGCCCGGATGCGCGAGGACGTCCGGGCGATCCGCGACGAGCTGCACGCCGACACCCTCGACGTCACCGGCGACGGTGTCGAGCGCCTGACCGCCACGGCCGCCGAGGCCGCCGAACGCGGGCTGCACGTCTGGCTCCAGCCGACCCTGGGAGATGTACCGGAGCGGGACATCCTGGAGAGCATCGCCGAGTGCGGCCGGTTCGCGGAGCGGCTGCGGCGGCAGGGCGCGAGCGTCGACTTCAGCGTGGGCTGCGAGTTCTGGCTGTTCGTGCCGGGGATCGTGCCGGGGGAGACGGTCCTGGACCGGGTCGAGAACCTCCTGAAGGGCACGGTCGACATGGAGAAGATGCAGCGCCGCCTCGCTCGCTTCACAGCCAAGGCGGCGACCGTCGGCCGCTCCGTCTTCCACGGCCGCCTCAGCTACGCCGCCGCGCAGGACGAGGAGTTCGAACCGGTCGACTGGAACCTCTTCGACATCGTCGGTATCGACTACTACTCGTCCCATCGCCAACCCGCCGACTACATCCGGGAGTTGCGGCACTACCTGCGCTGGGGCAAGCCCCTGGCCATCACCGAGTTCGGCACGTGCGCGTACGTCGGTGCCCCCGAGGCCGGCGGCATGGGCTGGAACATCGTCGACTACACCAAGGAGCCCAACGAGATCAAGGGCGACCTGGTGCGCAGCGAGCGCACACAGGCCGCCTACATGGTCGATCTGCTGGAGGTCTTCGAGTCGATGGGCCTGTACGCGGCGATGGCGTTCGAGTTCGTCACCCCGGACGCCCCCCACCGCCCCGACAGCCCGCGCTACGACCTCGATCTGGCGAGCTACAGCATCACCAAGACCATCAAGGACCGCCCCGACGATCCGGCCTCGGACTGGCACTGGGAACCGAAGGAGGCCTTCCACGCGCTGGCCCGCCAGTACCGCAGGTGTGCTCAGTCGCAGTAGAGATCCCGGGCCGGCCGTTCCCCGGTCGCCAGGAAGCGGGACACGGTGGCGTCACCGCACGCGTTGCCGTTTTCCAGGTAGGCGCCATGGCCGGTGGAGTTCACGGTGACCATGACGGCCCGCCTGCCGAGGTCTTCGCGCAGCTTCAGGGCGCCGCTCAGCGGCGTGGCCACGTCCCGCTCGTTCTGGACGAGGAGGACGTTGGACGGGCCGTGCTCGGTGGCCCGCACCGGCGCCTCCTTCGGCTGCCACGGCCAGGCGGCGCACATCATCGCGTTCCTCGGCATGCCCGCGGTCAGCGGATACTTCGCCCGGCTCTCGGCGACGCCCTTCTCGTACTCGGCCGCCGACCTGGGCCAGGCACCGTCGTTGCAGATGGTGGCCGAGCCGACCGCGGCGCCGTTCTGCAGCGCGGGCAACGGCGGCAGCTGGGGCGCGGGCGGCACCTCGCCCTTCTGCGCGGCCAGCATCAGCTCGGCCAGGACCGGGTAGTCGTCGGGGTCGTAGAGGCTGTCCAGCATGGTCTGGCGCAGTACGTTGCCGTTCAGCTCCGCCGGGTTGGCGTCGGGCCAGGGGATCGGCTCGCGGTCCAGGCGGGCGGCGAGGCGGAGAAAGAGCGGGCGCACCTCGGCGGCGGTGTGGGCGAGCCGGTACCGGTTGCCGGGCGCCGACGCCCACTTGGCGAACTCGGGGAAGTTGTCCTCGACGCCCACCTCGAACGCCTGCAGCCAGGCGCGCTCCGCCCGCACCGGGTCGGCGTCGCCGTTGCTGTCCAGCACGATGCGGTCGGTGCGGTGCGGGAACAGCTCGAGGTACGCCGCGCCGACGTACGTGCCGTACGAGTCGCCCCACGCCGACAGCTTGCGTTCGCCGAGCGCGGCCCGGATGCGGTCGATGTCGCGGGCGTTGTTCTTGGTGCTGATGTGCTTCATCAGCTCGCCGCCATTGCGGGCGCAGGCGTCCGAGACGCGCCGGGCATAGGCCATGTTCTCGGTGACGGACCCGTCGGGGGCGGGCCACGGGCGCCCCTTCGTCAGGGCGAGGTCGCCCTCCTGGAGGTCGCAACTGACCGGAGCCGAAGGCGCGTTGCCGCGCGGGGCGAACCCGATCACGTCGTAGGCGTCCCGTACCTCCTGCGGCAGCCGCTGCCCCTTGTCCGAGGGGTCGCCGAGGCTCGTCCCCCCGGGCCCACCCGCGATGATCAGCAGCGCGCCCCGGCGGGCCGACGGCTTCTCACTGGGGATACGGGAGACGGCGAGATCGATCTTCGGGCCGGTGGGGTCGGCGTAGTTCATCGGTACGGATACGGTCGCGCACTCCTGCCGTGGATCCAGGCCACCGCCCTCGCACTTGGTCCACTTCAGCGGCGCGGGCACGCCGGTGGCGGACGCGGTGAGGGGGGTGACGAGACCGAAGACGACTCCGGAGGCGGCGGCGATCAGGGCGGTGCTCCTGGTGATCTGCTTCATGCCCAGCAGCCTGCCGGTGATTGACGGAACGTCATATCCTGGTAACTCCCGGGTCTTTGCCGGGGATTGCCTCCCGGGCCTTGCTGGGGATTACCCCCCACCCGCCCCCAGGCCCGTCCCCATCCCCGCTCCCATCCCCAGCCCCAATGTCATGATCAGCCGGTCCTCCCCGGGGCCCAGGTAATCCCCGTGCACTCCTCCCTCGGTCGAGAACCCCAGCGACCGGTACAGCTGGATCGCCGCCGCGTTCGTCGGCTCCACGGTCAGCCGCACCTCATGGACCCGCTCCCGGCGCAGCTGCCGCAGCACTTCCAGCATCAGCCGCTTGCCCAGCCCGCGGCCCCGCTGGTCGGCGCTGACGGCCAGGCTCAGGACCCAACACACGTAGCCGTCCGACGAGTTGACGAAGAGGACATAGCCGTGCAGGCACTCGCCGTCGTCGAGGACGAGGAAGCGGTCGCCGTGCGCGTCGAAGTGCTGGCGCAGCACGAAGTACGGGTACGGCTCCTCGGGGAAGACCTCCCGGTCCACGCGGAGGAGCTCGGGCAGATCCGCCTCGGTGACGCCCCTCATGGTCAGCGGCCGGTCACTGATGTCGGCGAAGAAGGCCTGGTCAGTGGTGCCGCCCGAAAAAGGGAAACGTTCCTCCGGTACAGCCATCAGCCGCCCCCTGTGTGATGGAATGGAGTCACTCGTGTGGGTGAGTACCTGCTGCCTGCCGTTTCAGGTGCTCAGCCGAGGTCCGCCCATCTTGAGGAGCGCGGTCCGGGTCTTCAAGACTGCCCTGCTGGTTATGCCTCGACGCGCTCCCGATGCGCCTGTTTTTGGTACCGTTGGTGGAATGACCCAGAGATCGTCGGGGGGCGTCCAGGTGAAGAATGCCGATGTGCCATGGGACGAGGCATTCGACTCGATCGCCTACCTTGATCACAATTACCGCGACTTACAGGAAGAGGACGCGGAGATCCTGCAGATCATCCGGGATCATTTCGGCGATCATTTCCGGAAGCGGGGCGTCGGGCCGGTTTCCGGTATCGATGTGGGTGCCGGCGTCAATCTCTATCCCGCACTGGCCATGCTGCCGTGGTGCGACGAGATCACCCTCTTCGAGCGCTCCTCCTCGAATGTGGAGTACCTGGACGGCCAGGTCGACTCCTACGGGGAGAACTGGGACAAGTTCTGGACCGCGCTGTGCCGGAAGAAGGCCTACCGCTCCCTTGATGTGGACCCGCGTGAGAAGTTCCGCAAGGTCGTCAAGGTCGAGCAGGGTGACATCTTCGAACTCGAGCGGTACGAGGGGCGGTGGTCCGTGGGGACCATGTTCTTCGTCGCCGAGTCGATGACGACCTCTCCCAGCGAGTTCGCGCTGGGCGTGGAGCGTTTCATGCGGTGCCTCGCCCCCGGTGCCCCGTTCGCCGCCGCTTTCATGGCGCATTCACAGGGTTATCACGCGGGTGAGCATTTCTTCCCCGCGTGTGACGTGGGAGAGTCTGACGTGTACGCGAGCCTGGAGCGGTTTGCGAGGGACTTCAAGGTCAGGCCGCTCAAATCCTCGGCGCGGGTACGCGAGGGGTACAAGGGAATGCTTGTCGCCCACGGTTGGCGGCGTAATTCGGATGTGGACATTCCGGTCAACTGATCGGCGAATCTTCACAAGAGAACAGTGAATTGCTCAACTGATGGCAGGGCGGCCTGTGTGAGGGGCATGGGATGCAGATCAAGCCACGTCAGCATCTGCTGGACATCTGGCAGGCGATCGCTCGGCACTCTTTCGCCGGGGGGGAGTGGGAGTGGGGCGAATGGGGCGGAGTGAGCAGCGTCGCCGACGCCGAGCGGCTGCTCTGCCTGCTGTACCCGGCCACGGAGATCCCCGCGTTCCGGCTGGACGACCCTGACACCACACAGGACGACGTCCAGCAGGCCCTGAAGAAGGCGGGCGGGCGGCTGGACCTCCCGGCCAACATCGTCACGGCCGCGGCCGAGTTCATGCGGACCCACACCGGCGAGGACAAGAGGCCCACCTTCGCCGGGGGTTACTACTTCGGCTCCCGGGACAAGACCAAGGAGCTCACCGAGGAGCAGCGCCAACTCGGCGTGACCGACTCGTTCTCCATGTCGATCACCCTGTGCCTCGCCACGCTCGGCTTCCTCAAGGTCTACGAGACCAGGACCCGGCGCAGCGACATCAAGGAGACGATCGCCGAGCTGCGCCAGGCCACCAGCAACCGGCTCACCGCCGCCATGGTCAGCCTGCTGCGCTCCTTCGTCGTCAACGTCTTCGACACCGACGCCCCCCAGGGCCGTACCCTCTGCGAACTCCTCGGCCAGGGACGGATGTCGCAGCGGCAGGTGCTGAACAAGTTCCAGAACCGCTTCCGTCCGCTGCGCGCGGCGCTCGTCGAGAGCGTCTACCTCGGTATCGACGTCCAGGAAGGCCTCAAGGACGAGAACCAGCTGTTCGAGTGCGGCTGGGCGTGGAGCATGGTCAAGGACGCCCCCGAGGTCGAGACCAGCGAACCCATCGGGCCGCAGCCCGCGGGCGTCGCCAACGCGGTGCCGTATCTGTACTTCACCGTGGTCGCGCTCGACGGTATCCAGGACCTGTTCTCCGACCGCACGCTCACCCTGGGCCTGCTCAACACCGAGCAGCAAAAGCTCGCCGAGGCGCTGCGGCTGCGCTGGGAGCTCACCCAGCAGTACTGGTCCGGCATCGCCCGCTTCGACGCCGACAGCTGGCCCCTGGAGGACATCCCCTGGCGTACGACGGGACAGCGGCTGGAGTCCGAGTACTTCTCCCTCTCCGTCGCCGCCATCCTCGTGCACGACCTGATGCGGCGCCGGGCCACCGACGACGACCTGACCCGCACCGTCGGCGTCATGGAACGCCTCGCCGAACGCGGCCGCATCACCAGCCGGATGACAGTCGACGACCCGATGGTCCACCAGCTGCACAACGTGGGCGTCGCCCTGCCCCTGCAGGGCAGTGAGCGGATCGGCCCGCCCATGACGTGGTCCATGACCGACTTCTCGGCACAGCTGCTGAAGCGGACCGTCCAGCTGTGCACGCTGTCGCGCAACCTCGCCTCGCACGACCGACTGCTCAGACTCGCCGAGGACATCTTCGACCACATGTGGCGGCGCCGCATCCGCGACGGCGAGGGCGTCGGCCTGTGGGACAACATCCACGCCGCCTATCCCGACGCGGAGATCCACAAGCGGCGCGTCCCGGTGTCCTGGAGCATCACCGAGCGGGTCACCGAGGTGATGGTCCAGGCCCACGAGATGTACCGGCAGCCACCGATCCGCAGCCTCGAACTCACCGAGCTGGCAAGGGCGTTGCTCAGCGAGTCCGCCCACCTGCTGGGCAACGAGCAGATGGAACCCGCGCCCACGGACGTCGGCCGGCACGGAATGGAACTCAGGAACATCGAGGTCAAGTTGCGCCGCGCCCGCAGCCTCGTGGACGAACAGCCGGGTACGGCCTACGCGTTGACGCTCGACGTGCTGGGACAGCTCGACTCGCTCGCCCGTGCCCGCGAAGCCGCGGACCGGGGAGTGTGAACCGTGCTGATCTTCGCCGCCTCCGACAAGGGAGGCACGGGCCGCTCCGTGACCAGTGCCAACCTCGCCTACCACCGGGCGCTGGCCGGGGACGACGTCTGCTACCTGGACTTCGACTTCGGCTCGCCCACCGCGGTGGCCGTCTTCGACGTGGCCGACGCCCGTGAGGACACCGAGGACCGCGGCCTGCACGCCTATCTGATAGGCGAGGTCAGCGAGCCGGAGCGGATCGACGTCTGGGCCAAGACCGAGCACCAGGTGCTGCGCGACCCGCCGGCCGGCTGCGGCCGGCTGGTGCTGATGCCCGGCGACGTCAGCGGCGGCGAGTTCGCCACCACCGACGACAACCTGCGCCGGTGCGTCGACCTGCTCATGAAGCTGTACTACGAGTTCGACCTGGTCATCGTCGACCTCAGCGCCGGCCGCTCCTACGCCGTCGACATGGCCCTGGAGGCCACCGCACAGCCCGAGATGAGCGAGGTCACCGCCCGCTGGCTGGTCTTCCACCGCTGGACCCGCCAGCATGTGGCGGCCGCCGCGAGCCTGGTCTTCGGCAGGCGCGGCATCGTCGCCGGCGGCGTCGACCGCGGCCACGACGAGGATGCGCTGCGGGGTGCCATCCGTTTCGTACGGAGCGCCGTACCCGACCCCGAGTCGGCGCTGTGGTCCCAGGTCTCGCCCACCCAGTCGGCGTGGATGCGCAAGACCGACGGCGACCTCAAGCAGCTCGCCTCCACCGCCGGTATCGGCTACAGCCAGCTCCTCGGCTCCGTACCCCTCGAACCGGTCCTGCAGTGGCGGGAGCAGCTCATCACGGACGTGGACGTGCTCGACAGCAAGATCGCCAACCAGGAGACCTGGACGGCGCTGAGCCGGCTCGCCGCACGGCTGACGGACGACGAGGCCTGGGAGGAGGCATGACCGAAACCGTCTTCCGGGAGACCACCGCCGAGCCCGTCACCAAGTCCGTGCCGCTGTCCCATCTCTCCCTGGAGCTGGGCCACCTCTACATGGAGGACTTCGAGGCCGGGCCCGACCGGCTGCGCGAGCACTTCGCCGAGGTGCGGATCTGGGTGGACGCGGTGCGCGCCTCCGCCGCCCGCCGCAGCAAGCGCCCGCGCATCAGCACCTGCTTCCTCATCGACGACTACTTCACCCGCTTTTCCACCCCGGCCGAGCTGATCCCGATGGTGCTGAAGGAGGCCGAGAAGGCCGGCCTCGTCATCGACTACCTCGCCCGTGAGTCGGCCTGCGCGGTCGCCGACCGCATCGAGCTCGCCGAATCGGTCATGCACCGCCTCGTCGAGTCGCCGCCGCCGGGCAGCTACGGCTCCCGCCCGCCCGTCAGTCAGACCGGCTGGCTCGCCAACGGCCAGCGCACGCCCACGATGTCCCGCAGCGCCCTGGGCGAGGTCAAGGGCTGGCAGCCGCCCCAGGAGACCGCGGCCCGCAACCACTCCGTCTTCATGGACGTGGAGCTGTGGTCCGAGAAGGACGGCAAGCGCCTGTGGTCCTGCCCTTTCCTGGCCGCCGTATGGCAACTGGCCCGGCTGGGGCTGTTACGGCACCTCGGTGAGCCCGTGCTGGAGCCGCAGGCCTGGACGGGCGAGGAGTTCCCGCACGACTGGGACCGGCTGCCACCGCTGATCAAGCTCACCGACACGACAGCGGCCTTCAGTGCCTACCGCACCTGCACGCTCATGCCGAACCGGTTCCTCGCCGTCGAGGACGCCGTGCGGCTCATCCTGGACCAGATAGACGTCGACGCCGGGGCGCTGAAACAGGTCGCCGACCGGTCCGGCGGCGAGGGGATGGCGGTACCGGCCGCCGTCGCACAGCGCGCCACCTACGTCTTCTACGAGGAGCCCGGCGACTCCTCCGAGGCTGAGGGGACCTGAGATGACGGCGGCCCGGGGACAGTCGGCGCGTTCCGTCCTCGCCTGCGGTGAGGTGCGTACCTGTCTGCTGCCGTCCTTCCAGGCGCTGGACGGCCGGGCCGCCGCCCAGCTGCTCCGGCTGCGCGCCGACGAACCCGTCCGGGTCTCCCTGCGGCCCACCATGTACGCCCTCTCCCCGGAGGTGCTGACCGGGGTGGACTGCCGGCTGCCCACCTCCAACGGCAGCAAGGTCCGGGCCGTCGGTACGGTCGTCGCCCGGGCGGCGCTGACCGAGGGCCGGCTGTTGCAGTCGACCGCGTACTTCAGCGTCCCGGCGGCCGGCCCTGACATCCGGCGCCCCTGGGGGCAGTACCTCGTACGGCCCGGCCTGGTCGAACCGTTCGGAAAACTGCCCCAACAGGCCACCGCCGAGGGCGTGTTGCGCGGCTCCGGACGCGGCGAGCTCGACCTCGGGACGATCGCCGAAGGCCTGCTGGCCCAGCTCCGCCGCCACGCGCTGCTCGACCGCCGGGTGCCCTTCAAGTCCCGGCCCACGCACCTGCGTTGGGTGGCGCGACGGCAGCCCGCAGGCGAGCGCGCGTCCCTGACGAACTTCACCGTGGCCGAGGGCGGGCTGCGCACCATGGAGTTGCGGCTCCCGGAGGACGTCCCGGCCGCCGCCGCGGCCGACCTCTGCGAGGATCTCGCCCTGCACGACTGGCTTTTGACGACTGTTCAGCTCATGCTTGACAACAACCGGATCGGCGCGG
Source organism: Streptomyces sp. SD31 (assembly GCF_052068475.1). Classification (NCBI taxonomy): domain Bacteria; kingdom Bacillati; phylum Actinomycetota; class Actinomycetes; order Kitasatosporales; family Streptomycetaceae; genus Streptomyces; species Streptomyces sp. SD31. The sequence goes on along the minus strand of NZ_JBQHCX010000008.1, from coordinate 79,747 downwards.
CGGACGGGCCCTCGGTCATCGAGGCGCTCCAACCGGTCGTGGTGCACCTACTGCACCTGTGGATGCCGCGCGCACACGTGGACCCCGCGCTGGGTCACCTGTGGGACGTACTGGAAGAGAAACCGGGGTTCTCCCGCCAGTGGGAGAACCTCTGCCGGCGCATCAGAGACCGGCTGGCCCTCCAGGCCGTAGCGACGCCGCACCAGGCGCTGAGCACGCGCTGAGGGGCGGAAACCGAACCGCGTACAGACGGGGGATGAGAAATGAACGGAGCACCCTTAGGAACAGGCAGCAACGGTCACCCGCCGCGCCCGGAGCCGCGCATGCCCAAGATGTTCTGGCGGATCCTGATCACCGCATCGGCGGCGGGCGGGGCCTTCCTGCTGACCAGCATCCTGGACCAGGACGACGGCAACATCTGGCAGTGGGTGGCGTCCATCGTCATCGGCAGCGCGGCGCTGATCGTGCAGTACCTGATCGACTTCGGGGAGCGGTTCGAGAAGGTCGACACCCGCTTCAACGAGATTCTCGCCGCGACGACGCTGTTCAGCCAGGTGGACGGTTCGGTGCTCCGCTCCGACGAGGTGACCCGGCTGGTCCTCGGCTACACCAAGGTCCGTGAGCAGGGCGGCGACATCGTGCAGGCCTTCGCCGAGAAGGAACTCGGCCGCCTCGCCAAGATGATGGAAGGCCTCGGCAGCGGCAGCGCGGACTGCCCCGGCGAGAACCACGAGTGGCTGATCGACATCACCGACTGCGTCAAGATGACCCTCGACGCCACCAGCACCTCGGTGGACCGGGAGTTCTGGACCAGCGGGCCCGCCGAGCGGTACCTCGCCGCGCAGGAGAAGGCGATCAGGAGGCGGGGCGTGGAGATCCGGCGCCTGTTCGTCGTACGGGTCCCTGAGGAGGTCACGCCGGAACTCAGAGCGCTGTGCGAGGACCAGCGCCGACGGGGCATCGAGGCGCGCATCGCCGTGCGGTCACTGATGGAGTCCACCCCCAAGGTGAACGACTTCATCATCTTCGACGGCGAGATGTGCTACGAGACCAAGCCGGACCTCCAGTCCAACCCGGACGGAACCTGGCTGAGGGCGGAGCCGGATCACATCGAGGACCGCGTCAGCCAGTTCTCCGAACTGTGGGAGGAGTCGGAGCGCCAGGCCCAGCTGACGGTCACGCCTTCAGGGACGTGAGGAAGCCGCTCCAGGTGTGGGCGGGGATGAGGAGTACGGGGCTGTCGGCGGCGAGTTTGGTGTCTCGGACGGGGACGGTGCCGGGGATGCCGTCGGCTACCTCGACGCAGTCGCCGCCGTTGCCGTCGCTGTAGGTGCTCTTGCGCCAGCGGGCGTTGGTCAGGTCGTAGTCGCGCATCGTCTGTGCCCTTCGCTGCCGATGGTCACTTCAGGGACGTGAGGAAGCCGCTCCAGGCGTGGGCGGGGATGAGGAGTACGGGGCTGTCGGCGGCGAGTTTGGTGTCCCGGACGGGGACTGCGCCGGGGACTCCGTCGGCTACCTCGACGCAGTTGCCGCCGTTGCCGTCGCTGTAGGAGCTCTTGCGCCAGCTAGCGTTGCTCAGGTCGTACTCGCGCATCGTCTGAACTCCTCCGCCGCCGACTCGATCAGGGCCAGGGACGCCTCTGGCGACAGCGCGGCGGCCCTGAGCAGATCGTATGCCGCGTACGCGCGCTTCACCACAGCCGGATCGTCGAGGAGGTTCCCCGAATACACCGCTTCTGTATAGGCGGTTGGCGGGGCGTCCTCGAACTCCATGAGCTTCAGGTCGCCGGTCATCACGGCATACGCGCCTGCTGCATACGGCAGCACTTGCACCAGCAGGGTCCGCTCCCGTGCCATCGTCGCCAAGCGCTCAAGCTGCTCCGCCATGACTGCCGGGCCACCCACCGGGATGCGCAGCACGTTCTCATGCAAGACCACCCAATACACGGGCCGTGTAGCGTCCTTGAGGATGTGCTGGCGCTCCAGTCGGCCGGACACCTTGTCCTCGATGTACTCGTCCGCCGCGAACACGTTCATCGCCAGGGTCACGGCCCGCGCGTACTCGGCTGTCTGCAACAGGCCCGGCACCAGCGCGGGCGCGAACTCGCAGATCTTCGTCGCGAGCCGCTCCAGCTCCGCCGCCTTGGCGAAGTAATCGGCGTACCGCTGGTCATTGATCAGCCGTCGCCACATCCGCTCGAAAATACCGTCGGTTTGTAGCGCCTCGTCAATCCGCTGGGCGACGTCCAATTGCGGCTTTCGAATTGCCTGTTCGAACTGCCCGATGTATCCGCCGGAGACAAACACCCGGGAACCCAACTCCACCTGAGTGATCCCGGCGTTCTCCCGATGTCGCTTCAGCTCGGACCCGAAGAACTCCCACGCCGCCTGACGTGAAGCATTGGCCATGGCCAACCCCCTTGCACTTCCCCGCACTTGTAGAGCACAGACTCCTGCCGAGTGTAGGCGCCGCAGGTCAGGATGGAGATGAAATGAGTGAAACCCAAATAGGAGGGGAGTGCACGTGACGGCACGACACTCGGCGCACTGCGTCGAAGAAGCGGAGGAAGCAGTGAAGGAATTGCGGGCGGCGCTGGAGAAGGCAGGAATTACGCTTCCGACACTCCGGATCGATCCGGCGAGTCTTGCGCGTGAAGCCCCTTGCCCGCTCGTCGAATTGGGCCGGTGTTCCGTCGAGACCGCGCAGCGCCTCGCGGCGGTGTTGCGATGAAGCCGCCCATCGGGTCGTACGTCGTCGACACTCGTTCGGGGAGAATCGGCGTCGTCATGGGTCACGAGGGGCCGTACGTCCAACTCAGACCGTACGGAGGCGGCAAGGAGTGGGACGCCGAGCCGGCGTCCGTACGCACGGCCAGCCCCGCCGAGCGGCTGCGCGCGGCGACGGCGTACGCGAACGCACGCAGTCGGGGTGAGGTTCCTTGACGTAACGGCGGGCACGTAAGGTGCGGCGGCATGGCTTTGTGGAGATGGAGGAGACGAGGCGCGAAGGCGTCCCGCCGCTACCCCGTGCCGCTCACCTCGCACCAGCTGTGGATGGTGTCGCTGAGCGCGCCGGTGAGCCGGGACCGTGGCGCCTCGTGCACCACGCTGTACCCGTTCACGCGGATCGACGACGACAGCGCCCGGCGCTGGCTGGCAGAACAGTGGGAGATCACCTCGCGTGAACAGCTGGCCGACCGGCTCGACGACCTGTCCCGCAGCGGCTACCGGGCCCGGGCGTACCGGCTCACCGGTGTCTCGCCGCTCGCCTGGGACGCCGCCCTGTACGTCGACATCGCCCGCCGTGGCTTCGCCTGCGGGCTGATCGGCGAGTCCGAGGCCTGGACCGCGCTGAAGAACATCGTGCCGGCGGTGGCGGGGACGTACTGCTCCTGGCGGGAGTACGCCGCTCACTATCTGCTCGGGCGGAAGGTGTGGCGGGACGGGCTGCGGGGCACGCAGGACGCCGGTTTCGCGGCACCGCAGGCGGCGGCCGACGCGCACCTTCGCTCCCTGCTGGACCCGGAGAATCGTTCCAGCCCTTGGAACCTCGCCCCCTGGGACGCCATCAGCCACCCCGACCGCGCCCGCTGACTCTTGCCGTACGAGAGAATGACCCCATGAGTCTGTTCCGCGACGACGGCATCGTGCTGCGCACCCGGAAGCCGGGTGAGGCGGACCGTCTCATGCTGTGCTGCCCCGGGGGACACGGGGGTGCGCGATGAGTCTCTTCCGGGATGACGGCGTCGTCCTGCGGACCCAGAAGCTCGGCGAGGCGGACCGGATCATCACGCTGCTCACTCGTGGGCACGGGCGGGTGCGGGCCGTGGCCCGGGGGGTGCGGCGGACCAAGTCGAAGTTCGGGGCGCGGCTCGAACCGTTCTCCCATGTCGACGTGCAGTTCTTCGCGCGGGGGAGTGAGCTGATCGGGCGCGGGCTGCCGCTGTGCACGCAGAGCGAGACCATCGCGCCGTACGGCGGCGGGATCGTCAGCGACTACGCGCGGTACACCGCCGGGACGGCCATGCTGGAGACCGCCGAGCGGTTCACCGACCATGAGGGCGAGCCGGCCGTGCAGCAGTACCTGCTGCTGGTGGGCGCGCTGCGGACGCTGTCCCGCGGCGAGCACGCGCCGCACCTCGTTCTCGACGCCTTCCTGCTGCGGTCGCTCGCCGTCAACGGCTACGCCCCCTCCTTCAGCGACTGTGCCAAGTGCGGGATGCCGGGACCGAACCGCTTCTTCTCGGTGGCCTCCGGAGGCTCGGTCTGTGTCGACTGCCGGGTGGCCGGTAGCGTCGTACCGTCGCCGCAGACCCTGGAGCTGCTGGCCGCGCTGCTTACGGGAGACTGGGAGACCGCGGACGCCTGCGAGGCGCGGTACGTCCGGGAGGGCAGCGGGCTGGTGTCCGCCTATCTGCACTGGCACCTGGAGCGCGGGCTGCGCTCACTTCGCTACGTCGAGAAGTAGAAGCAAGGGAGACGAGAAGCACATGGCCGTGAGTGGGTTCCTGGGGCGTCGGCGCCGCGAGTACAAGACGCCGGAGCCGCATCCGTCCGGTGCCCGCCCGCCGAAGCTCCCCGGCGAGCTCGTCCCCAACCATGTGGCGATCGTCATGGACGGGAACGGCCGCTGGGCGAAGGAGCGCGGGCTGCCGCGTACCGAGGGGCACAAGGTCGGTGCCGAGCGGGTGCTGGACGTTCTGCAGGGCGCGGTCGAGATGGGCGTGGGGGCGATCTCCCTGTACGCCTTCTCCACCGAGAACTGGAAGCGGTCGCCGGACGAGGTGCGCTTCCTGATGAACTTCAACCGGGACTTCATCCGTAAGACCCGTGACCAGCTGGACGAGCTGGGGATCCGGGTGCGGTGGGTCGGCCGGATGCCCAAGCTGTGGAAGTCGGTCGCCAAGGAGCTCCAGGTCGCCCAGGAGCAGACCAAGGGCAACGACAGGCTGACGCTGTACTTCTGCATGAACTACGGCGGGCGGGCCGAGATCGCGGATGCCGCGCAGGCCCTCGCGGAGGATGTGAAGGCCGGGCGGCTGGATCCGTCGAAGGTGAATGAGAAGACCTTCGCGAAGTACATGTACTACCCGGACATGCCGGACGTGGATCTGTTCCTGCGGCCGAGCGGTGAGCAGCGCACGTCCAACTACCTTCTGTGGCAGAGCGCTTACGCCGAGATGGTCTTCCAGGACGTGCTGTGGCCGGATTTCGACCGACGTGACCTGTGGCGGGCGTGCCTGGAGTTCGCCTCGCGCGACCGGCGGTTCGGTGGGGCGATCCCCAACGAGGAGCTGTTGGCGATGGAGGGCAAGCAGGATTGACGCCCCCGCCGCCCCTACCCGTCCCATCCTGAAGGGGCTCCGCCCCTTCGACCCCGTTCCCAGGGGGCTCCGCCCCCTGGACCCCCGCTCCTCAAACGCCGGAGGGGCTGATTCAGCCCGCGGAGCACTCCGCACACGTGCCGAAGATCTCCACCGTGTGCGCGACGTTGACGTAGCCGTGCTCGGCTGCGATGGCGTCCGCCCACTTCTCCACCGCCGGGCCCTCGACCTCGACGGCCTTGCCGCAGACGCGGCAGACCAGGTGGTGGTGGTGTTCGCCGGTGGAGCAGCGGCGGTACACCGACTCGCCGTCGGAGGTGCGCAGGACGTCGACCTCGCCCGCGTCGGCCAGGGACTGCAGGGTGCGGTAGACCGTGGTGAGCCCGACCGAGTCGCCCTTGTGCTTGAGCATGTCGTGGAGTTCCTGCGCACTGCGGAACTCGTCGACCTCGTCAAGGGCCGCCGCCACGGCTGCACGCTGCCGGGTGGCTCGGCCCTTCACGGGCGGTCCTGCGGTCGTCACCGGTTCCTCCTCACGTCTGCGCCTTGCCGGGCCATTGTGCCAGCCCGGACTGTCAGCGGTCAGACGCCGACCTTGCCGTCGGTCCCCCTGCTGGCCGGAATCGCGCACTCCGCGGGGTCGCCGGAGGGGTGAGCCGCGGCCAGGGCGCGGGCCCGGCGGCGGGCCAGCGGGGTCGCCAGGGCCGTCAGCGCGATGAACGCGCCGATGGTCAGCAGCACGATCGTCGCACCGGGCGGCACGTCCTGGTAGTACGAGGTCACGGTGCCGCCGATCGTCACCGTGACGCCGATGGCGACGGCGATCGCGAACGTCGCCGCGAAGCTGCGGCTCAACTGCTGGGCCGCCGCGACCGGCACCACCATCAGCGCGCTGACCAGCAGCAGGCCGACGACGCGCATCGCGACCGTCACCGTCACGGCCGCCGTGATCGCCGTCAGCAGGTTCAGGGCGCGTACCGGAAGGCCGGTGACCCTCGCGAACTCCTCGTCCTGGCTCACCGCGAACAGCTGGCGGCGCAGGCCGAGCGTGACCAGCACCACGAAGGCCGCGAGCAGACAGATCGCCGTAACGTCCGATTCCGACACCGTCGACAGTGAGCCGAAGAGGTACGACGTGAGGTTCGCGTTCGAGCCCGTCGGCGCGAGGTTGATGAACATCACGCCGCCGGCCATACCGCCGTAGAAGAGCATCGCGAGGGCGATGTCGCCGCGCGTCTTGCCGTACCAGCGGATCAGCTCCATCATGACCGCGCCGAGGACCGACACGAGCGTCGCCATCCACACCGGGGACCAGGAGAGGAGGAAGCCGAGGCCTACGCCGGTCATCGCGACATGGCCGATTCCGTCGCCCATCAGGGCCTGACGGCGCTGGACCAGGTAGATGCCGATCGCGGGGGCCGTGATGCCGACCAGGACGGCGGCGAGCAGGGCCCGCTGCATGAAGGCGTAGTTCAGGATCTCCATCAGCTCAGCAGTCCCGTCCGGATCGGTTCGGCGTCGTGAGCCGCGTGCGGGTGGACGTGGTCGTGGCCGGGCAGCGCGTGCTGGCCGACCGCCTTCGGGGGCGGGCCGTCGTGCAGGACACAGCCGTCGCGCAGGACGACCGCCCGGTCGATCAACGGCTCCAGGGGGCCGAGTTCGTGCAGGACGAGGAGGACCGTCGTACCGGCCGCGACCTGCTCCCTGAGCGTGCGGGCCAGAACCTCCTGGCTGGCCAGGTCGACGCCCGCCATCGGCTCGTCCATGATCAGCAGTTCGGGTTCGGAGGCCAGGGCGCGGGCGATCAGTACGCGCTGGTGCTGGCCGCCGGAGAGGGCGTTCACCGAGTCCTTGGCGCGGTCGGCCATCCCGACCAGCTCCAGGGCGCGACGTACGGCCGCGTGGTCGGCCTTGCGCAGGACGCCGAAGCGGGTGCGGGACAGGCGGCCCGAGGAGACGACCTCGGTGATCGTGGCCGGGACGCCGCCCGCGGCGGTCGTGCGCTGCGGGACGTACCCCACCCGCGCCCAGTCGCGGAACCGTGCCCGCGCGGTGCCGAACAGCTCGATCTCGCCGGCGGCGACCGGTACCTGGCCGATGATGCCGCGCACGGCGGTCGACTTGCCGGAGCCGTTGGCGCCGAGCAGCGCGACGACCTCACCGCGGTGCACGGTGAGGTCGATTCCGCGCAGGACGGGGCGCGAGCCCAGCTCGGCGTGTACGCCGCGCAGCGATATGACGGGCTCGGTCATGCCGTCCTCCGTACGTTGATCACTTGGCTCCCAGGGCCGTCTTCAGGGCCGTGAGGTTGGCTTCCATCACCGCGAAGTAGTCGTCGCCCTTGGACTTGTCGGTGATGCCCTCGAGCGGGTCGAGGACGTCCGTCTTCAGGCCCGCGTCGTCGGCGAGGGTCCTGGCGGTCTTGTCGGACACCAGTGTCTCGTAGAAGACGGTGGTGACGCCGTCGGCCTTGGCCTCCTGCTGGAGCTCCTTGATCCGGGCCGGGCTGGGCTCGCTCTCCGGGTCGAGTCCGGAGATGGCCTCCTGGGTCAGGCCGTAGCGCTCGGCGAGGTAGCCGAAGGCGGCGTGGTTGGTGAAGAACACCTTGGACTTGGTGTTCTTCAGGCCGTCCGCGAACTGGGTGTTGAGCGCGTCGAGCTTCTTGACCAGCGCGGCCGTGTTCTTCTTGTAGTCGGCCGCGTGGTCCGGGTCCGCCTTCTCGAAGGCCGCGCCGACGCCCTTGGCGACCTCGGCGTACTTCACCGGGTCGAGCCAGATGTGCGGGTCGCGGGCGTGCTCCTCCTCTTCGGAGGTGCCCTCCTCGGCGTGCGCTTCCTCGCCCTCGTGCTCGTGGCTGTCCTCGAGGTTGCCGTGGTCCTCCAGCGTCGTGAGCGCGGCGGCGTCGATCTTGGTCTTGACGCCGGATTGCGCGACGGCCTCGTCCACGGCCGGCTGCAGGCTCTTGAGGTAGAGGGCGGCGTCGGACTCCTCGATCTGCGCGCGCTGCTGGGCGCTGACCTCCAGGTCGTGCGGCTCCTGGCCGGGCTTGGTCAGGCTGCTGACCTTCACATGGTCGCCGCCTATCTGCTCGGCGAGGAAGGCCATCGGGTAGAACGACGCGACCACGTCGAACTTGTCCGTGTTGCCCGCGGCCGCGCTGTCCGAGGAGCAGGCGGAGAGCGAGCCGAGACCGAGCGCGGTCACGGCCGCGAGGGCAACCCCGGATATGTGGTGTCGTCGTACGTTCATGACAGTCATTTTCAGCAAAAGTGGAAACCATTGTCAACAAGCGTGAGCGGCCGTCCACGGAGCGCTACCGATTTGGTTGAGGGGGAGCCCCCGCCGGTACCCTGAAGCATTCGCTGTGAAGCGCCTCGCTTCGTCGCCCGTCGTCGTAATGAAGAGAGCACCGTGGCCGCCGACAAGATCGACACCATCGTCAGCCTGAGCAAGCGCCGTGGCTTCGTATTCCCGTGCAGTGAGATCTACGGCGGCCAGCGCGCCGCCTGGGACTACGGACCGCTGGGTGTCGAGCTCAAGGAGAACCTGAAGCGCCAGTGGTGGCGCTACATGGTGACGTCGCGCGAGGACGTGGTCGGCATCGACTCGTCCGTGATCCTGGCCCCCGAGGTCTGGGTCGCCTCCGGTCACGTCGCCACCTTCACGGACCCGCTGACCGAGTGCACCTCCTGCCACAAGCGGTTCCGCGCCGACCACCTGGAGGAGGCCTACGAGGCCAAGAAGGGCCACCTCCCGGAGAACGGCCTCGCGGACATCAACTGCCCGAACTGCGGCAACAAGGGCCAGTTCACCGAGCCCAAGCAGTTCTCGGGCCTGCTGTCGACCCACCTCGGCCCGACGCAGGACAGCGGCTCGATCGCCTACCTCCGCCCGGAGACCGCCCAGGGCATCTTCACCAACTTCGCCCAGGTACAGGTCGCTTCGCGCAAGAAGCCCCCGTTCGGCATCGCGCAGATGGGCAAGTCCTTCCGCAACGAGATCACGCCCGGCAACTTCATCTTCCGCACCCGCGAGTTCGAGCAGATGGAGATGGAGTTCTTCGTCAAGCCGGGCGAGGACGAGAAGTGGCAGGAGTACTGGATGGAGCAGCGCTGGAACTGGTACACCGGCCTGGGCCTGCGCGAGGAGAACATGCGGTGGTACGAGCACCCGAAGGAGAAGCTCTCCCACTACTCCAAGCGCACCGCTGACATCGAGTACCGCTTCCAGTTCGGCGGCAACGAGTGGGGCGAGCTGGAGGGTGTCGCCAACCGCACCGACTACGACCTCGGTGCCCACTCCAAGGCCTCCGGCCAGGACCTCTCCTTCTTCGACCAGGAGGCCGGCGAGCGCTGGACGCCGTACGTCATCGAGCCGGCGGCCGGTGTCGGGCGCGCGATGCTGGCGTTCCTGCTCGACGCGTACGTCGAGGACGAGGCGCCGAACGCCAAGGGCAAGATGGAGAAGCGGACCGTGCTGCGGCTGGACCACCGTCTGGCTCCGGTGAAGGTGGCTGTTCTGCCGCTGTCCCGCAACGCCGAGCTGTCGCCGAAGGCCAAGGGTCTCGCCCAGACGCTGCGCCAGAACTGGAACATCGAGTTCGACGACGCGGGTGCGATCGGGCGTCGTTACCGTCGCCAGGACGAGATCGGTACGCCGTACTGCGTGACGGTCGACTTCGACACGCTGGACGACAATGCGGTGACGGTGCGTGAGCGTGACTCGATGAAGCAGGAGCGCGTGTCGCTGGACCAGATCGAGGGGTACCTGGCGGGCCGCCTGCTGGGCTGCTAGGTGGTTGTGCGGGTCAGCGTCTGCCTGGCTCGTGTCTTTGCCCGGCTGCGGGTTCGTCGTGGCTGGTCGCGCAGTTCCCCGCGCCCCTTGGGTGGGTGCGGGGAACCGGCGTTTTACAGGGGCCCGGAATTGGTCCTCGTGGGCGGTCGGCGATTGGCCCTGTTTCCGGGGTGCCAGTGGCCGCAGGGTGGCGGCCATGAGTATCGCGTTCTTGTTGACCACCCTTGTCGTCGTCGCCACCCCCGGCACCGGAGTCGTCTACACCCTGGCCGCCGGTCTCTCCCGCGGCCGGCGTGCGAGCGTCGTCGCCGCCTTCGCGTGCACGCTCGGGATCGTGCCGCACATGCTGGCCACCATCACCGGAGTCGCCGCTCTGCTGCACGCGAGCGCGACGGCCTTCCAGATCCTCAAGTACGCCGGTGTCGCCTACCTCCTGTACATGGCGTGGGCGACGCTCAAGGAGAAGGAGGCCATCGCGGTGGACGAGGGTGCCGCGCCGCGCTCCTCGGGACGCGTGATCCTTCAGGGCGTACTGATCAACCTCCTCAACCCGAAGCTGACGATCTTCTTCTTCGCGTTCCTGCCCCAGTTCGTGGACCCGGGCGAGGCGAACGCCCTGCCGAGCATGCTGGCGCTCAGCGGGGTGTTCATGCTGGTGACCTTCGCGGTCTTCGCGGCGTACGGCGTGCTCGCGGCCTCCGTCCGCAGCCAGGTCACCTCCCGGCCCCGGGTGATGACGTGGCTGCGACGGAGCTTCGCCGGGTCGTTCGTGGCGCTGGGGGCGAAGCTGGCGGTCACGGCCCGCTAGCTTTCCTCGGTCACTGGACTTCCTCGGTCATCACTGGACCCACCGCGAACGCAGTTCGTCGCGCAGGCGTCGGGCGACCTGGCCCATGAGGGCGTCCGCGCCCGGCTGGCGGCCCGCGGCCACCCGGGACTCGGTCAGGGCGGCTATCGCGTAGCGCTGGCCGTCGGCGTGCTCCACGACGCCGACCTCGTGGCGGAGGTTGAGGAGCATGCCGGTCTTGGACGACCAGGTGGAGGCGTCGGAGTCGAAGTCCGGGGCGAGGCGGTTGCGGACGAGGTTGTTGGCCATGAAGCCGCGTACCTGGGCCGCGACGTCGGGGTGGATCGCCATCGCCGGGGGCCCGGAGTCGGGGCCGTCCTCGGTTCGGGGGCGGGCCTGCCAGAGGGCTTGCAGCAGGTCGACGAAGGCCCGTGCCGTCCCGGTGTTGGCGCGTGAGATGTCGAGCTGGGGGACCCGGTGGCCGCGCCCCGGGGTGCCGGCGTCGATCGCGAGGGCGTGCGCGAGGTGTACGTCCGCTGGGTCGAAACGCTCCACCGGGGTTTCCATCAGCTCCCGCATGGTGTGCCGTACGGCGATGCCGCGCAGCCCCAACTCGTGCAGGACCGCGCCGACTTGGTCGGGTGGCGTGAGCTCGAAGAGGGCGTCGGCGGCGCTGTTGTCGCTGATGCAGGTGCTGAGGTAGAGCAGGTCCTCGACGGCGATGTGGGCGGCGTGACGGAAGCGGCTCAGGCCGGTCGGGCCCGGCGTGGTGATCCGGCCCGGCGGCACCTCGATCACCTTGGCGCCGTCGAGCTCGCCGCGCCGGATGCGTGCCAGCGTCACCAGGGCGAGCGGGATCTTCACGAGGGACGCGACGGGAAACTCGATGTCGGGGTCGATGCCGATCTCGTCGCCGGTCTCCAGGTCCCGGACGAGGAACGAGCCGTACAGCCCGCCCTCGCGCAGGTCCCGGCGCAGATCCCCGAGCAGTCTCTCGGCGCTGGTGGTCATGCGGCTGCCTCCGAGGGCTCCGTCGCGTCGAGGCACCGGGCGATGCCGTGTGCGCATGTCCGGCGTACGAGGACCGCGTCGGCGTCCGCCTCGTCCGCCACGGCCAGACAGAACCCGCGCGCGAAGGCGGGGCCCAGTTCGCCGACGGGACGCCAGTGCAGGTGGAGTTCGCGGGCCTGCGCGGCCGAGCACAGCAGCGCGTCGCCGTGGCTGAGCACGTCCGCCGCGGCGGTGGCCACGGCCGGAGCGACGGCCAGCTGGGCCGGGCGCAGGCCGACGGCATCGCGCAGCCGGGTGAGCCGGTCCCGGACATGCGGCACGTCGTCCTCCGGCTGGAGCCAGACGCGCCGGGGCCGCCGGTCGCGGTCGGCGCGGCCGGGGCGCAGGGTGTCCAGGTAGATCGGCCCGCCACCCGGGTCGTGCGCGACCGCCAGGCCCAGCGGAACCGTCCAGGTCGCCTCCGTAGGGGCCACCGCGAGCAGCGCCGCGCGCACCTGCCGGGACGTCACGAGGTCGGCCCGCTCGGCCGGTCCGGCGGGGAACGGGTCGAGGAGGACCCCCTGCTCGTGCGCCTCCGCGATGAGGCGGGCGAGGGCGGCGGTCGGGCAGCCGGCGGGGACGGCGAGCCGCAGCGGCCGGTGCCGCGCGGCCTGCGCCTCGTGCTCCAACCGGTCGGCGAGCCGCACGAGTTGCCTCGCCGTCGGCAGCATGTCCCGGCCGAAGGGCGTCAGCGTCACCGTCCGCGAGGAGCGGTCCAACAGCCGTTCGCCGAGGCGTTGTTCCAGCGCGGCGATGCGGCGGCTCACCACCGACTGGGCCGTCCGGGCCGCCGCCGCGCCCACCGTGAAACTGCCGTGCTCGCTCACACTGACGAACGCCCGGCATGCCGCGACAAGATCCACGAGCCCCACTATGCCAAAACAGCATGGAGTCGAGCGTTCGAGTCTTGGACCTCGGCCACCTTATGGCCGGAGAGTGGCGACAGCTTCCTCTTCTCTCTTCGACTGCTTGGGGGTCCATCCCATGACGTATTCGCTTCGCACCCGCCGGAGCGCCGCCTGGGCGGCAGCAGGCTTACTGGCGCTCGCCGCGCTTCCCGCGTGCGGTCAGGAGACCGCGTCCGGGGCCGGTTCCCCCGCCGGTGCGGCACGGTCCGCGTCCGCATCGCCGACGTCGGCAACGAAGCCCGCGGCCGGTGAATTCCGGGCGCTGGAGCGGGAGTTCGACGCACGGCTCGGTGTCTACGCCCTGGACACCGGCACGGGCCGGACGGTCGGGTACCGGGCGGACGACCGGTTCGCGTACGCCTCCACGTTCAAGGCGCTGGCGGCGGGTGCCATCCTCCGCAAGTTCGGGACGGACGGCATCGACAAGGTGGTCACCGCCTCGCGCGAGGACGTGGTCGCGGACTCGCCCGTGTCCGAGAACTTCGTCGAGAAGGGCATGAGTCTGCGGGGGCTGTGCGCCGCGACCCTCTGGTACAGCGACAACACGGCCGTCAACCTGCTCCTCGACGAACTCGGCGGCCCCGACGGCCTGGAGAAGGTGCTGGAGGATCTCGGCGACGACGTCACCGAGATGGACCGGTACGAGCCGGACATGAGCGAAGGCAAGCCGGGCGACATCCGCGACACGAGCACACCACGCGCGATGGCGGGAAGCCTGCGGGCCTTCCTGCTCGGCGACGCCTTGAAGCGGGACGAACGCGAGCTGCTCCGGCGGTGGATGACGACGAACATGACGGGCGGCACGCTCATCCGGGCGGGCGTTCCGGATGGCTGGGAGGTCGCCGACAAGAGCGGCACCGCCGGATACGGGGGACGCAACAACATCGCCGTGCTGTGGCCGGACGACGGTGGCAACCCGATCGTCATGGCGGTCATGTCCACCCGCGGCAAGCAGGGCGCCGAACGTGACGACGCCCTGATCGCCAAGGCCGCCACCGTGGCGGTCGAGGGCCTCGGGCGTCAGGGCCGGTCGGGATCCTTTGTCGCGCGCCCGAGGTAGGTGACCGGGCCCGGGTCCGGGACGGCGATCTCGTGGAAGCCCAGGCGGTCGTAGAAGGCCCTGGCCGGGGTGTTGGCCGTGACCATGGAGAGGTGGACGGCCGCGACCCCCTTGTCCTGGAGGGCCCGCAACAGGGTGCGCATCAGGGTGCGGCCGTGACCTCGGCCCTGCCAGGCGGGGAGCAGGTCGATGTGCAGGTGGGCCGGGTAGGCGGCGAGCTCCGGGACGAGCATGCGCTCCGGGTGGTGCAGGAGCCGGATCATCGTCTCGTCCGGGGTGCTCGGCGGCACGGACGACCCGGATGGTTCGGACGGTCCGGATGGCTCGGGGTAGCGCTCGGCTGCCGACGGGAGCCACTTGGTGCGGAAGTCCTCGACGAAGCGGGGCGTGTCCGCAGTGCCGAGGATGTAGCCGACCGCCCGGCCCGTCCCGTCGTCCAGGACGAAGGCGAGGTCCGGTTCGAGGACGACGTAGGGGAGGGCGAAGGTCGTCGGGAAGATGCCGGGGTCCTCGTAGTGCGGCCGGCTGTCGCCGCCCTCGTGTGCCGTGCGGACGCAGATGTCCTCGACGGCGTCCCGGTCCTCGGGGCGGTACCGACGGACGCGCGTCACCGGCGTCACCCGTCCGACCGCGTCTCCGTCGGGTCAACCGTCGCCTGATGCGCCTCCGCCAGATGCTCCTCCGCCTTCAGCCACGGCAGGAACTGCGCGCCCTGGCGCCAACCGCAGGTGTCACATCTGATCGTGCGTTGCGCGCCCTTGCGCTGTACCCGTACGACGTGCTCGCGTCCGTGGTGGTCCCAGCGGCTCACCTTGCTCGTGTTGATCTCCAGCATGACGCCTCCAGCGTCCGAGGACATCGAGTCCGCGTGCGCGGCCCCGAGCGACCGTGCGCAGCAAGGAGTGTGCAGCAAGACCAACATCAACAGGGACTCCTTCCTCGCGAGTTGACCAACCTGTGGCCACACCCTCACAAGTCGATCAGCCGATCGTGCGCGGCAGACGCAGGCTGAGCAGCCCCGTCAGCGCCACCCCGGCCAACTACGCACTGACTCTCGACGCTTCGCGAATCTCCGCGGACTCCAGCTTCTCGGCCGTACGTTCAGCCGTACGCCGAGCCCACGGCCCACTCGTCACCGCGCCCACGACGAGGATCGTGAGCCCACACCCCGTGAGGATCCACCACCCGGGCACGGCGGCCGACACGAACGTGTCCTTGTACGACGACGCCCCCACCCCGGAAGCCAGCACCGCACCGACCACCGCCACGCCCAGTGTCTGCCCCAGCTGACGGCTCGTGGAGGCGACGGCGGCCGCGACGCCGGCCTGCGCTCGGGGCATCCCGGAGACCGCCGTGTTGGTGATCGGCGCGTTCACGAACCCGAACCCGATACCGAACACGGCGTAGCCGAGAACCAGCGTGACGTTGGACGTCTCCGCGTCGAAGAGGGCGAAGGTCGCCGGGCTCGTCGTCATTGCGGTGCCGGCGATCAGTAACGACAGCCGAGGCCCCCGGCTGCCGACCAACCGCCCGGACAGCGGCGCGCACAGGAATATCGGTGTCGCCATCGGCAGCATCCACAGCCCCGCGTGCAGGGCGTCCAGCCCTCGTACGTTCTGCAGATACAGCGTCGACAGGAACAGGAACCCGCCCAGCGCCGCGAACGAGCCGATCGCGATCACCGTGGCCCCGCTGAACGGCGCCGACCGGAAGAACCGCAGGTCGATGAGGGGCTCGGCGCGGCGCGGCTCGTACCAGAGGAGGCCGAGCAGGGCCGCGAGGGCGACGATCGCGAACGGGAGCACCGCTGTGAACCCGGCGTTCGGCGCCTCGATGATCGCGTACGTCAGTGAGCCGAACAGCGCGATCACCAGGAGCTGGCCCACCGGGTCGAGGCGGCGGGCCTTGGGGGCGCGGGACTCGGGGACGTAGCGGAGGGTGAGGAGGAGGGCGGCGAGTCCGACCGGCAGGTTGACCCAGAAGATCGCGCGCCAGTCCACCGCGTCGACGAGGAGGCCACCGACCAGCGGGCCCGCAGCCATCGATATGCCGACCACCGCACCCCACACGCCGATCGCCCGCGCCCGCTCGCGCGGATCCGTGAAGGTGTTGGTGATGATCGACATCGCGACCGGGTTGAGCATCGAACCGCCCACCGCCTGCACCATCCGGAAGGCGATCAGCGAGTCGAGGTCGGGTGCGACGGAGCACAGGGCCGAGCCGATGGTGAAGAGGACCAGGCCCGCCATGAAGACGCGTTTGCGGCCGACTCTGTCCGCCGTGGAACCGGCCGGCATGAGGAGGGAAGCGAGGACGAGGGTGTACGCGTCGATCGTCCATTGCAGGCCCGAGGTGCTCGCGTCGAGGTCGCGCTGCATCGCGGGCAGGGAGACGTTGAGGGCCGTGGTGTCGAGGCTCACGATCAGCAGGCTCATGCAGCAGATCGCGAGGACCAGCAGTCGGCGGCGCGGGCTGAGCTCCGGCATCCTTGGATAGTACGCCTAACTAATGAATTTCGCCGCACCCCGTCCCGTACGTGAGAATGGGTGGATGCCCATGACCGTCTCGCCCGTCGTTTCGCCCCTGCGGATCGGGCCGCACACTGTCCAGCCGCCCGTCGTCCTGGCCCCCATGGCCGGGATCACGAACGCGCCCTTCCGCACGCTGTGCCGTGAGTTCAGCGGGGGCAAGGGGCTGTTCGTCAGCGAGATGATCACGACGCGGGCGCTGGTCGAGCGCAACGAGAAGACCATGCAGCTGATCCACTTCGACGAGAGTGAGAAGCCTCGTTCGATCCAGCTGTACGGGGTTGATCCGGCCACTGTCGGCAAAGCCGTCCGCATGATCGCGGAGGAGGGGCTGGCCGATCACATCGACCTGAACTTCGGGTGTCCGGTGCCGAAGGTGACGCGGAAGGGTGGGGGGTCCGCGCTGCCGTTCAAGCGGAATCTGCTGCGGGCGATTCTGCGGGAGGCGGTGAGTGGGGCGGGGGACCTGCCGGTCACGATGAAGATGCGCAAGGGCATCGACGACGATCACATCACCTACCTCGATGCCGGGCGGATCGCCGTGGAGGAGGGCGTGACGGCCATCGCGCTGCACGGGCGTACGGCTGCTCAGCACTACGGCGGCACGGCGGACTGGGATGCCATCGCGCGGCTGAAGGAGCATGTGCCGGAGATTCCTGTGCTCGGTAACGGCGACATCTGGTCGGCCGAGGACGCGGTGCGGATGGTGCGGGAGACCGGGTGTGACGGGGTGGTCGTCGGGCGGGGGTGCCTGGGGCGGCCTTGGCTGTTCTCGGATCTGGTCGCGGCGTTCGAGGGGCGTACGGACGCCATCGCGCGTCCGGCCCTGCGTGAGGTTGCCGACGTCATGGTTCGGCATGCCACGCTGCTCGGGGAGTGGATCGGGGACGAGGCGCGTGGCGTCATCGACTTCCGTAAGCATGTGGCCTGGTATCTGAAAGGCTTCGCGGTCGGTTCGGAGATGCGCAAGCGGCTGGCGATCACGTCGTCGCTGGAGGAACTCCGCTCCGGACTGGACGAGTTGGATTTGGATCAGCCCTGGCCGGTCGGGGCCGATGGGCCGCGTGGGCGTACGTCCGGGAACAACCGGGTGGTGCTGCCGGATGGGTGGCTGAAGGATCCGTATGACTGTGCGGGTGTGAGTGAGGATGCGGAGCTGGATACCTCCGGCGGTTGAGCGGGGGATGCCCGCGGCGGCCTGTGCGGGGCGGGTGGGGGTTCGCGTAGCGCGTGTGGGTGCGTTGTGGGTCGGGGCCGCGTCGGGGGGTGTCCGTCCTCGGTCCGGTGGTGGGCGTCGGGCGAGAGGTGCCGTCTCCTGACACCGGACTCTGCGGGCGGACACCCCCCGACGCGTCCCCTTCCCGCCGTACGCGGGTGCAGCGCCGCGGGGGTGCGCCGCCGCACACCGGACTCTGCGGGCGGCCCCCCGACGCGTTCCCTTGCCGCCGTACGCGGGTGCAGCGTCGCGGGGGTGCGCCGCCACCCGGGAGCCTGTCGGGTATACGGCCACTTCGGCGTCGGCCGCGTCCTTCAGCCCGTCCCTGGCTCGCGCCCGCAGGGTGCTTCACCTCTTGAGGCCGTCCCGGGCATTTCAGCCTGTCCGGCGTTCGACGCCGAGCACGGCCATCCCCGGCCCCACCCAGCCCTAGGGGCCTTGGCCTCGGCGGCCCGGGTGTCTGGGGGTGCCCCCTCTGGAGGGGTGAGGATGAGGCCGCGCCGTCCCGAGCCCCCACCCACCCGTAGGGGCTTGGCCCCTCGGCGCCGGTCCAGGCATTTCAGCCCGTTGGGGGTGCCCCCTCTGGGGGAGTTTGAGGACGAGGCCCGTTCAGGGCTGAAGCGGGGTCTGGGGCGGCAGCCCCAGTGGGGTGGAAGGGGCGGAGCCCCTGGGGATGGGACGGGTAGGGGCGGCGGGGGCGAGGGAATCGGGGGGTTAGTTCGATGGGTGGGGAGTTGAGCCGTACGCCGTGAGGAAGCGGTCGCGGAACGAGCTCATCTTCCAGACGGGAGCCTCGGGAGCGGGCCGGAGGCCGTCCGTCCAGTTCCAGTCGGTGATCTTGTCCAGCACCTTGGGGTCCTTGGCGACTATCGAGATCGGTACGTCACGGCTGGCCTTGGCGCCGCTCACACGGGACATGGGCTGATGGTCGCCGAGATAGACGAGGACCGTGTCGTCGGTGCCGTAGCGCTCCAGCCATTGGGTGAGGCTGGTGACGGAGTACGAGATCGACTTGCCGTACTCCTGCTTGGAGCGGGTGGAGTCGGAGATGATGTCCGAGGGGTTGGTGCCGGACTTCTGGATGGGCTTGAAGAGTGAGCCGTCGCCCAGGTCTTCCCAGTCGACCATCTTCGGGATCGGCGCCCAGGGCTGGTGGCTGGAGGTCAGGATGATCTCCGCCATCAGGGGCTTGTCGCGTTTCCTGCCGTGGACCTGGCGCTGGAAGGCTTCGAGCGCGTACTGGTCGGGCATCGTCGACCAGCTGAACTTCGGTCCTTTGTAGGCGAGTTGGAAGGCGTTGTAGACCTTGTCGAGGCCGTAGTACTGCTGTTCCGGCCAGGCCTTCTGTACGCCGGGCATGACACCGACCGTGTCCCAGTCGCCGGTCTTCTGGAAGGCCTTGGTGAGGCTGAGGTGGTCGCTGGCCATGACGGTGCGGTAGCGCTGCTGGTTGTCGATCCACAGGCCGGAGAGCGTGGTGGAGTGGCCCAGCCAGCTGCTGCCGCCGAACGTCGCCGACGTCAGCCAGCCGCTCTTGGCGTGGAAGCCGGCCGCTGCGAGGGCCTGGGTGCTGGTGGCCAGGGTGCTCGTGACGCCGGAGGCGATCTGCGGGTCCTCCAGCGCGCTGCGGCCGTAGCTCTCGATGAAGGTGAACAGGACGTCCTTGCCGCGCAGGTCCGGCAGCAGTTGGTCGGGGGGCGTGTTGCCGAAGGTGTCGGACTTCGCGTCCCTCGCGAACGCCGCCTCGTCGCGGAGGGTGTCCATCGCCCGGTGCGCGTGGACCTTGATGACACCGGCGGTGTGGTCCGCGGCGAGCGGTACGCCCGCCACTTGGAGGCCGAACGCCGTGCACGTGATCCATACGGTGCCGGCGATCAGGGCGCCCTTGGACGCGGGTGTTTTGTAGCGGGCCAGGACATTGGCTGTGCGGACGGTGGCCAGCGCCACGAGGGCGATCAGGGCGATGACGAGGAGGACGACGCCGATCGTGAGGAGGAGCGTGGTCGTGCCGCCGAGAGAGTCCTTCAGGTACGACCGGGCGTCGTCGAGGAGTTCCCAGTCCAGGATGATGTTGAAGTGCCGGCCCAGGAATTCGTTGTAGCCCATGTCGAGGATGTTCAGGGCGGTCAGGGCGCCCAGGGCGGCGCCGGAAATCGCCGCGACGATCACGCGGGGGCGGCGGGGGAGGCTGAGGAGGACGGCGGCGCCGATGATGGCCTCCGCGGGGAGGCGGGTGAACTCCCTGGCCCTGAGGTTGCCGAGGGTGTTCGGCATTTGCAGGCAGACGTAGATGAGGACGGCGGCGAGGGCGGTGACCGTCCAGGGGAGGTAGGTGGTGCGCCAGGTGTGCCAGGTGCGGAGGGCTGTCGGCTTTTCGGGCTCGGCTTCGCCTTCGCCCGGGGCGTTCCCACCCGCACCACCGGTGTCACTTTCGTAGTCGGGTGCGGGCTCGGCGTTCGTGCCGGGCAGCTGACGTAGGCGTGTGAAGGCGGGCACCCGAAGGTCCTTCCGTGCGAGGCCCCTGGTGGAGTGACGTGGCGGGCCTCGCTGGGGAGGCTGGGGGCCCGCCGTCCATCCGTACGGCCGGCCCTCAGCCCGTGTTCAGCCCCACCGCCCCAGCGCTCGGCAAACGCTCGGCAAACGCCAGGCCAACTGCCCCGCAGCCACCCCTCAGCCGCCCCGCTACGCGCCTCCCACCGCCGTCAGCAGCGCCAAGGGAGTCGCCGCCGCGCGGGATTCGCGTACGCACGCGTGCGGGTACGGCACCGGTTCCGCGTGCGTGTCGCGGCCGTAGCCGGCGAGGACCTCCGGCAGGCGGTGGCCGGTTGTCGTCGCCGCGTCGACCAGGGCGTGGGCCACCGTGCGGGCCTCGTCGTGCAGGCCGTAGCGGGCCAGGCCCAGGGTGATCAGGGCGTTGTCGTGCGGCCAGACCGAGCCGCGGTGGTAGGAGAGGGGGTGGTAGGCCGGTTGGTCGGAGGCCAGGGTGCGTACGCCCCAGCCCGAGAAGAAGTCGGGTTCGAGGAGACGGCGGCCCACCAGCTTTCCGTACTCCTTGTCCAGCAGACCGGACCAGAGCAGATGCCCCGCGTCCGAGGCGAGGGCGTCCACCTGGCGGCCCCCGCCGTCCAGCGCCAGGGCGGGGAAGGAGTGCTCCGGCATCCAGAAGTCCTGCTGGAAGCGGTCGCGGAGGTCGGCCGCCGCCTGTTCCAGGAGCGCCGCGTAGGTCTCGTCCTGCCACACCGTGCGGGCCAGCCACGCCGTGCGGCGCAGGGCGTCGTACGCGTATCCCTGGGCGCCCGCCGCCATCACCGGCCCGGCGGGGCGGGTGCCGTCGGCCGAGCAGATGGCGCCGGGGGAGTCCTTCCAGTTCTGGTTGGCCAGGCCGCCCTGGTCGGCGCGGTAGACCAGGTAGCCGCGGGAGGTCAGGCCGCCGTGGTCCAGCATCCAGCCGATCGCCGCGCGGGCGTGGGGTTCGAGGCGTCGGGCCAGGGCCGGGTCGGCCGTGTGCTCGACGTACGCGCCCAGCAGGATCAGGAAGAGCGGGGTCGCGTCCACCGAGCCGTAATAGCGGCCGTACGGCACCTGGCCGAAGTGCGCCAGCTCGCCGTGCCGTACCTCGTGCACGATCTTGCCGGGCTGGGAGACGGCGTCGATGCCGGTCTCCGTCGCCTGCGTCGCGGCCAGCGCGGGCAGGGTGGCCGCGGCCAGTTGGGGGCGGTAGGGGAGGGCGAAGAGCGAGGTGAGCAGGGCGTCTCGGCCCAGGAGGGTCAGGAACCAGGGGGCGCCGGCCGCCGGGACGCGGAGTTCCTCGCCGTCGGGGCCCGTCGCCGGGACCTGGAGCGAGGCCAGGTCGGCGAGGCCGCGGGCGCAGGCGGCGGCCAGCTCGGGCCAGCCGGTCGGGAAGGCCACGCCCTCCACGAACTCGCCCTCCAGAGACAGGAGTTGGGAGGACAGGGCGGCGGGGGAGCGGGGGACGCGCAGGGGGCGTTTGTCGCCGTGCGGGCGGGCCATCACCCTCAGGGTCAGCTCCGCCGTGCCGTGCGGGTCCAGCTCCAGGGTCCAGATCAGGCGGCGGGCGCCGGTGCCCGTCTCCTCGACGGCGTCGGGGGCCGGGTCGGACGTGACGGTCGTGATGGAGCGCCATTCGCCTCGCTGGTAGGTGAACTCCACGCCGTGGTCGAGGACTTGGCGGGAGCGGGTGGCGCCGGTCTTGGCGTAGGTGCGGTGGTCGGAGCGCAGCTCGAACTGGTCGGTGAAGTCGGCGTCCGCGGTGACCGCGAGGCGGATCGTCGTCGGCACCGGGCGGTTGCTGGTCACGCGCAGGGACTCGATGAACGAGCCGTCGCCGACCGCCTGTTCGCGGAAGAGGGTGTACGCGGGTGGTTCGTTGCGGCCGCCTCGCGGGACCAGGACACAGCGGGTGGTGTCGCCGTCGGCGACCGGGCTGAGCACCTCGGGCACGGCCCCGTCGACGGTGAGCTGCCAGCGGCTCAGGTGCCGGGCGTCGCGTACGAATAACCCGTCCGGGGAGCCGACGCCCCGCACGCCGCTGATGTCGCCGCCGTCACCAACGGCGGCGAACGTCCCCCCGTACACGAGCAGATGATGCCGGTCCGTCATCCCCGGTCCCCTCCCTTGAGTTCTTCGACAGCAGTGGTGTGGGTCTGGCTGTGCAGCAGGTCGAGCGAGAGCGCGGCGGTCCAGCTGAAGCCGGTCGCCCCGCAGGCCTCGCCGGTGTACGGGTCGACGTACTCGGCGAAGTCGGAACTCTGCGCGATGTCCAGGACCGCCTCGCGCAGCCCGTCGGCTCGCCGGTGCTCCCCTTGCGTCCGCAGCCCCCGCTCCAGCA
The DNA here is from genome assembly GCF_052068475.1 of Streptomyces sp. SD31. NCBI lineage: Bacteria > Bacillati > Actinomycetota > Actinomycetes > Kitasatosporales > Streptomycetaceae > Streptomyces > Streptomyces sp. SD31. The sequence continues at coordinate 57,231 of NZ_JBQHCX010000008.1, read as the reverse complement.
GCCAGCTCGTGTTGAACCAGGCCGGGCCGCGCCAGTAGCGGTGCGGGTCGAAGGCCTCGCCGAGGAGGTCGTAACTCGGCACGAGCCGCGTCGAGTTGCCGAGGCCGAAGTGTTCGGACGCCGTCGTCCGCACCAGGGCTGCGGAGATGTTCCGTGGCAGGGCGGGCAGGAGCAGAGGGATCAGGCCCGAGACGCTGCGCTCGCGCACGAGCCCCGCGCCTCGCACGTCACGGCAGAAGAACATCCCCTCCGCCGGGTCCCACGTCCGCTCGATCAGCGCCGCCGTCAGCCGCTCGGCGCGCGCGTGCCGGGCCGTGCCCGTCGCCCCCAGTTCCTGGGCGATCCGGGCCAGGGCGTGCTCGGAGGCGATGAGCAGGGCGTTGAAGGAGGGGTCCTCGACCGCGAAGTCGCAGGAACCGCCCCCGTGTCCCCCGCCCGGCCCATCCCGGTAACCGCCGTCCCGGTACTCCGTCGCCAGGCGCACATACCGCCCGTAGTCCAGATCCGTCGGCCGGTCCTCGGCGGCCCCGTGGTCGAGGTCGGCGCGGCGGAAGGAGCGGGCCGGGGCCGGGGTGATGCGGGAGAGCGGGGCGTCCCAGCAGGGGCTGTTGTCCATACCCTGTTCCCAGGGGTGTACGACGGACGCGAGGCCGCCTCCGCCGAGGTCGCGCCGGTGCAGCAGATAGCGGTGCCAGGCGGCGAGGCGGGGATACACCCGGGTGAGGAAACCGCGCGCCCGGGACAGTCCCGGGTCGGCGCGGTGCACCAGCCAGGCCGCCAGCGCGTGCACCGGTGGCTGCACGATGCCGGAGGTCTGTACGGTGCGCGGGGCGCCCGCAGCACGCCCCGCGGTCGAGGAGCGCCAGAAGTCGGGGCTCGGGAAGTAGGCGTCGAGAGGGACCGAGGGGTTGAAGACGATGTGCGGGATCCGCCCGTCACCCCACTGGGCGCCGAGCAGCGTCTCCAGCTCCGTCTGGGCCCGCAGCGGTGACAGGTGCCTGAGGCCGATCGCGATGAACGCCGAGTCCCAGGACCACTGGTGCGGATACAGGCCGCGCGAGGGGACCGTCGAGGTGCCGGTCCAGTTGGCCTCCAGTACCCGGGCGGCCCTGACGTGCAGCGAACCGGCTGCGGGCGGATCGTATGCGATGTCACGCTCGGCGCGACGGGCTGTGAGCTGGGCAGTGCGATCCACTCGGGGCTCCCCGAAAGACGTTCGGCCGACCGGTTCGGTCATGGCTACCGTAGGGTTACGTCCATTTAACACGCAAAACTCAATATGTAATGCAGGGTTGAGAAACACAAGGGGGTGCGCATGACTGGGCAGCCGGGGCGGACGGGCAGGGCGACGAAGAGCGGCGGTCAGGCCGGCGCGGGGGACCTGCTCCAACTCGTGCGCAGTGGGCGCGCCACCACGCGCGGCGCCCTCCAGCAGGCCACCGGCCTCTCCCGCGCCACCGTCGGCCAGCGGCTGGACCGCCTCTTCCGGGCCGGCTGGCTGCGCGAGGGTGCGGGCGGTCCCGTGGACTCCCCGCTGGGCGGCCGCCCCTCCATCACCCTGGAGTTCGACGACGCCCACGCGGTCGTCCTCGCCGCCGACCTCGACACCCGGCACGCGCGCGCCGCCGTACTCTCCCTGACCGGCGAGATCCTCGCCGAGCACGGCGGCACGTTGGTCATCGAGGACGGGCCGGACGCGGTGCTGGGCGAGCTCGGGCGCTGGTTCGCCGAGCTGCTGGAGAAGGCCGGGCGCCGGGCCGGCGAGGTGGGCGGCATCGGGCTCGCGGTGCCGGGGCCGGTGGACAGCGAGACCGGCCGGGTCGTCCAGCCGCCGATCATGCCGGGCTGGGACGGCTACGACATAAGAGGGCGGCTGGGGCGGGCCTTCAGTGAGCACACGGGGGCCGGGGTCGTGCCGGTCCTCGTCGACAACGACGCCAACCTCATGGCCTACGGCGAACAGCGCACCGGATACCCGGACTGTTCGGCGTTCGTGCTGGTCAAGGTGTCGACCGGGATCGGAGCGGGGGTCGTGGTCGACGGCTCCGTGTATCGGGGCATCGACGGCGGCGCGGGCGACATCGGGCACATCCGGGTGGGCGCCGACGCGCTGTGCCGGTGCGGTTCGTACGGCTGTCTGGCCGCCGTCGCCAGTGGCGGTGCCGTGGCCCGGCGGCTGGCCGAGGGCGGGGTGCCGGCGGCCTCCGGCTCAGATGTGCGGGACCTGCTGGCGGCCGGGCATCCGGGGGCGGCCGCGCTGGCACGGGAGGCCGGGCGGCAGGTCGGGGACGTGCTGGCGACCGTCGTGACGCTGCTCAACCCCGGGGTGCTGATGATTGCCGGGGATCTGGCCGGGACGCCCTTCCTCACCGGGGTACGGGAGTTGCTGTACCAGCGGGCGCTGCCGCGCTCCACCGCTCATCTGGACGTGGTGACCTCGCGGCTGGGGGAGCGGGCCGGGCTGGTGGGGGCCGGGGCGCTGGTCGTGGAGCATCTGTACGCGCCCGAGCGGGTGGAGGAACGGCTGGTCGCGCTGGGGGTGTGACGGGCGTTCGCGCGGGTGGGGGGCCGCCCTCCGCCTGGGTGTGACGGGCGTTCGCGCGAGTGGGTGGCGGCCCTCAGCGGGCGCGGGTGGCGGCTGTTCCCGCGCGGGTGGGTGTGCGGTCCTCCGCTCGGGTGGGTGGCAGCCCTCCGCTTGGGAGTGTGGGGCGTTCGCCGGGGCGTGTGGTGGCCCTTCGCATCGGGCGTGTGACGGGCGCGTTTCCGTCCCGGACGCCCGTCCGCATGGTGAAATCCCGTCGGCTGTGGCAGCGTGATTCTCGCCACCCCTGATAAGGGTTGCGCTCAGATGAGCGGATCTTGAGCGGCTGCACTTCTCCAAGGGGTGGCACTCGGTGCCACCCCTTGATCGTTCATCGATCGAAATCAGACGTGCAGTAAGGCCGCTCATCTGAGCGGAAAGCCGCACCCGTGGGCGCTCTTGCGTTCAAGAAGTGAAAACATCCGCCCGTCACGGCTTGCCAAGCTTTGACTTTCGATCCACTGGCGGACGGGTGGTTACAGGCGCATGACGCGTGAGTAGACGTACCCAGACGCCTTCGATCTGGGTATGTTCCTCGCCGTCAGGGCAGCCACCGCGTCCTCGAGGGAGTCGAGACCGTGTCGGAAAACAAAGAACCCCACGTAGCGAAGTTCGTTTACGACTTCACCGAGGGAAACAAGGACCTCAAGGACCTCCTGGGTGGCAAGGGCGCGAACCTCGCCGAGATGACCAACCTGGGACTCCCTGTTCCTCCCGGCTTCACGATCACGACGGAAGCCTGCAAGGTCTACCTCGACAGCGGCGAGGAGCCCGCGGCACTGCGTGACCAGGTGAGTGCGCACCTCGACGCCCTTGAGACGAAGATGGGCAAGAAGCTCGGCCAGGCCGACAACCCCCTGCTCGTCTCGGTCCGTTCCGGCGCCAAGTTCTCGATGCCCGGAATGATGGACACGGTCCTCAACATCGGGCTCTCCGACAAGTCCGTGAAGGGCCTCGCCGACCAGGCCGGCGACGAGCGGTTCGCCTGGGACTCGTACCGCCGTCTCATCCAGATGTTCGGCAAGACGGTCCTCGGCGTCGACGGCGAGCTGTTCGAGGACGCCCTCGACAAGGCCAAGGAGGCCAAGAAGGTCACGGTCGACACCGACCTGGAGGCCGCCGACCTGAAGAAGCTGGTCACCGCCTTCAAGAAGATCGTCAAGAAGGAAGCCGGCCGGGACTTCCCGCAGGACCCGCGCGAGCAGATGGACCTCGCCATCAAGGCGGTCTTCGACTCCTGGAACGGCGACCGGGCCAAGCTGTACCGCCGCCAGGAGCGCATCCCGCACGACCTCGGCACGGCCGTCAACGTCTGCTCCATGGTCTTCGGCAACCTGGGCCCCGACTCGGGCACCGGCGTCGCCTTCACCCGCGACCCCGCCTCCGGCCACCAGGGCGTCTACGGCGACTACCTCCAGAACGCCCAGGGCGAGGACGTGGTGGCGGGCATCCGCAACACCGTCCCGCTGGCGGAGCTGGAGACGATCGACAAGAAGTCGTACGACCAGCTGATGCAGATCATGGAGACGCTGGAGAACCACTACAAGGACCTCTGCGACATCGAGTTCACGATCGAGCGCGGTCAGCTGTGGATGCTCCAGACGCGAGTCGGCAAGCGCACGGCGGGCGCGGCCTTCCGGATCGCGACGCAGCTGGTGGACCAGGGCCTGATCGACGAGGCGGAGGCGCTTCAGCGCGTCAACGGCGCCCAGCTCGCGCAGCTGATGTTCCCGAAGTTCGACGAGGAGGCGAAGGTCGAGCAGGTCGGCCGGGGCATCGCGGCATCGCCGGGTGCGGCGGTCGGCAAGGCGGTCTTCGACTCGTACACCGCGGTGAAGTGGTCGCGGTCGGGGGAGAAGGTCATCCTGGTCCGCCGGGAGACGAACCCGGACGACCTGGACGGCATGATCGCGGCGGAGGGCATCCTCACATCCCGTGGCGGCAAGACGTCCCACGCGGCCGTGGTCGCGCGCGGCATGGGCAAGACCTGTGTGTGCGGTGCCGAGGAGCTGGAGGTCGACACCAAGCGGCGCCGGATGACGGTGCCGGGTGGGCACGTGGTCGAGGAAGGCGACGTCATCTCGATCGACGGCTCCAGCGGCAAGGTCTACCTGGGCGAGGTCCCGGTGGTCCCGTCTCCCGTCGTGGAGTACTTCGAGGGCCGTATGCACGCCGGTGCGCAGGACGCCGACGAGCTGGTCGAGGCCGTGCACCGGATCATGGCGTTCGCCGACCGCAAGCGCCGGCTGCGGGTGCGCGCCAACGCCGACAACGCCGAGGACGCGATGCGCGCCCGTCGCTTCGGCGCCCAGGGCATCGGGCTGTGCCGTACGGAGCACATGTTCCTCGGTGACCGCCGTGAGCTGGTCGAGCGCCTCATCCTGGCCGACACGGAGGCCGAGCGCGAGGAGTCCCTGAAGGAGCTGCTCCCGCTGCAGAAGCAGGACTTCGTGGAGCTGTTCTCGGCGATGGACGGCCTGCCGGTGACGATCCGTCTCCTCGACCCGCCGCTGCACGAGTTCCTGCCGGACATCACCGAGCTGTCGGTGCGGGTGGCGTTGGCGGAGTCCCGTCAGGAGCCGCACGAGAACGAGCTGCGGCTGCTCCAGGCCGTCCACCGGCTGCACGAGCAGAACCCGATGCTGGGTCTGCGCGGTGTGCGGTTGGGCCTGGTCATCCCCGGTCTGTTCACGATGCAGGTCCGCGCGATCGCGGAAGCGGCCGCCGAGCGCAAGAACGCCAAGGGCGACCCGCGCGCCGAGATCATGATCCCGCTCGTCGGCACGGTCCAGGAGCTGGAGATCGTCCGCGAGGAGGCCGACCAGGTCGTCGCGGAGGTCGAGGCGGCGACGGGTGTGAAGCTGAAGCTGTCGATCGGCACGATGATCGAGCTGCCACGCGCCGCGCTGACCGCCGGTCAGATCGCGGAGGCGGCGGAGTTCTTCTCCTTCGGCACGAACGACCTCACCCAGACGGTGTGGGGCTTCAGCCGGGACGACGTGGAGGCCTCGTTCTTCACCGCGTACCTGGAGAAGGGCATCTTCGGTGTCTCCCCGTTCGAGACCATCGACAAGGACGGCGTGGGCTCGCTGGTCGCCGCCGCCGCGAAGGCGGGGCGCGAGACCCGGCCGGACCTGAAGCTCGGCGTGTGCGGCGAGCACGGCGGTGACCCCGAGTCGGTGCACTTCTTCCACGAGGTCGGTCTGGACTACGTCTCCTGCTCGCCGTTCCGGATTCCGGTGGCGCGCCTTGAGGCGGGGCGGGCGGCGTCGCAGTCGGCAGGCAGCGACCACCGTTAGCCGGTGACGGCCACGGAAGTGGCCGCCGAAACTCCGGAGCCGTCGTCCGTCCCCGACCCTCAGTACCGATGGGCGGCGGCTCCGGTGCACGAAGAGAGGGCGGCACCCTGTGCGGGGGTGCCGCCCTTTCAGGCATTGTCTGCGGAGACTGTCAAGCTACGTCGCTGACCAGGCGAAATGGCGTTTGCTGGCATTGGTTGCCGTTGACCTCGTCTGTAGGCGTTGTGCCCTCGTTGTGCCCTCCGGAGTGGTTAGGCCCCGTCGTGCGCCGTGGCACTGCCGAGGGCCGGTCTGAGCCCCTCAGAGAACCGTGCCGGGGGCCCTGCCGACGGGCGTCAGCACCCACCGGTACAGGCCCACCGCGGGCAGCACGAACAGCACGCGCACGGTCCAGTACAAGGCGATGCCGATCCCGGTGGCGACCGTGCTCACGAGCCACGCCAGGCCCCGGCCGCACCAGGCGATCGCCCGCCCCACCGGCGCGAGGATCCACTCGTACACCCACCTGGCCGGGACGACGAGGAGATACCGTCCCAGCCACGCCACCACGCCGAACAGGCCGAGCCCGACCGCGGCGAGCACCGCGCCGAGCCCTTTAAGCACGGGCGTCAGCACGCGCGCGTACAGCCACCCCAACTCGGCCCCGATCCCCCGCGCCACCCGCGCGAACGCGTGCCCCACGGGAGTCAGCGCGTACCGGTACACCCACACCGCGGGCACCACGACGAGCACGTTCCCCAGCCAGGCGAGCCCCTTGGCGACCGGCACGACGATGTACCGCCACAGCGCCACGAACGGCCACACGAACACCGCCCGCCCGAGCCACAGCAGCGCTCGCCCGACCGGTCGGAGCACGGTGTCGTTCAGAAAGCGCCCGGAGACTACGAGCGCGTCCCACACCATCCGCACCGGCACGACCAGTACGAGCACCTCGATCCGCACCGGCAGCCGGATCGCGACGACAAGGCCCCCCCGGGCGCGGGCTGGGGCCGCCGCGGGGCCGGGGGCTTCTCAAGGTCCATATCCGACTACACGCCTCAGCCACCTGTCCGGATCCCGATGTCCGGCGCGGTTCGCATTGCGAGATGGGGGACGCGGGTGAACAGTGGAGTTGTAGGCCCGGGTCGGCCAACAGTTGGTGCGGAACCGCGCACAGCGCATCGGGAACCATCATGGCCAGAACCACTCGGCGATACCTCCTCCACAGGGTCAACGCGTCTCTCCTGGCTGCGGCACTCGCACTGCCGGCCGGTGTGACCAGCGCGGTGGCGGCCCAGCAGGCGCCCGACGCGGGCAGGCCCGAGGCCCCCGCACAGCCGCCACCCCCACCGCCACCGCCACCGCCGCCACCTCCGCCCGACCCGAACACAACCTCTCCGCCGGCGCCCGAGCCCCCACCGCCCAAGCCGCCGCCCAAGCCGCCTCCCCCCGATGACCCACCGCCCGCTGACGAGGACGAGGAACAGCAGGAGCAGGAGCAGGAGCAGGAGCAGGAGCAGGAGCAGGAGGAGGAGCAGCAGCAGGAGCAGCAGCAGGAGCAGGAGGAGGACCAGGAACAGGGCGAGGGAGAGGAAAAGGAAGAGAAGACGAACGACCCGCCGTCGGAGCAGAAGCAAGCGGTTGAAGAGGTGACGACGACGCTCAGCGCGAAGCGCGAGGACGTACCCAAGGAGCTGACGGCGTCCGTCGACACACTGACCGCCACGCTCCGGGCGGCCGAAGCCCCGGACACCACACCGCAGGACCGGGGAGCGATCACCGACAGCGCGAAGGAGCTGGCCTCGGCGCTGGAGGTCATCAGCGACGACAGCGTGCCGGAGGAGGTGCGGGAACAACTGTCCGTGCTCGTGAAGCAGGTGACCTCCACCCTGGAGGCCGGGCAGGCCCCGGACGTGCCTCCCGAGGACCGTTCGCGACTCCTCCTGGTGGCGAAGCGGACGACTGCCGCGTTCGGCCTGGTCGCCGATTCCGGGACGCCCCCGAGTCTGACCAAGCCCGTGGTGGTGACGGTGCGATACCTGAGCGAAGCGGGGGAACAGGACAAAGGTAAGGAAGAGACGGGCCTGACGGCGAGTTCCTCACTGGACCTCGTCGGCGATCCGCGGATACCCGAGAAGCAGCGGAAGAGGCTCGCGGAGATCACAGCGGAGGTCAGTCGGCTGATGAAACGGGCGACCGACCCCGGGGCCTCACCCAAGGAGCGGGCCGACGCCCGGCAGGAGATGACGGACCGGACCTCCCGGATGAAGGAAGAGCAGGAGGAGGCCGCCTCGGCTCAGGAGCCGCCGGACTCTCCACTCGGGGAGGCCGCCGAAGTGTGCACCAACGCCGTGTTCGAGGCCGTTTCGCAGCGGGACCTTTCAAAGGGGCTGGAAGACGTGACACCCCCGGATTGGGACAGCACCGGGGTCAAGGACTTCTGGAAGGCCAGCGATGAGGGAAACGACGTCCTCAACGTCCGCGCTCAGCTGGAGAACGACCAGCACGCCGACGCCCCCTTCGAGGTCGCGCCGCTCATCACCGGGCTCGCCGAAACCGTGGAGGGGAAGGACCTGATCGGGAAGCTCGGCGGGAAGCCGTCCGCCCACTGCCGGCAGACGGCCGTGTACCTGCGGGAGGAAGGCGTTACGGTGGGAAGCTGGCTGCCGAGCGACGAGGGATAGGCCGGCGCGGGGCCCTCGTCACACACCGGCGGACTTCAGCAGTTCCGCCACGGGCACCTCCGCGTCGGCCCGAATGCTCGCGGTCCCGTATCTGTCCAACTCCCTTCGCTCTTCCCGTAGGGAGCCCTTTGTCTCCCAGTAACGAAGCGAGGAGATGGAGGAAACGGGCCCGACACCCGGCGACCAGCTCGTCGTCACGAACCGCGGTTTGCGTGTCACGTTGATGAGGTTGTTGTTGTGCCGGACACGCCCGCTGTAGATGATCTGCTGTCCGCACAGCACCCACCGGCAGTAATAGCGCTCGTCGCTTTCGTGCCACGTGTAGTGCGCCTCACTGAACTCGTCCACATCGAGCTTTCCCCGGTCCTTCCTCATGTAAGAGATCTGCACATTGACGCTGACCGTGTCGTATTTCGCTTCTCTGGGAATTTGAAAGACGCGCTGGGTGGAGAACTGCTGCCCGACTTCGAGCCACTTGCCGGCGCCGTAGACGTGATTGCTGCTGATCGTAGTCTTCCTGAGATCACCGACGTAGAGCTCAGCCTCCCCCAGCGTGTTTCCCAACTCCCCGGCGGTCTCTCGCCAGTCCTCCAGCAATTCCGCGCCCCTGGGTACTTTGGAGTATGCGGCGGCCCTGCCCCGGACCGTGTAGATATCATTGATGACATAGACGGGAATTCCGCCGGTATTCTTCATGGAAAACGTCAGTGGCACATGGACGAATGGCAGATTCCGATCCGCCCGCGCCGCCCCGAATTCCGCCTTCAGAGTGAGGTGCATGGGGGCCGCCGTCGGCTGGTACATGGTCGAGTACGCCAGGCTGACCCCAGTCAGGAGCGCGGTGGCCACCACTCCGGCCGCGAATCTCTTGGGCCACGGGACGCCTTTCCAGCACTTTTCCCGCACGAGAACGACGAGCGCCCAGACCGACCAGCACCAAAGAGGCAGGAACATCAGCAGATAGGGCGTGTACTCCATCTCTTCGAGCCACATGAAGAGCAGGAGGCTGGACGTGGCCAGCGTGATGAGCACCCCGAGCAGCACGACAGCCCCGGAGATCCTGAACTGACGTCTCCCCCAGTAGTCGAGCACGGTCACCGCGGCCAGGCCCTGCACGAGGCCCGTCAGCACGAAGAGCACGCCCGTCATCCGTTGCGCGAAGGTGAGCGCCCCCAAGGCGTCCGGCCATCCGACGGCCGCGCTGAGCACCATGGACGCCAGCAGTCCGGCCATCATCAGCACGAGGGCCGCGTGTCTGCGCAAGGGGTGGTCCGGCCACGTCCCGCTGTCGCCTCCGCGCCAGCATATGGAGGTCGTGTCCTCCAGGTCCGTATCGTCCGGAAAGCCGAGGTGGCGGAGAATCCTGCGCAGCTCACCCGTGGACCAGGCACTGCCCACCGTCTCACCGCCCACGGTCACCCGGCGAAGACCACGACTGTCCGGTGCCTCGACGACGACCCATGGGCGGATACTCATGCCACCAGGCTCGGACGCGGCCCACCCGGGCGCACCCGGGGCTCCCCCGTTCGGCAGAGGCATCCGGCGCGGATGAGCTCAGCGAACGTGGCCCTGCTCGGGCGAGTGAGCGAGCGGGGCTCCCTCACGTACGCCCTCCGGGACCCGGTCGAGGAAGTCGCGGGTGTGGCCGATCAGCCGCTGATGGAGTTCGTCCCGGAACTGCCGCGGAGTGGCCGCGTCCACTGCCTCCATCACCTCGGGCAGCGGAAAGAACTTGCCGCGGTTGTCGAGGGCTTCGACCACGCCGTCCGTGTAGAGGAGCAGCCGGTCGCCGGGCTCGAAGGCGTGGCTTTCCGGCGCGACCGAAACGGCGGGCATCAGGTCTTCCAGCCCCAGCGGCGGCATCGGCACGCTGGCGTCGAGTCAGAGTGGCTCCAGGAGAACCAGCTGCGGTTGGCCGGTGTCCGGAACGCGGTCACACAACCTTTCGGAGTCGTCCCGTCGTGGACCGCTCCCCACGGCGGCCGCCGCGAGCCCCGCACCGCACGCCCAGAGCAGGGTCTCGCCCATCAGGTGCATGCTGGCCATGACCGCTCCCATCGCCGCATGGGGAACCCAGCGGCGGGCGGGATGCTCATCGTGAAGTCCTCGGTCGGAGAAGGCAGTCGGGGGATCACTGCCAGCGCAGCGCGAGGGTGGTCTCTCCCGTGACGGGAAGCGTGAGACGCAGGGTCCCGTCGGCGTTCGCCGTGCCCGTCTGTACCTCGGCGCCGTCGCGGTACAGGGTCCAGTCCCGGTCGCCCGGCACCCCGGTGACGTCGAGCCGCGCATCGGCACCGGAATCCTCCCGGGACCGCAGACCGAGGAGCAGGGTGCGGCTGTCGCGGTCGTAGAAGGCCCGCCGAACGTCGAGCGCGCCCTCGATCCCGGTCAGGCGGGGCTCGGCGAAGTGGTCGGACGTCCAGGGCTTGTTGTAGAGGGCCCACAGGCCGTCGGGGACGTTGAGCCGGGCGTAGCCGAGCATGGAGTTGCCGGTCAGCGGGTCCATGTAGGTCATGTTGCCGTCGGCGTCCGACGAGACGTCGTTGCGGGGGTAGTAGAGGCCGCCCTTCTCCCAGGTCGGGTTCATGAAGCGGTCGGCGTGGGCGAGCAGGCCCGCGAGGCGTTCGTCGCCGATCTCGGACAGCCCGGCGGCCACATAGCCGAAGGTCGGGTTCGCCCACACGTGGTCGGGGTTCTCCGGGAGGTCGGCCGGCTCGCCGGCGTCGAGGGCCGCCTGCACCTTGGCCAGGGTCTCCGCGGAGTACGGCATCAGCGTGCCTTCCGGGCCCTTGCGCAGGGCGCGTACGGCCTCGGCCCTGACGATCACCCGGCCGACGCCGGTCGTGCCGGTCATACCGGCCAGGATGGCGTCGGCCAGATCGTCCAAGTATTCCTCCGCCTGGGTGCGGTCCTGGCCTCGTGCAGGCCGGGTCGGTGCTGCTGGTGGAGACGGTCCGCAAGTCCGGCCTGGACACCGCGATACCGGCGGCGCTGGCATCCTGGCCAAGTCGCGGGCCGTGCACGATCCGGGCAAGATCCTGCTGGACCGGAGAGTGGAAGTACCCCGGCGCCGAGCCGACGCGACAGTCGGACCACCAGCCTGCCCCGGCTCCAGAAAGGACGCACTACACAGGCACAGAGCCCTTGAGGACAACGACGAGGGGCCCCGCTGACAATCAGTGGGGCCCCTCGTTTCGCCTGTTCAGGCGCCTGCGGAGGATACGAGATGCGAACTCGTCAGGAGTTGCCCCCAACAGCTTTCCAACTATGCGCATGGTCAAGTGCCCAGCGCCGCAGAGAAGTCGAGGACAGGCTGCGGAGCCCGCTCTCAGCTGTCGCAGCCCACCCCGTCGTTGTCGCGGTCCAGGTGCGAGGCGTAGCCGGGCTCGCCCCGGTGGACTGGGGCGGCGCCGGCCGCGCGGGCCTCGCTGCAGTTGGCGTAGTAGACGTCGCCGCCGGAGGAGTCGGTGTCGTCGGAGGTGTCGGACGCTGAGTCGTCGGCGGCTGCCGGGGCCGCGGTGACCGTCGTCGTGACCTTGACCGTCTTCGTGGCCGTCACGGTCGGTGCCGGTTCGGGTTCCTCCGCGGGGGCGGTCATGGTCGCCGTGACGGTGACCGTGGGCTGGGGTGAGGCCGCCGTCGGTTTCGCGTCGGAGGTCTTCGCGTCCTGGTCGGACGCGCCTGCGCCGATGCCGAGGAAGAAGGCCAGAGCGAGGGCCGGGAGTACGTACCGCTTGCGCGCCCATCCGGGGGCCGGCCGGAAGGCCGGCTGTGGTGGCACGGGCGGCTGCGGCATGGGTGCTGAGGTGTACGGATTGGTCATGTCATCCCCCCACTGGTGGTGCGTGAGGGGATGACCGTAATGCCGGGCGACCGTTTGTGAAGGAGATGTGGCTGTTTCGTGACCGCTACGCGCGGAACGGGCCCCTCACCTCGTACGTGATGCCGCCCGACGAAGAGCCGGTGGTGCCCCGCTGGCTGGAGAAGTACAGCCGTGTCCCGTCGGGCGAGAACGCCGGGCCCGTGATCTCCGAGCTCGACTGGCCGTCGATCCGCAGGAACGAGGAGACGACGTCGTCCGGGGTGATCAGGCAGATCTCCATGTTGCCGCCGTCCTCGGCGACGAAGAGGTCGCCGGAGGAGGCGCCGGTGATGTTGTCGACGCCGGTGAGGGGGGCCGTGCCGTTGACGAGGGAGTCGTCGTACGCCAACTCGTAGGTGTTCGACGTCAGGTTGAGCTGCCAGACGCGGTTGTCGCCCTTGGTGGTGAACCACACCGTGTCGTTCGCGTAGTGGCAGCCCTCGCCGCCGTTGAAGGACTTCGAGCCCGAGACCTGGGAGCGCGTGGCCGTCGGGGAGCCGTCCGGGTCGGGGACGTTCGCCCAGGTGAAGGAGCCGGACGTGCCACTGCCCGCGACCATGACCTGGAGCGTGCCGGAGGACAGGTTGCCCCAGGTCGTTGGGACGAAGCGGTAGAAGCGGCCGTTCGACTCGTCCTCGGTCAGGTAGATCACCTTGCGCACCGGGTCCGCGGCAGCCGCCTCGTGGTTGAAGCGGCCCATCGCGTCCCGGCGGATCGCCGCGTTCGTGCCCCAGGGGTCGGTCTCGTAGACGTAGCCGAGGGACACCTCCTCGCAGGACAGCCAGGTGTTCCACGGGGTGGCGCCGCCCGCGCAGTTGCGGTTGGTGTTGGACAGGATCCGGTAGGCGCCCGTGATGGTGCCCGAGGAGTTGAACTTGACGGCGCCGGCGCCGCCGGTGGAGGAGATCTCCGAGTTGGAGACGTAGATCCAGCCCGTGCCGTCGGCGAAGCAGGCGCCGCCGTCGGGGGCGTTGTGCCAGGTGTACGAGGTGCCGCTGACCCGCTGGCCGGAGCGGGCGATGACGCGGCTGGTGAAGCCACTGGGGAGTCTGATGCCGTTGGCGTCGGGGGAGCCCAGCGGCCCGTAGGGGCCGGTGCCGGGCTGGGCGGGGGCGGCGTATGCGGCGCCGCGCCACAGGGTTCCGCCGAACACGGCGGCAGAGCCGCCGAGGACGGCCGCACGCAGGAGGTTACGACGTTCCACTCTCACTCCAAGAGATGCCGTACCGCCCCGCCGTCGGTCGACGACGGGGTCGTGCGCGGGGGGCGGCATGGAACCTAAGGGCGGATGGTGGACGGACCGTGGCCAACGCATGGCCGTCGGACGGCGTGCCCGGGTGCTGCCTGTGCGCTGACCACGAGTGCTCAGGTGAGTGCCACCCGCGTGCGCTCCCCGGAGTGCAGATACCCGCGTGCGCTCCTCGGAGTGCCACCGCCCGCGTCCGCTCCCCCGAGTGCCGTCACCCGGGTGCGCTCACGCGCGCAACGCCGGCACCGCCCGCTTCCGCTGCCCGGGTCTGTCGTGGCCCGGGCCGTGCACCTCGCGCGGCGGCTCCGCCGACGGCAGGCGGATCACCGCGTCCAATCCGCCCGCGGCCGATGCGTGCAGGCTCGCCTCGCCGCCGCTGGCGTGCGCGAGCCGTTGGACCAGGGAGAGGCCGAGTCCCGTGCCGCCCTTGGGGGCGCCCGGCGCGCGCCAGAAACGGTCGAAGGCGCGGGCGCGCTGATCCGGAGTCATGCCGGGGCCCTCGTCGGCGATGTGCAGGTCGACCCAGGCGGGGCGGGCGTCGCGCAGGGCGCGGCGGGCCGGTACGTGGAGCCGTAGCTCCATGGTCACGGTGCTGCCCGGCGGGGAGGCGCGCAGGGCGTTGGACAGCAGGTTGTCCACGATCTGCTCGACCCCGCCCGGCACCGCGAGGACCGGGCCCACACTCCCGGCGAACAGGACCAGGGCGACCCGCTGCTTCGCGAACAGCGGCTGCCAGGTGCGGTGCCGTTCCGCGCAGACCGCGCCCACGTCGACCGGCCCGGGCGTCGCGGCGTCCTCCTCCAGGCGTGCCATCGCCAGCAGGCCCTCGACCATCCGGGAGAGCCGGTCCGTCTCGGTCACCGCGGCGGTGAGGCTGCCCCGGCCGCGGTCCAGGACGCTCGGTTCCAGGTTCTCCAGCCTCAGCCGCAGCGCCGCGAGCGGCGTCTTGAGCTGGTGGGAGGCCTCGCCCGCGAAGGCGTGCTGAGCGGCGAGGAGATGGGCGAGCCGGGCCGCGGTGCGGTTGAACGCGGCAGCGAGGCGGCGTACTTCGGGCGGTCCCTTCGTGATCGTCACCGGTGCCGCCAGGCCGCCGTCCGCCAACTCGTCGGTGGCCCGCTCCAGTTCACGGATGGGCCGGCCGGTCCAGCGGGCGATGGCGAACCCGACCACGGCGACCGCGGTGAGGACCCCGAGCCCGCCGAGGCCGAGCAGCAGCCAGACGTGATGGACGCGTTCGTGCACCGTGCGGGTCGGCAGGGTCAGCCATACGGCACCCTGCAGTCCCGAGTTGTGCCGGATCGGCGCGGCGACCGAGAGGTACTCGACCCCGCCGATGGTCGACGTACGGACATCCACCGTGGACGTGCCGTGGAGGGCGGCCGCGATACCGGGGCGGGAGGCGAGGTTGGACGACATGACGGCGGCCAGCGGATGCGAGGTGGCGAGCAGGGTGCCCGCGGCGTCCACGACCACCACCTTCCCGCCGATGCGCTCGGCGCAGTGCACCACCCGGCGCGGCAGGTCCCGCTCGGCCCGGCCCGCGCTGAGGGACAGCGAGGCGTACGCGGAGACCGACTCGGCCTCGTCCTTCGCCGCGCTCACCACCCGCTCCCGCTCGCTGCGCGAGTACACGAAGCCCAGCGGGATCTCCAGGCACAGCAGCACGAGCGCGGCGAGGGAGAGGTAGCTGAGCAGCAGCCGGCGGGTCACGGCGAGGACACCCGCTGCCCGCCCGGCTCGGCCTGCACCGCCAGCCGGAAGCCGACCCCGCGCAGTGTCTGGATCCACGCCGGGTCGCCCAACTTGCGCCGCAGCGAGGCGACATGGACGTCCAGCGTCTTGGTCGGCCCCTCGTAGTGCGGATCCCACACCCGGTCCAGGATCTGCTGCCGGGAGTAGACCGCACCCGGATCCTCGGTCAGCAGCGCCAGCAGCTCGAACTCCTTCGGGGTGAGCGTGACGGGGGCCTCACCGACCCAGACCTGGCGGGTGCGGCGGTCCACGACGAGAGGGCCGGGCGCGTACGAGGGTGGTGGCGCGGTGTCCTCGTACGACGAGGGCGGCGGGGCCCCGTACGAGAGTGAAGGCGTCGGTTCGTACGACAGCGGGGGCGTCGGCTCGTACGCGGCGGTCGTGACCGGCGCCTCCGCACCCGCCACCTCCGTCCGCTGGGTCCGCCGGGTCACCGCCCGCACCCTTGCCACCAGTTCCCGCACACTGAACGGCTTCGCCAGATAGTCGTCCGCCCCGAGCTCCAGCCCCAGCACCCGGTCGGCCTCCTCACCCCGCGCACTCAGGATGATGACCGGCACGTCCGAGACCTGCCGGATGCCGCGGCAGACGTCGATGCCGTCCATGTCCGGCAGCCCGAGGTCGAGCAGGACGACATCCCCGTACGGCCTGCGCAAACCTTCGGCACCGGTGGTGACGTGATCCACCGTCAGCCCGAAATGCCCCAGCCCCTCGGAGAGCGGTTCGGCGATCGTCTCGTCGTCCTCGATGAGCAGCACTTGTATGCCCATGGGTCCTGTCTCTCGAATTGACATTCTCTGCCCTGGAGTCGACACGCTACAGGGGACAAGCGCTTGCGTGGCCGCTCGACAAAGAATGTCCAATTTCTGGGCGGGCTCTGGCTTTCACTTAACCTTCGTCTGGTGTGGCTCCCTCTACGGTGTGGTGACCTGGCCGAACTCCCAGCCGAGGAGGCACTGTTGAAGGCATTGCTGGACCGCGCACGCTCGTTCAAACGACGGGTCGATTTCGAGAGCGGTGAATACCGGAAACTGGCCGAGGGGCAATATCCCGAGGCACTCTTCATTACCTGCTCGGACTCACGGGTCATACCCGCCCTGATTACCGGGGCGCGGCCCGGAGAGATATTCGAGCTGCGCAACGCGGGCAATATCGTGCCGCCGTACGGCAGCCCCGGCGCGTCCGGGGAGGCCGCCACCATCGAGTACGCACTGGAGGTGCTCGGGGTTCAGGACATCGTCGTGTGCGGTCACTCACACTGCGGTGCGATGGGTGCGCTGAAGTCCGGCGACGACCTGTCCGCGCTGCCGGGCGTGGACGCCTGGCTGCAACTGGCCCGCCCCGAACTGGCACCGGTCCTCACGACCGCCTCCGACGATCCGTCGCTGCCCGACGTGGCGCAGGGCAATGTCGTCAACCAGCTCGCCGTACTGCGGACTTACCCGGTGGTGCGGCAGCGGCTGGACGGGGGGCGGCTGCGGCTGCACGGCTGGTACTACGAGGTCGACACCGGGCAGGTGCACGAGTTGGAGGGCGACGGTCGGTTCCGGGTGCATAGCGGATGAGCGGGGCGCATGCGCGCGGGCGTACGCGCACGAAGGAGGGGGCGCCGAAGGAGAGGGCACCGAGGGAGAGGGCGCCGAAGGGCGGAGGCGTCGCGAACTCACCGAAGACCGGGGGCGGGAGGCCGGCGAAGGCCTCGGGTGGGCGGCCCGACCTCGCCAACGAGATCACCGCCTCCCTCGTCGTCTTCCTCGTCGCCCTCCCGCTGTGCATCGGCGTGGCCGTCGCCTCCGGTGTCCCCGCCGAACTCGGGATCATCTCCGGGGTGATCGGCGGCCTGGTCGTCGGCGCGGTGCGCGGCAGCACGCTCCAGGTCAGCGGACCGGCCGCCGGGCTCGCCGCGCTGGTGGCGGAGACGGTGCTGGAGCACGGCGTGGCCATGCTCGGCGTGATCGTCCTGTTCTCGGGCATCCTGCAGATCGTCCTCGGCCTCGTACGCCTCGGCCGGATGTTCCAGGCGATCTCCCTCGCGGTGGTCCAGGGGATGCTGGCCGGCATCGGCCTGCCGCTGATGTTCAGCCAGGCGTACCCGATGGCCGACGCCAAGGCCCCGGGCACGCCCATCGAGAACATGGCCGGCATCCCGAGCCTGTTCGCCGACATCCTGACCGACCCTCAGGCGATGATCGCCACGCTGCTCGGCGTCGCCACGATCGTGCTGAGCTTCCTGTGGAAGAAGGTGCCGGGCCCGGCGAAGAGGATCCCGGCCGCGCTGGTCGCGGTCGGCATCGGCATCGCGGTCGCCGCGCTGCCCGGCGTGGACGTCAAGACGCTCCAGGTCGGCAACCTGCTGGCGTCGGTACAGGTCCCGGGGGCCGCGCAGTTCGCGGGTCTCGCGGACGTCGCGGTCCTCACCTCCATCCTCACCTTCACGGTGATCGCCTCCGCGGAGAGCCTGTTCACCGCGGCCGCCGTGGACCGTATGCACAGCGGCCCGCGCACCCGCTACAACACCGAACTCATCGCCCAGGGCGCCGGAAACACGGTCGCGGGCATCCTCGGTGCGCTCCCCATCACGGCCGTCGTGGCCCGCAGCTCGGCGAACGTGCAGGCGGGTGCGAAGACCCGCATCTCCCGTACCCTGCACGGCCTGTGGCTGCTGGCCTTCGCCCTGCTGCTGCCGCAGGTCCTGGCCCTGATCCCGATCTCGGTGCTCGCGGGCGTCCTCGTGCACAGCGGCTGGAAGCTGTTCGCGCCGGAGGAGTTCCCGAAGATGTGGCGGCAGGACCGGGGTGAGTTCGTGGTGATGACGGTGACGACGCTGGTCATCGTGGCGACGGCACTGCTGGAGGGCGTCCTGATCGGCCTCGCGGCCGGGATCGTGCTGGCCGCCCTGCGCATGTCCCAGACGGTGATCCGGCAGCACATCGAGGACGACACCGCGAAGGTCGTCATGGCCGGCAACGCGACCTTTCTACGGCTCCCGCAGGTCATCGAGGCCCTGGAGTCCGCGGCGGCCTCCGGCAAGCCCCGCATCCGCCTGGACCTGACCGGCGTGACCCATCTGGACCACGCGTGCCGGAACCAGGTCGAGGAGTTCACCGGGCAACAGCGGGGGTTGGGGCTGCGGGTGGAGTTGTTGATGCCGGGGCCGGCGAAGACGAGCGTGGAGGCACCGGTCGCGGTCGAGAGGGAGATCGCCGAACCGGCCCCGACGGCGGCCCCCGGCCCCGGGGCCGAGTGGTTCTACCTGGACACGAGGCCCCTGTCCACCGGTCAGGAGGCGTACGACGGCTACGACCACGCGAGCATGCGGCGCTGAGTGCCAGGGGTCCGTGTTGCGGGGCTCACCGCTCGGTGCGACGGTTGACGAGGGGGCGATGCCGACGGCCTGGTGAAGGGCATCCTCGCAGGTCACGGCAGTAACGCGTCGATCCGCGACCGATCCGCGCCCCTCTTTCTGCGGCGCTGACCCTCCGTGCCTCGACGCGTGTCCCCGCACGGGGAGCACACCGACAGAAAGTGGGAAATTCAATGGCGAACGGCCCCATGGACAGGCGCGCCTTCGGCGAGCAGCCCCAACGTCCCAGCGGCCCCGGCAGGGGCCGGGGCGCGGAGTACACCGGCCGGTACGTGGTTCTGCTCGACCAGGGCAACCAGGAGAGCGGACTGAACGCACTGCGGTCCTCCGCCGGCATAGCCTCCGTCGAACGTGTGCGAGGAGCCGAGCCCGGAAACGTCACCGAGCTCCTCGAACGCCCGGACGTCTCGGTGCACTTCGAGGAGCTCGGCGTCGCCGTCGTCGAGGTACGGCCCGAACAGCGCCATGCGCTGGTGACCACGGCCGAGGCGGACCCCTCGATCATCGCGGCGGAGCCGGAGCGCATGGTCTACGCCTCGCCCATCACCGCCCCGACGCAGGCACCGACCGAGTTCTACCCGGCGTTCCGCAGCGACGAGGACGTGGTCGACCGCCACACCAGGGCCGAAATGGCCGCGGCCCAGGGCGCGTCATGGGACGAGCAGAGGTGGACCTGGGGCATTCAGGCGATCCGGGCCAACCTGACCAGCCTGACCGGACGCGATGTGAAGATCGCCGTCCTCGACACCGGTGTGGACACCGACCACCCGGACCTGGCCGCACGCATCGAGGCGACGGCCTCCTTCGTGCCCGGCGAGACCGTCGAGGACGGCCACGGGCACGGCACGCACTGCATCGGCACCGCCGCCGGTCCGGCCCACCCCCACCAGGGACCCCGCTACGGCGTGGCCTGCGAAGCCCGGATCCTCGCCGCGAACGTGCTCGGCAGGATCGGCGAAGGCCCCGATAGCCAGATTCTGGCGGGCATCGACTGGGCCATCGCCCGCGGAGCGCGGGTGATCTCCATGTCGTTCGGCTCCCCGGTCCTCCCCGGTGAGCTGTTCCCACAGGTGTACGAGGAGGTGGCCCGGCGCGCGCTGGCGCGCGGGACGGTGCTCGTCGCCGCCGCGGGTAACGAGAGCTTCCGGCCCCCGTTCATCGCGCCCGTCGGCCGGCCCGCCAACTGTCCCTCGATCCTCGCGGTGGGCGCGCTCAACAAGGCGCTCGGCGTGTCGCACTTCTCCAACGGCGCCGTCAACGGCCAGGGCGGCGAGATCGACATCGCCGCGCCCGGCTCGCACATCCACTCGGCGGCCCCCGGCGGTGGGTACCAGCACATGAACGGCACCAGCATGGCCACGCCGCACGTCGCGGGTGCCCTCGCCCTGCTCGCCGAGGCGAATCCCAACGCCTCCGCGGCCGACCTCGTGGCCAGTCTGCTGGCCGGTGCGTTCCCGCTGACGCTGCCCGCCAGTGACGTCGGCGAGGGCCTGCTGCAGGTCCCGTGAGCGAGTCGCCGAAGTCCGCGCCGGTCGGGGTCGTCCTCGCGGTCGACCCCGACCGGTTCGCGGAGGTGGTCGAGGCCCTGCGGCAGGCCGGGCTCACGGTCACCGGCGAGCAGCCGATCCTCGGCACGCTCTCCGGCACGGTCACCGAGGACCGGCTCCCCGCCCTGGAAGCGGTCGACGGCGTCGCGGCCGTCGACCGGGAGCGCACCGTACGACTTCCCCCACCCGACGCGCCGATCCAGTAGGTTTCCCGCCCCCGGATTCTGATAGACGGAAGAGAAGGAGGACCCGCCCGGGAAGGGAGCTCGGTCATGTCCGGCTGGAACGCGCACGACATCCCCGACCAGAGTGGACGCGTCGCCGTGGTCACCGGAGCCAACAGCGGGCTCGGGTACGTCACCGCGCGGGAGCTGGCCCGCAAGGGCGCGCGGGTGGTGCTCGCGTGCCGGAGCGAGGCGCGGGGTGCGGCGGCCGTCGAGCGGCTGGCCGCCGAAGTGCCCGATGGGCGGATCGAGTTGAGGCGGCTCGATCTCGGCGACCTCGGCTCCGTGCGGGAGTTCGCCGCGACATCGCCGTACGACGGGCTCGACCTGCTCGTGAACAACGCCGGGGTGATGGCGCTGCCGTACGGCACGACGGCGGACGGCTTCGAGACGCAGTTCGGGGTCAACCACCTCGGGCACTTCGCGCTCACCGGTCTGCTGCTGCCCGCGCTGCTCGCGGCGCCGGGCGGGCGGGTGGTGACCGTGTCCAGTCCGCTGCACGCGATGGCCAACATCGACATCGCCGACCTCAACAGCGAGCGCAGGTACCGGCGTTGGATTGCCTACGCCCGCTCCAAGACCGCCAACCTGCTCTTCACGCACGAGCTGGCGCGCAGGCTGGCGGTGCGGCAGGCGGACGTGGTGGCGGCCGCCGCCCATCCCGGGTACGCGGACACCAATCTGCAGACCGAGGGGCCGCGCATGGAAGGGCGCCGGGTCAGCGAGTGGTTCGTGCGGCTCGGCAACCGCGTCTTCGCCCAGCCCGCCGAGGCCGGCGCGCTCCCCGTCCTGTACGCGGCCACCGCCCCCGCCGTCCGCCCCGACTCCTTCACCGGCCCGTCCTTCGCCGACTGGCGCGGTTCACCCGCCCCGGCGTGGAGGGCGTCGTGGACGCTCAACGACCGTGCGGGTGAACGGCTTTGGGAGGAGTCGGAGCGGCTGACCGGGGTGACGTACGACGCTCTGAAGGTGTGAGCGCCGGTGAGCCGTCAACTCCTTTGGATCTACGCCGCCCGCACCTCGTAGGCCGCGATCCGCACCGCCTCGTCGTCCAGGCACTGCCCGGTCTCCAGGTCGAAGCGCTGCTTCAGCAGGGGCGAGGCGACGAACGGGCGGCCCTGGTGGGTGCCGGTCAGGCCGCGGGAGAGGACCGCCGCGCCGCCGAAGGGGTCGCGGTTGTCGATGGCGTACAGGGTGCCGTTCCGGTCGCGGAACAGGGCCACCTGGCGGCCGTCGGGCAGGAGCGCGGCCACGCCGCGGCCGGGGATCAGCCGGCTCAGGTCGCAGACCGTGAACCAGTCGTCCTCCAGCTTGAGCTGGACCTTCAGGTCGGTCGTCTCGGGTGCCAGGGTCATCGCTGGGCGCTTCCTTCCAGGACGTCTTCAGCGGGGCGCATGCCGATGGACAGCAGCGGCAGGTCGGGCTTGATCTGGTCGCGCTCGGGGATGAAGCCGACGACCGGGTCGGGGGTGTCGGGGGCGTTCACGAAGGACACGAAGCGGGAGAGCTTCTCGGGGTCGTTGATGGTCGTCGCCCACTCGTCGGCGTAGTGCGCCACGTGGTCCGCCATCAGGGACTCCAGCTCCTCGCAGATGCCGAGGGAGTCCTCCACGACCACGTCCCGGACGTGGTCCAGGCCGCCGGGGATCCGCTCCAGCCAGGTCGAGGTGCGCTCCAGCCGGTCCGCCGTACGGATGTAGAACATCAGGAAGCGGTCGATCAGGCGGATCAGCTCGGCGTCGGACAGGTCCTGGGCCAGCAGGTCCGCGTGGCGCGGGGTCGCGCCGCCGTTGCCGCCGACGTACAGGTTCCAGCCGTTGGCGGTGGCGATCACGCCGAAGTCCTTCGACTGGGCCTCGGCGCACTCGCGCTGGCAGCCGGAGACGGCCGACTTCAGCTTGTGCGGGGAGCGCAGGCCCCGGTAGCGCAGCTCCAGGTCGATTGCCATGCGGACCGAGTCCTGGACGCCGTAGCGGCACCAGGTCTGGCCGACGCAGGACTTCACGGTGCGCAGCGCCTTGCCGTACGCGTGGCCGGACTCGAAGCCGGCGTCCACCAACCGGGTCCAGATGAGCGGGAGTTGCTCGACACGGGCGCCGAACATGTCGATCCGCTGGCCACCCGTGATCTTCGTGTAGAGGCCGAAGTCGCGGGCGATCTCGCCGATCACGATCAGGCCCTCCGGGGTGATCTCACCGCCGGGGATGCGCGGGACGACCGAGTACGAGCCGTTCTTCTGGAGGTTGGCCAGGAAGTGGTCGTTGCTGTCCTGAAGGGAGGCCTGCTCGCCGTCCAGGACGTAGCCGCTCGCGCCGATCGTCGGGGCGAGGGAGGCGATGATGGAGCCCACCGCCGGCTTGCAGATCTCGCAGCCGTCGCCGCCCTTGGCGCCGTCGCGGCCGTAGCGGTCCAGCAGGTCCTGGTAGGTGTTGATGCGCAGGGCGAGGACGATCTCGTACAGCTCCTCGCGGGTCTGCGAGAAGCAGCCGCACAGGCCCTTGTCGACCTCGACGCCGGACGCCTCCAGCTCGGCGGTGACCAGCTGGCCGAGCACCTTGATGCAGGAGCCGCAGCCCGTGCCGGCCTTGGTGCACTTCTTCACCTCGGGCACGGTCGTGCACTGGTGGTCGGTGACCGCGCCGCGGATGGTGCCCTTGGTGACGTTGTGGCAGGAGCAGATGACCGCCTCGTCCGGCAGCGCGGACGGGCCGAGCTGGGCCGGAGCCCCGGCACCGGCCGGCAGCACCAGCGACTCGGGCGAGACCGGCGGGACCGAGCCGGTGAACGCCTTCAGCGTGCCGTACGCCTCGGCGTCGCCGACCAGGATGCCGCCGAGCAGCGTGCCGTCGCGGCCGATGACCAGCTTCTTGTACAGGCCCGCGCGGGAGTCGGAGTAGACGACGTCCAGGCAGTCCTCGGCGGTGCCGTGCGCGTCACCGAAGGACGCCACGTCGACGCCGAGCAGCTTCAGCTTGGTGGACAGGTCGGCGCCGGTGAACTGCGCCTCGTCCTCGGCGATGGTCGCGGCGGCCGTCTCGGCCTGCTCGTACCCCGGGGCGACCAGGCCGTACACCCGACCGTCGGAGGCCAGCGCGCACTCGCCGATCGCGAACACGTGCGGGTCGGAGACCGTACGGCACTGCTCGTCGACCGCGATGCCGCCGCGCTCGCCGACCGTGAGGCCGCAGTCGCGGGCCAGCTGGTCGCGGGGGCGGACACCGGCGGAGAACACCACCATGTCGGTGGCGAGTTCGGAGCCGTCGGAGAGCTTCATGCCGGTGACGGCACCGGCCTCGTCGACGACGATCTCCTGTGTGCCCACGCCCGTGTGGACGCTCAGGCCCATGTCCTCGATGGTGCGCAGCAGGGCCGCGCCGCCGCCCTCGTCGACCTGCACCGGCATCAGGCGCGGCGCGAACTCCACGATGTGGGAGGTGAGTCCGAGGCCCTTCAGCGCACCGGCCGCTTCGAGTCCGAGCAGACCGCCGCCGACCACCGCACCGGTCGTCGCCGTCTTGGCGTACTCCTCGATGGCGAGGAGGTCCTCGATCGTGCGGTAGACGAAGCAGCCCTCGGCGTCCTTGTTGGGGACCGGCGGGACGAAGGGGAACGAGCCGGTGGCGAGGACGAGGGTGTCGTACTCGAAGACCTGGCCCGACCTGGCCGTGACCTTCTTCGCCTCGCGGTCGATCGTCTGGGCCGGGTCACCGACGTACAGCTCGATGCCGTGCGTGTCGATGAACTCCATGTCCGTCATGGAGAGGTCCTCGGGCGTCTTGCCCGAGAAGTACGAGGTGAGGGCGACGCGGTCGTACGCCGGACGCGGCTCCTCGCACAGCACGACCACGCGGTGCGTGGCGGTCAGGCCGCGCTCGGCGAGCGCTTCGAGGAAGCGCTGGCCGACCATGCCGTGGCCGACGAGCACGATCGTGGGGGTGGCCTCCGTGGCCTCCGGGGTGGCGGTCATCAGGAGCCTCCATCGTTGGTGAGCAGGTGGAGCAGGGGGCCGTCGTCGGGGAGCGGCTCTGCTCCCTCCCAGGCGCGGGCGAGCGCGCCGACGGTGCCGAGTTCGCCGACGAGCACCCCGCCGACCAGGCGGTCGTCGCGGACGACGACCTTGCGGTAGGTGCCTCGGGTGGCGTCCGTGAGCTGGATGACGTCGTCCCCGGGGCGCGGCTCCGTCTCGCCGAACGCGGCGAGGTCGAAGGCGCTCTGACCGGACAGCGTGAGCCGGGTCAGCGAACGGGTGCCGGTGTAGCGGGCGTGCGCCCGGCCGGCCAGCAACTCGGCCAGTACCTCGGCCTGTTCGAGGGCCGGCGTGGCCAGCCCGTAGACGGTGCCGTTGTGCTGGGCGCAGTCGCCGATGGCGTGGATGTACGGGTCGGAGGTGCGCAGCTCGTCGTCGACGACGATGCCCTTGCGCACGTCCAGTCCCGCGGCCTGCGCGAGGCCCGCGCGCGGGCGCACGCCGCAGGCCAGGACCACGAGGTCGGCGTCGAGGGCGTAGCCGTCGGCCATCTCGACCGAGCGGACCGCGCCGCCGACGCAGCGCACGTCACGTACCCGCAGGTCGGTGTGGACCTCGACACCGAGATCCCCGAGGTGGCGCCGGACGAGCTTGGAGGCGCTCGGGTCGAGCTGGCGCTCCATGAGCCGCTCGGACTGCTGGGCCAGGACGACCTGGGCGCCGCGCTGGGCGAGCGCACGGGCCGCGGAGACTCCGAGGAGCCCGCCGCCGATGACGACCGCCTTCGCTCCCGGCCGGACCGCCTTGGACAGGCCCAGGCAGTCGTCCATGGTGCGGAAGGCGTGGACGCCCTCCGGCAGGACGTGGTCGGGCGTGAACAGGCCGCGCAGGGGCGGCAGCACCGGGTTCGAGCCGGTGGCCAGGACCAGCCGGTCGTATGCGATCTTCGAACCGTCCGCGCATTCGACGGTCCGCGCCTCCCGGTCGATGCCGGTGACCCGGGCACGGGTGAGCTGCGCGGGTGCGGGCAGCGCGATCACGTCGGGGCTGTACCGTCCGGCCAGCACTTCGGCGAGGAGCACCCGGTTGTACGGGCGGTGCTCCTCGTCGCCGATGAGCGTGACGGGCGTGCCGAGCTCACCGAGCCGCCGGGCGAGTCGTACGCCCGCGAGGCCGGCGCCGATCACCACCACACGCGTATTCGAGGTCATGCACTTGAGCGTGCGGTGCCGGTGTTACCCGACCGCATCACGTCTGTTTCCCACGAGGAACGCTGCCCTCAGCGGGGGCGGTGGGCGAGTGTGAGGGTTCGGGGAGCGCGGTGGGGGCGGGCTGTGAGGTCGGACCGGGACGGGGGACGGGAGGGAGAGAGGCCCGACCCCCGCCGCAACCTCAGATACTCCTCATTTACGTGGACCTCACACGCATCATCCGCCTAGGGTCGCGATCATGCCCGACATATCGCTGACCATGGTCGTTGTCCTGTGCCTCGCGGCCCTCGCAGCCGGCTGGATCGACGCCGTCGTCGGCGGCGGGGGCCTGCTCCTGCTCCCGGCGCTGCTGCTCGGCCTCCCCGCGAGCACGCCGGCCGCGTACGCGCTCGGCACCAACAAGGCCGTCGCGATCGTCGGCACGACGGGCGCCGCGGTGACGTACGCCCGCAAGGCGCCCGTGGACGTGCGGCTCGCCGTACGCATCGGGCTGGCGGCGCTCGCGGGATCCTCCGGCGGCGCCTTCTTCGCGGCCGGCATGAGCACCGAGGTGCTGAAGCCCGTGATCATGGTGGTGCTGCTCGCCGTCGCCGCCTTCGTGATCCTGCGCCCCGCCTTCGGCACGGCCCCGGCGACGGGCCCGGCCACCCGCCGCCAGGTCCTCGCCGCGATCGGCCTCGCGGGCCTGGGCATCGGCTTCTACGACGGCCTGATCGGCCCCGGCACCGGCACCTTCCTGGTCCTCGCCCTCACCGCCGTACTCCACCTCGACCTCGTCACCGCCTCCGCCACCGCCAAGATCGTCAACTGCTGCACCAACGCCGGCGCGCTCGCCACCTTCGCCTGGCAGGGCACGGTCCTGTGGCAGCTGGCCGCGCTGATGGCCGTGTTCAACCTGGCGGGCGGCACGTTGGGGGCGCGTACGGCACTGAAGAAGGGCAGTGGGTTCGTCCGCGTGGTGCTGCTGACGGTGGTGTTCACGCTGGTGGCGAAGCTGGCGTACGAGCAGTGGGCGGCCTAGCCGGTCCCTCAGGGGTCAGCGGCTGCCGGTGAGGTGGGCGAAGACGACGACGTTGCCCTGATAGCCGGTCGTCCGTGAGTAGCCGCCGCCGCAGGTGATCACCCGCAGCTCGGGGCGGGGCGCCGGGCCGTACACCTTCTCGTCGGGGAAGGCCTTCGCGTCGTACACCTCGACGGCGTCGACGGAGAAGAGCGCCGTGCCGCCGTCCCGTCGTTCCACCTCGATCGTGCTGCCCTTCCTCAGGGCGCCGAGGTGGTAGAAGACGGCGGGCCCTTCGGTGTTGTCGACGTGGCCGGCGACGATCGCGGTGCCCGTCTCACCGGGTGTGGTGCCGGCCTCGTACCAACCGGCGAGGTTCTTCCGCTCGGCGGGCGGGACGTCGAGGCTGCCCGTCCTCGTCAGGCCGAGGCCCATGAGGGGGGCGTCGACGCGTATGGCGGGGATGCGGATGCGGTCGGGAGGGGAGGGGGGTAGGGCGGGGGAGCGGGGGGCTGTGGGGGGTGGGTCCGGGGAGCGGAGGCCCCGGGGGTGCGGGTCTGCGGGGTGCGGGTCGGCGTGCGAACCGTTCGACTCCCGCTGCGCGGTCGAGGGCTGCGGTGGCGCGTGCTTCTCGGTGCCGCTGCCCAGCAGCCAGGCGCCGGAGCACAGGGCCAGTACGGTGACGGCGGCTATGGCGGCGTCGCCAAGGCCGGGGTGACTGCGGTGACTGCGCACGCGAGCCTCCTGGAACTCTCCTCGGGCCGCCCTCATCCCCCTCCGGGCCGCGAGGGGCGTCGGACCCGGAGGGGGAGGGGACGTGCGGTACCGGTGGACGGACAGCGGAGGGTGTCCGTCAGATCCCGTCGCCTCTCGCCCGGCGATGCAGGAGCCAGGTACCGCCCGCGGCGGCGACGGCGAGAGCCGCCACGCCGGCCGCGGTCTGCACGGGATCGGGGCCAAGAGCGCCACCGACCCCCGTCTTCACACTTCCTCTCGGATACACCTGCTCGGCACGCGGGGACGTCAGCGTGACCACCAGGTCCCCCGTCACCCGCCGGCCGTCCTCGGCGCAGGTCGCGACGATCTCGTACGTCCCCGGCTGCGCGCTCGGCGGCACCCGGAACTCCCCGGACGCGTCCCGCTCGTGCGGCGCCAGCGTGAAGGAACCCGCGCCCACGGCGCTGGCGTCGCCCGCCGCCGTGACGCCGTCCCCGCAGTCGGCCGTCCGCACCGTGACATCCCCGCCCGGCACGACCGACGCCGGGGACACCTCCAGGCCACCACCGTCGTCGCCGTACGCGGGCGTGACGACGAGCCCCACGGCGCCGGCGGCCAGCGCGGTCCCGGTCAGCAGACGGGCGGTACGTCGCATCGATGTTCCTCCGCACTCAGCGGGGCCGCGGCCCGCGACACCCCCATGTGCCGCTGCGTCGGTCGTGCCCCTGCCCTTTCGAGGTAAGTGGCAGTGGGGCCGGAGCGCTTCCCGAGGGAACGCCGAGAATGCGGTGAATGGGTGTCCGGAGGGGAGGGCGAGATCGGCGGCCGGTGGTGTTTCAGCAGGTCATCGTGTGTGCCGACGGTGTCGCGGAAGAGAACCCGTTGGGCGCGGGGCGGGGCGTGTGAACGGGTGACGGGGTGACCCGGGTGACGCGGGTGGTGCGGGGCAACGGACGCTACCCCGCCCGGTACTCCGCCAGCACCTCGCCCACGGCCCGCATCCCCACTCTCGCCAGTACCGGATTCGTCCCGTTCCCGCAGAGGCCGCCGTAGTAGTGCTCCGCCATCAACCCGAAGCACAGCGCCCACCCCCGCCCCCGCGCCCATGTCGCGTCGTCGACCTCGGCCGCCGCGCGGAACACGTCACGGGTCGCGGCGTCGAAGACCGCCCAGGCCGCGATGGTGTCGGCCGCCGGGTCTCCGACCCCGAGGCCGCCGAAGTCGATGACGGCGGTGAGGCGGCCGGCGGAGGTCAGCAGGTTGCCCGGGAGCAGGTCGCCGTGCAGCCAGACGGGGGCGGCGTCCCACTGGGGGAGGCGGAGGGTCTCCTCCCAGGCCGCTGTCGCGACCTCGGGGTTCAGCACTCCGGCGGCGCCCAGGTCGCGGATCGCGGTCCGTACGTAGTCGTCGTGCTTGCCGACCGGGTCGCCCCGCCAGGACGGCGGCCCGCCCACGGCGTCCACCTCCCGCAGCGCCGCCACGAACCGGCCCAACTGCTCGGCGGCTTCCGGTAGTTCGACGAGCGGCGCGTCGTAGGAGTTCTCGCCGTCCAGCCACTCGTACACACCCCACGGCAGCCCGTACCCGGCGCCGGGCTCCCCCTTCGCGAGCGGCGTCGGCACGGGGAGGGGGAGACACGGGGCCAGGTGCGGCAGCCAGCGGTGCTCCGTGTCGATCTGGCGGGCCCCGCCCGGCAGCCGTGGCAGCCGTACGACCAGGTCGGCGCCCAGCCGGTACATCGCGTTGTCCGTCCCGGCGGAGGCGACCCGTGTCACCGGCAGCCCGGCCCACCGCGGGAACTGCTCCGCGACCAGCCGGGCGACCAGGGTCGCGTCGATGTCCAGTTCGTCGGCGTGCATCTTCGTGGGCGAGGACATACGGCTCCGTGGCGGCTCGGGAGCGGGCAGGCGGCAGCGGAGCCGGAGCGTAACCGGGCCCATGTCGCCGCTGCCACCGCATTTCCGCCCTCGTCCGAGCCCCGGTCGCTCAGCCCACGTTCACCGCGCGCCAGGCCGCCGCCACCGCGTTGTGCTCCGCGCTCGCGGCCCCGTACAGGTCCTTCGCCGCGCTCAGCGTCGCCGTCCGCGCCCCCGCGTAGTTCGTCGAGGACGTCATGTAGACGGTCAGCGCCCGGTACCAGATCTTGCCGAGCTTGTCCCGGCCGATCCCGTTCACCGAAGAGCCGTCGCAGGTCGGGGAGTCGTAGCCGACGCCGTTGATCGTCTTTGCGCCGCTGCCCTCGGCCAGCAGGTACGCGAAGTGGTTGCCGACGCCTGACGAGTAGTGGACGTCGAGCGTCGCGGTCGTCGGGCTCCAGCAGTCCACCGAGCTGCCGTCCTTCGACGGCTTGTCCATGTAGCGCAGGGCGTCCCGGCTGAAGCCCGACCGGACGATCTTCTCGCCGATCAGATAGTCGCCCGGGTCCGAGGAGTTGGCGGCGTGGAACTCCACCAGCGTGCCGAAGACGTCCGAGGTCGCCTCGTTCAGGCCGCCGGACTCGCCCGAGTACGTCAGCGCCGCGGTCTTCGACGTCACGCCGTGCGTCATCTCGTGGCCGGCCACGTCCAGCGACACCAGCGGGCCGAGCTGGGTGCCGTCACCGTCGCCGTACGTCATGCAGAAGCAACTGTCGTCCCAGAAGGCGTTGTTGTAGTTCTTGCCGTAGTGCACACGGTTGAACGCCCCCTTGCCGTCACCGGCGATGCCGTTGCGGCCGTGGACGTCCTTGTAGTAGTCCCACGTCACGTCCGTGCCGTACTGCGCGTCGACCGCGGCCGTGGAGCGGTCGGCCGTGGTGCCCGTGCCCCAGTGGTTGTCGGCGTCCGTGAAGAGCGTCGCCGGGGCGCGGCCGAGGCAGATGGTCAGCAGGCAGGTGTCCGTCTTGTTCGCGGCGTCACCCGTGTAAGTCCCGCCGCGCGTCGCGTCCTTCAGCTGGTACGACGATCCCGACCGGGTCGTCTCCAACGGCACCGTGCCGCTGTACAGCGACTTCCCGTCGCCGGACGCCGTCTCGATGCTGTCCCACGCGTCGATCCGCGTGCCGGTCGAGGCGTCGGTCAGCACCGTGCGGGCGACCGGGTTGCCGGCGGAGTCCTGGGCGACCGCGTCGGTCCGCCAGGCCAGCTTCGGCGCGCCGTGCAGGGCGTCGACGACCAGCTCGGGCTTGGCCGTCAGCCGCTTCAGCGTCTCGCCGACGTTCGCGGCACGCAGCAGCTTCGCCGCGAGGTCGGCCGCCTTCGGCGCCGAGATCTTCGGTGTCACGCTCGCCAAGGAGATCGGGCTCCTGGTCGCGCGCGAGGCGCTGCGGTACGTGCCGTCCTTCGCCAGGTGGACGACGAAGTCGCCGCCGAGGACGGGCAGTTGACGGTAGGTGCGGTCGTAGCGGACGTGCTGTGTGCCGTCGGGGTCCACGATCACGTCCCGCACCGTGGTGTTCTGCGCGGCGGTCAGGCCCAGGCTCGCCGTGTGGTCGGTGAGGACCGACGCCGCGTTCTCGAGCGCGGTGGCCCTGGTCGGACTGTCGTCCGCGCCGGCGGTGGGGGAGAGGGCGGTGGCCAGCAGGGTGGCGCCGGCGGCGGCGATGCCCGCCGTGGCGAGGCGGGAACCCCGGATGTGCGGCCGTATTCGGCTCATCGGTCTCCTTGAACTGGGCGGCGCAGAGGATGACCAAGATTCAAGGGGGCGTGCACATGCCATGACCAGGGTGAATACGTGCAGGTGTGTGAGGGGAGAGAATCGTTTCCGTGACCCTCTCTCCTCGACTCCCGTTCTTCGTCTACGGCACCCTCCGCCCCAAAGAGCCCAACCACGACCACTTCCTGCGCGGCCGCACCCTCACCGAGGAACCGGCACGGCTCGTCGGGGCGGCGCTGTACGACGGCCCGGGCTACCCGTACGCCGTCGAGGAACGGGGCGGCAGCGCAACGGTGTACGGCGACCTGGTCACCCCCCGCCCCGAGGACTACCCCGCGCTCCTGGCGGCCCTCGACCGCCTGGAGGAGTACGCCCCAGACGACCCCCGCAACCTCTACGACCGCATCGCCCGCCAGGTGATCCGCGACTCCGACGGGGCGGCCGTACAGGCCTGGGTGTACGTCGCCGCCCCAGCCGTCACCGCCCGCCTGCGCGCCCACGGCAAGCTCATCGAGAGCGGCGACTGGACGAGCCGGGCGGCCGGCTGAGTCACGCGTGCGCCCTGCTCAGCAGGGCGCGGACGGCTACGACTTCACCGCCTCCACCCGCACCGCGCACGCCTTGAACTCCGGCATCCGCGATGTCGGGTCCAGCGCCGGGTTGGTCAGGGTGTTGGCGCGGCCCTCGCCCGGCCAGTGGAACGGCATGAAGACGGTGTCCGGGCGGATGCCGGTCGTGATGCGGGCGGGGGCCACGGCCCGGCCTCGGCGCGAGACCACGGCCACCGGATCGCCCTCGGCCGCCCCGAGCCGCGCCGCCAGCCGGGGGTGCAGCTCCACGAACGGGCCCGGCGCGGCGGCGTTCAGCTCGTCTACGCGGCGGGTCTGGGCACCGGACTGGTACTGCGCCACGACCCGCCCGGTCGTCAGCAGGACCGGGTACTCGTCGTCGGGTTCCTCGGCGATCGCGCGGTGCGAGACGGGGGCGAAACGGGCCTTGCCGTCCGGAGTCGCGAACCGGTCGAGGAAGAGGCGGGGCGTGCCGGGGTGCACGGCAGCGTCCGTGGCCTCGTCGTCCTGCTTCGGGTCGTCGGCCCCGGCGGACGCGGCCGGCGAGGCGTCCTCGGAGTCGTCGGAGCCCACAGAACCGCCGTCCGTGCCGGTCACCGCCGGACACGGCCAGAACACCCCGTTCTCCTCGATGAGCCGCCGGTACGTGATCCCGGAGTAGTCGGCGGGGCCGCCCGCGCTCGCCCGGCGCAGCTCCTCGAAGACCTCCTCGGGGTCGGTCGAGAACTTCTTCTCCATGCCCGGTTCCGCCCCCAGCCGGGCGGCCAGCTCGTGCATGACCTCGAGGTCGCTGCGGATCCCCTCCGGGGGAGTGATCGCGCGCCGCCGCAGCAGCACCCGGCCCTCCAGGTTGGTCGTGGTCCCTGTCTCCTCCGCCCACTGTGTGACCGGCAGGACGACATCCGCGAGCGCCGCCGTCTCCGACAGCACGACATCGCAGACGGCCAGGAAGTCGAGGGACTTGATGCGCTCCTCGATGTGTGCCGCGCGCGGCGCCGACACCACCGGGTTGGACGCCATCAGCAACAGTGCCCGGATGTCCGTACCGAGCGCGTCAAGGAGCTCGTACGCACTGCGCCCCGGCCCGGGCAGGCTGTCCGGGTCCACGCCCCACACCGCGGCGACATGCCGCCGCGCCGCCGGGTCGTCCAGCTTGCGGTAGCCCGGCAGCTGGTCGGCCTTCTGGCCGTGCTCGCGCCCGCCCTGCCCGTTGCCCTGCCCGGTGAGGCAGCCGTAGCCGGACAGCGGCCGGCCCGCCCGCCCCGTGGCCAGGCACAGGTTGATCCACGCGCCCACGGTGTCGGTGCCCTTGGACTGCTGCTCGGGCCCGCGCGCGGTCAGCACCATGGCGTTCTCCGGCGCGCAGAACATCCGTACGGCCTCCCGGAGTTGAGGAACGGAGACCCCCGTGATCCGCTCCACGAACTCCGGCCAGTGCGCCATCGCGGCGGCTCGCGCGTCCTCCCAGCCGACCGTGCGCTCCTGGACGTACTCCTCGTCCACCCGCCCCTCGGCGACGACCAGGTGCAGCAGGCCGAGGGCCAGTGCGAGGTCGGTGCCGGGGCGGGGTGCCAGGTGCAGATCCGCCTGCTCGGCGGTCTTCGTGCGGCGCGGGTCGACGACGATGAGGGTGCCGCCGTTCTCCTTCAGCTCGTTGAAGAAGCGGAGCGACGGCGGCATCGTCTCCGCCAGGTTCGAGCCGACCAGGATCACGCAGCCCGTCTTCGGGATGTCCTCCAGCGGGAACGGCAGCCCCCGGTCCAGGCCGAACGCCTTCATCCCGGCCGCGGCCGCCGACGACATGCAGAAGCGGCCGTTGTAGTCGATCTGCGAGGTGCCGAGCACGATCCTGGCGAACTTGCCGAGGCTGTACGCCTTCTCGTTCGTCAGGCCGCCTCCGCCGAAGACCCCGCACGCGTCCGGGCCATGTTCCGTACGCGTGCGACCGAGGCCCTCGGCGATGCGGTCCAGCGCCTCGTCCCAGGTGGCGGGCACGAGCGTGCCGCCCGACCGCACCAGCGGCGAGGTCAGGCGAACGCTCGACGCCAGCACCGCGGGCGCCGTACGGCCCTTGCCGCACAGCGCCCCCTTGTTCACCGGGAAGTCCGGGCGCTCGACCACCGCGACACCCCCGTCCTGCAAGGGCGTGAGGTTCATTCCGCACTGCAGGGCGCAGTACGGGCAGTGCGTGGGCGTCGCGGAGTTCGGCATACCGTCCAGCGTGAGTCGGGCGTGTTACGTGCACGGCGGCTCCCTGTTACGCGACCGGGACGGTGACCTCCCCGTCGCCGCCCGGCCGCCGTGAGGCGCACAGGCGCCCTGCTCTCAGTTGCCGCCGGTCGGTACGGAAGTTGCCGCTGTTGCGTAGATCGGCTCGCGTGTCTCATTCCGTACCGTAGTTGGCCGATCACGCCTGGTTGAGAGTTGAAGCGCCGGGGCTACAGTCGAGGCCCAGGCGCGGCGCCAGCGCAGCACGTCTCCGTGCATGCACTCCGCATGCACGGCCGCACACATGCACTCCGTACGGCGTTCGACATACCGGGCATGCCCGCACGGCAAACCGTCATCTCGAAACAGCCCGCCTGGAGGTCCCCCGACCATGCCCCTGCGCCCTGCCGGCCCCCTGGGCCACCTCCCTGCCCGCGACCAGCACCTCTTCTGGCAGTACGGCCGCGGCCCCACCGTCCCCGTCCCCGACCCGCTCGTCCACCGCGCCGTCGAACGCCGGGCCGCCGCCGCCCCGCACGCCGTCGCCGCCGAACACCAGGGCGCGACGCTCACCTACGGCGAGCTCGACCGCCGCGCCGACGCCCTCGCCGCCCGCCTCGCCCGCGAGGGCGTACGCCCCGGTGACCACGTCGGGCTCTTCGTACGACGCTCGATCCCCATGCTCGTCGGCCTGCTCGGCATCCTGAAAGCGGGAGCCGCCTATGTCCCACAGGACATCGGCCTCGCGCCCCCGCACCAGCTCGCCCACGTCGTCCGCACCGCCCGCACCCGCGTCGTCCTCACGCTCGCCGAGCACGCCCACCGGGTGCCGCTGCCCGACGGCCACCTGATGATCACGCTGGACGAGCCACAGCCGTACGCCCCGAAGGCCCGCACCCCGATACGCCCCGACGACGGCTGCTACGTCCTGTTCACCTCCGGCACCACCGGCCGCCCCAACGGCGTGAAGGTCACCCACCGCAATGTCGCGGGCATCCTGCTGACCGAACCCGGCGGCCTCGGCATCCGCCCCGGCGACCGGGTGGCCCAGCTCCTCAACGTCGCCTTCGACATGGCCGCCTGGGAGATCCTCGGCTGCCTCACCCACGGTGGCACCCTGGTCATCCGCGGCAAGGACATCGCGGCGGCGGCCCGTACGGCCGATGTGCTGATCGCGACCCCGACCGTGCTCTCCGGCATCGACCCGGAGACCTGCCCGCGCGTGCGCACGGTCGCCGTCGCCGGAGAGCCCTGCCCACGCCCGCTCGCCGACCGGTGGGCCCGGCATGCCGTCTTCCACAACTGCTGCGGCCCGACCGAGACGACCATCGTCAACACGATGCGCCGCCATCACCCGTCCGACCCGCTGCTCACCATCGGCCGCCCGACCCCCAACAACACGGTCTACGTCCTCGACGCGGACCGGCGCCCGCTGCCCATCGGTGAGGTGGGGGAGATGTGGGCGGGCGGCGACTGCGTCTCGGCCGGCTACCTCGACAACGACGCCCTGAACGCCGAGCGATACGCCCCGGACCCCTTCCTCGGCGCCGGCCGTATGTTCCGCACCCGCGACCTCGGCCGCTGGACCCCCGACGGCGAGCTCGAACACCTCGGCCGCACCGACGACCAGGTCAAGGTGCGCGGCTTCCGGGTCGAGCTCGACTCCGTCTCCTCGGTGCTGGAGTCGGTCGAGGGCTGTCTGCGCGCGGTGACCTTGAAGCGGGACGCGCGGACCCTGGTGTCGTTCGTCTGCCCCGCGGACGTCGACCCGGACCGGGCCCGCCGCGCGGTGGCCCAGGCGCTGCCGTACTACTGCGTGCCCGAGAGTGTCATGCCCCTGCCATCCCTGCCGGAGACCGACCGCGGCAAGATCGACAAACAGGCGCTGCTGAGGATGGCGGAGGAGCGGACGCTTCAGGGGGCGGCCCGATGACCACGTCGCTCAACCGTCAGTCCGTCGAGCTGCCCCCGCTGATCCCAGGCCCGCGCCGCTTGCTCAAGCACCCCCGCCTGATGCACTACAACCGCCTGGCGGCCCTGGTGCTCACCGCCAACCTGGCCTTTCTGTGGGCAGGTTGGCCCCTGTCCGCACCGACCCTGGGCCACGCGGCGCTGGCGAACCTCGCCCTCGCCGTCCTCGTGCGCCAGCAGTACGTGATCAACGTCCTCTTCAGGCTGGCCACTTGGGCGCCGACGACCTGGCCGCTGAAGGTCCGCTGGACGCTGGGCAAGGTGTACCACTTCGGCGGACTGCACGTGGGCGGGGCGCTGGCGGGCACGGCATGGTTCCTGGCACTGGCGGTCACCACGACCAACGGCACGCTCATGGCGGTGAGTTGGTCCCTGCTGGTCCTCCTCGCGCTGATCGTCGCCACCGCGCTCCCGCCCTTCCGGTCCCGTCACCACGACCACTTCGAGAAGATCCACCGCTTCGGCGGCTGGACGGCCCTGATCCTGTTCTGGGCGCACACTGTGCTGTCGTCGTCCGGCCCTGTTCCGCTCATGGTGCTCGCGCTCGTCACCTTCAGCGTCGCCCTGCCCTGGTTACGGCTGCGTAAGGTGGACGTGCGGCTGGAACGCCCCTCCCCGCACGTCGTACTGGCCCGCTTCGACCACGGCGACACCCCGTTCGCGGGCTCCTCGACGGCGATCAGCCGCAGCCCGCTGAAGGAGTGGCACTCCTTCGCCAACGTCCCCGCCCCCGGCGAGTCCGGCTTCCGGCTCACCATCTCGC
The DNA here is from genome assembly GCF_052068475.1 of Streptomyces sp. SD31. Lineage (NCBI taxonomy): Bacteria > Bacillati > Actinomycetota > Actinomycetes > Kitasatosporales > Streptomycetaceae > Streptomyces > Streptomyces sp. SD31. The sequence goes on along the minus strand of NZ_JBQHCX010000008.1, from coordinate 20,651 downwards.
GCGCCGGGGACTGGACGGGCGCCTTCATCGACGACCTGCCCGCCCGCGTCTGGGTCAAGGGCATCACCACGGCAGGTGTCGCCAACATCGAGACGCTGTTCGAGAAGGTGGTCTACGTCGCCACCGGCAGCGGCATCGGCCCCTGCCTGCCCCACCTCCTCGCCGCCGAGGTCCCCTCCCGCCTGGTCTGGGCGACCCGCGACCCCCGGGCGACCTACGGCGACGCCCTCGTCGACGAGATCCTCGCCGTCCAGCCGCACGCCCTGGTCTGGGACACCTCCCGGCACGGCAAGCCCGACATGGTCCGGCTCGCCTACGAGGCGTACCGCGACTTCGGGGCCGAGGCGGTCATCTGCATCTCCAACAAGAAGCTCACCTGGCAGGTGGTGCACGGCCTGGAGCGGCGCGGCATTCCGGCGTACGGCGCGATCTGGGACTCGTAACTCGACGCAGAGGAGTGGATGATGAACAACCTCAAGATCGAGCGCGACGGCGCCGTGGTGACCGTACGCCTGCACCGCCCGCACGTGCTCAACGCCCTCAGTGGCGAGCTGCTGGCCGAACTCCTCGACACCTTGCGGCCGTTGGACCAGGACCCCCAGGTGGGCTGCTTCGTCGTCACTGGCTCGGAGAAGGTGTTCGCGGCGGGCGCCGACATCAAGGAGATGGCCGGGAAGACGGCCGCGCAGATGGCGGCCGAGGACTACTTCGCGGCCTGGGAGGGCTTCACGGCCCTGCGCACCCCGAAGATCGCAGCCGTGAACGGCCTTGCGCTGGGCGGCGGTTGCGAGCTGGCGATGATGTGCGATCTGGTCATCGCGGGGGAGTCGGCGGTCTTCGGCCAGCCGGAGATCAAACTCGGTGTGATCCCCGGCATCGGCGGCACCCAGCGCCTGACCCGTCTGGTCGGCCGGGCGAAGGCGATGGACCTGATCCTCACCGGCCGCACGATGGACGCACAGGAGGCGGGAAGCTGCGGTCTCGTCTCCCGAGTCGTCCCGGACGACCAGGTCCTGCCGGAGGCCCGGCAAGCGGCGGCGACGATCGCCTCGTACGGCCGCGCTGCCGTCTCGGCGGCCCGCGAGTGCGTCGACCAGGCGCTCGAAACCGGCCTGCGCGACGGCCTTCTCCTCGAACGCCGGGTCTTCCACGCTCTGTTCGCGACCGATGACCAGAAGGAGGGCATGACCGCGTTCCTGGAGAAACGGCCGCCCGTCTTCAAGGGGCGCTGAGGATTTCGCCGTGCGGTGTGGCCGGCGGTGCGTATGGCCCGTCGGCCGCACCCGCGGTGACGCTTTGATGGACGGTGGGCCAGGATCAGCGAAGATCGCCTACGCGCTCCTTGCCCGGACCCGGACCCGGACCCGGCCACAGCCACCCGGCCTCGACATCGAGGCGGTCGAGGCCACGGCGACGATCCGGCACGCCCGCACGCCGCGACGCCGCGCGGCAGCTGGGGCTGCGGTCACCACCCGATGCCCACGGCGCGCCTGATGCGCAGGCTCTCCCCGGTGACCGCACTCCGCCCACCCGCGAACGCGGCCGCCCGGTGATGATCGCCACCCACCTGTCCCGTCCCCCGGTCGGCCAGGCCCTCGCCCACGTCGCGCACAAGACCGCGGCACGCTGAGCCACGCGGCTGCTCGACCGTATCGGCGCCCTTCCGGTCCCACGTGGCGCATGACACGTTCATGCCGGGATTGCATCCGGGAAGGACCAGGGAAGACATAGGGGCGTCCATGATTGCCGTGAAGGGATGACCCGTGACGTCCACTGCGCCTCCCCCCATACCTCGGGCTGCAGGATCGTTTCCGCTCATCGGCCACGCGCTGAAAATGCGCGACAACCTCGGCTTCATCGACTCGCTGCGCGAGACACGGGAACCACTCGTTGAGATCGTCCTGCAACCCGGGACGCGCACCATCGTGGTCCAGGACCCGGCCCTGATCCACCAGATGCTCAAGGCCCTGGCGCCCACCCTCGACAAGGGCCGGCTCTACGACAAGCTGGGCCAGCTGCTGGGCGACAGTGTCGTCACCGCCACCGGCCGGACCCACGTACGCAAACGCCGCCAGGTCCAGCCGGCGTTCGCCCACGCCGAGATCAGCCGGTACGTCGACATCATGCGCGCCGAGGTGGCCGCCACGGTCGCCGGCTGGGAGCCCGGGCGGCCCCTCGACGTACGCGAGGCGATGGTCGGGCTCAGCCTCGACATGCTGGCCAAGACGGTGTTCGCCGGCAGCCTCGACGACGCCGTCTTCCGCCGGCTGCGCAGCGACCTGTCGGTGGTGTTGAACGACGTCGGTGTGCGCATCATGCTGCCCGACTGGGCCGAGCGCCTGCCGCTGCCCTTCAACCGCCGCTTCGACCGCGCCCGGGCCGGCGTACGCGCCACCATCAACACCGCCGTCGACGAACTGCAGGCCTCCGGGCACGACACCGGGGACATGCTCTCCATGCTGCTGCGCGCCGTCGACGAGGAGACCGGCAAGCCGCTGACCGGGCATCAGATCTGCTCCGAGATCCTCACCCTGGCCGTGGCGGGCACCGAGACCACCGCGTCGGTGCTGTCCTGGACCCTGTACGAACTCGCCCGTCACCCGGAGATCGAGGCCCGCATCCTCGCCGAGCTGGACGAGGTCGTCGGCGAGCGGCCGGTCGCCTTCGACGACGTGACCCGGCTGCCGTACCTGAACCGGGTGATCACCGAGACCCTGCGGCTGCACCACCCCGGCTGGCTGGTCACCCGCCGCACCACCGAGGAGACCCGGCTCGGCGAGTGGACGCTGCCCGCCGGTACCGAACTGGCCTACTGCCAGCACGCCCTGCACCGCGACCCCGAGCGCTTCCCCGACCCGCACACCTTCGACCCGGACCGGTGGACCGACCCCGCGCAGGAGCCTCCGCCGGGCGCGTTCCTGCCCTTCGGGGACGGCAAGCACAAGTGCATGGGGGACCGTCTCGCCCTCACCGAGATGGTCACGGCGCTCGCGACGATGCTGCGTTCGGTACGGCTGGAACTCGCCGAGGGCCAGGTCATCCGCCAGATCGCCCGGCTCACCGTACGGCCGCGCGCCCTGCGGATGACCGTCCGTCCCCGAAACGGATGACCACCGGTTCGCCGCGCACCAGGACCGAGGCTCGGCGCACAGCGGTCGAGATCGCGCTCGCGAGCCGATAGCGGAAGGTGCCCTACCGTTCCGTAGCGAGCGCCCGGCCCACCCCGGGTTCCTCCCGCCCGAGGAAGCGGGGGTCCGGCTCGAAGACGGCGTCCAGGGCCGCCTTGCCCGCCGCGAAGATCTCCCGGGTGCCGCCGTAGTACCAGGTCGCGTCGTGCTTGGCGTCGACCCCGACGCCGTACGACGCCACCCCCGCCTCCTGGCACAGCGCGACCGCGCGCCGGATGTGGAAGCCCTGGCTGATCAGCACCGCCTCGTCGACGCCGAAGATCTTCTTGGCGCGGACGCAGGAGTCCCAGGTGTCGAAGCCGGCGTAGTCGCTGACGATGCGGGCGTCGGGCACGCCGTGCCTGGTCAGATACGCGCGCATGGCGTCGGGCTCGTCGTAGTCCTCGCGGCTGTTGTCGCCGGTGACGAGGACGACCTCGATACGGCCCTCGCGGTACAGCTCGGCCGCCGCGTCGAGCCGGTGCGCGAGATACGGCGACGGCTCGCCCTCCCACAGACCGGCACCGAAGACGACGGCCACGTCGGTGCGCGGCACGTCGGCCGTCGTGCGCAGCCGGTCCCCCGTCACGACATACATCCAGGTGGCCGGAAGCAGCGCCAGCACGCACCCGGACATCACGGCCTGCACCAGCCGCCGCCGCCCCGCACGGGTCCGCGGCAGTCGTGGTCGGGGCAGCCTCGGTCTGCGCATCTGGTGCTCCCTCCCCGGTCGTCCGACCGCCTCTTCTCGACAGTCAGGGACGTCCTGTCACCCTCCGTGGTTCACCGCCGCCGACGTGACCAGATTCACTCCGCCCTCGAATACGCAGGTCACGCCACCTCACAGCGCCCTGGCACCCCGCAGTGAACCCGGTGTAAAAACCCGTTATTCACGCGCAACGGGGAGGCAACGTCCCGCCGCCACCATCGGTTCATGACGGCGTCGAACCCGCTTCACGACGAGTCCACGACCCTCCCCGCCCCGGGGGCCCACCTCGACAGTACGGCGCACCTCATGAACCGGATCAGCAGCCAGCTCACCAGCCAGCTCGGCCTCGTCGCGCTCGACGGCAGGCGGCGCCCCGCCCCGCCCGCGCTCGTCGTCGTGGCCCACGGCAGCCGCGACCCGCGCGCCCTGAGCACCGTACGCGCGCTCCTGGACAAGGTCCGCGAGCTGCGCCCCGGCCTGCCGGTCCGCCTCGGCCACATCGAGCTGAACGAGCCCCTGCTCCCGGACACCCTCGCCGCCCTCGGCGACCGCGAGGCGATCCTCGTCCCGCTCCTCCTCAGCCGCGGCTACCACATCAAACGGGACATCCCCGAGATGGCCGCCGACTCGGAGGTACGCGCACGCGTGGCCGGCGCACTCGGCCCGCACCCCCTCCTGGTGGAGGCCCTCCACGCCCGCCTGGTCGAGGCCGGCTGGGACACCCGCCTGGACGAGCCCACACGCCGCAAGAGCGCGGTGGTCCTGGCGGCGGCAGGCTCCCGCGACCCCGAGTCGAAGGTCGACACCAACCGCACGGCTCAGCTCCTGGCCGACCGCCTGGGTGTCCCGGTGGTCCCGGCCTACGCGACAACGGCCGCCCCGACGGTCCCGGACGCCATCCGCGCCCTGGCCGCCCGCGGCCGCACAAGGGTGGCGATCGCCTCCTACTTCACAGCGCCCGGCCGCTTCGCGACGGAGTCCGCGCAGGCGGCCCCGTGGATCGCGTCGGCCCCGCTGGGCACCCACCCCGCCATGGCGAAGCTGCTCCTCCACCGCTACGACCAGATGGCGGCGACGCCGGTGACGGCGGCACCGGAACTGGCGTCGGCTTAGAACACAGGGCAACGGGAACGCCCGGCTTTCAGGGGCGCGGGGCTGTGCCGATATGCGGCTCCGCCGCGTGGGCGCGACAAGCCACGAACGACCCGCACACGCACTACCTCAGAACCCGGCAGACGAGCAGGCGCGACACAGCCCTCCGTTTGTCAGTGTCTGCCCTTACTGTCGGTGCATGTACTACGACGAGTCGGCAGTAGAACGCTGGGCCCCCGAACCCGACAAACGCCCAGGCCGCACGGCCTTCCAACGGGATCGCGCCCGCGTACTGCACAGCGCAGCGCTCCGCCGCCTCGCAGGCAAGACCCAGGTAGTCACCCCGGGTACCCACAGCAACGCCTGGGACCCAAGCCCCCGCACCCGCCTCACCCACTCCCTGGAGTGCGCCCAAGTCGGCCGAGAGCTCGGCGCAGCCCTCGGCTGCGACCCCGACCTGGTGGAAGCCGCCTGCCTCTCCCACGACCTCGGCCACCCCCCCTTCGGCCACAACGGCGAAGTCGCGCTGAACGAATTCGCCGAGGACTGCGGCGGCTTCGAGGGCAACGCCCAGTCCCTGAGACTCCTCACCCGCATCGAACCCAAACGCTTCACCCCGGAGGGCTCGGTAGGCCTCAACCTCACCCGAGCCACCCTCGACGCCGCCACCAAGTACCCCTGGCCCCGCGGCGCCCACCCCACCGCCCCGACGTCCCCGAAGTTCGGCGTCTACGACGACGACCGCCCCGTCTTCGACTGGGTCCGCAAGGACGCCCCCGGCACCCGCACCACCTTCGAGGCCCAGGTCATGGACTGGTCCGACGACGTGGCGTACTCGGTGCACGACGTCGAGGACGGCCTGCACGCCGGCCACATCGACCCCAACTGCCTGCACGCCGAGCCGGAACGCCAGGCGGTCTTCGCGGTCGCCATCGGCCGGTACGTCCCGCACGACACCGACCCGGCGGAACTGTCCGCCGCCCTGGACCGCCTCCAGGAAGAACCGTGGTGGCCGCACGGCTACGACGGCTCGGCCGTCGCCCAGGCCCGCCTCAAGGACGCCACGAGCCAGCTGATCGGCCGGTTCTGCCTGGCCGCCGAGAGCGCCACGCGCGCGGCGTTCGGCAGCGGCCGGCTCACCCGCTACGGCGCCGAACTGGTCGTACCGCACGGGACCCGCCTGGAGTGCGCGGTCCTCAAGGCCGTCGCCGACCGGTATGTCATGCAGCGCGCCGAGCAGGAGCGGCTGCGCGCCGACCAGCGCATCGTGGTCGCCGAACTGGCCGAGGCGCTCACCGCCCGCGCGCCCGACGGGCTGGACCCGCAGTTCCGGGCCCTGTTCGACGTGGCGGCCGACGACCGTGCCCGCAAACGCGTGATCGTCGACCAGATCGCCTCCCTGACGGACGCGTCGGCCCGCGCCCTGCACGTGCGGCTCACCCAGCGGGTCCAGCGGGGCTGAAGCGCACCGTCCATCAGCGCGTCGCCGAGCCGGAGGAGCTGGGCGAGCTCGGTCGTGGTGCGCGGAGGCTCCAGGGCGTCCAGGACCATGGCCCGGGGTCGGCCCGATGAGCTGGGCCCACCGGCAGCTGCTCGGTGGCCGCCCGCCGGCAGCGGGCCGGCCGGCCCGGCGCCGGGTTCAGCCGATGGACCAGGACGGGGTCGAGGCCCGGGGCGGCGAGCGTCACGGGGGTGCGGACGCGGAAGAAGGCCGGGACGATCGTCAGCGGGCGCCCGTCCAGACGTAGCCCCCGGTCGAAGGGGCAGGTCGAAGGGGTGGTCGGCGACCAGCGCTACCTCCTCCCGGCCGAGGACCGTGGCGTAGCTGGAGATCAGGCCTTGAGGCCCGCGCTCAGCGCCGCCTCCGCCCGGATCGAGCGGTCCGCCGCCACCGCCGCGCGGATCGCCGGGGCATACGGCTCCACCGCCACTGCGTAACAGCGGCGCAGCGCCTCGCCGAGCAGCTCCAGCGCCCGTCCCGACAACTCCCGGCCATCGAGGCGCTCTTGGCGCGGTGGGGGAGCGCTGTCCCGGGGGAGGCAGGCGCGCCGCCCGCCTCCTCTGCTCCGCCGGTCTCCTCCGCGGTGCGATCACCCACCTGCGACCGGTGGGACACACGGGACGAACGGGCACTCGAAAGTGACCCTGCGTGGCCTGATCGGGTCACCCCCTCTTCCCGCATCACGCTGCGTGCGGGACGCTCGTGTGGCGGCACCCTTACGAGGAGGCATCAAGTGGTCGACGCGGATCAGACATTCGTCATCGTCGGAGGCGGACTCGCCGGGGCGAAGGCGGCCGAGACGCTCCGGGCGGAGGGCTTCACCGGGCGGGTGATACTGATCTGCGACGAGCGCGACCACCCGTACGAGCGCCCGCCCCTCTCCAAGGGCTACCTCCTCGGCAAGGAGGAACGCGACAGCGTCTTCGTGCACGAGCCCGCCTGGTACGCGCGCAACGACATCGAGCTGCACCTGGGCCAGACCGTCGACGCGATCGACCGTACGGCGAAGACGGTGCGGTTCGGCGAGGACGGCACCGTCGTCCACTACGACAAGCTCCTGCTGGCCACCGGCGCCGAGCCGCGCCGCCTGGACATCCCGGGCACGGACCTGGCCGGCGTTCACCACCTGCGCCGCCTCGCGCACGCCGAGCGCCTCAAGGGCGTCCTGGCCTCGCTCGGCCGGGACAACGGCCACATCGTGATCGCCGGCACCGGCTGGATCGGCCTGGAGGTCGCGGCGGCGGCCCGCGAGTACGGCGCGGAGGTCACGGTCGTCGGGCCGGATCCGACTCCCCTGCACGGCGTCCTGGGCCCGGAGATCGGCGGGCTCTTCGCCGAGCTGCACCGCGAGCACGGCGTGAGGTTCCACTTCGGGCGGCGGCTGACGGAGATCGTCGGCCAGGACGGCATGGTGCTGGCTGCCCGCACGGACGACGGCGAGGAGCACCCCGCACACGACGTCCTCGCGGCGATCGGCGCCGCTCCCCGTACGGGGTTGGCGGAAGCGGCGGGCCTCGAGATCGCCGACAGTGCGCGCGGCGGCGGCGTGGTCGTGGACGAACAGCTGCGCACCTCGGACCCCGACATCTACGCCGCCGGCGACGTCGCGTCCTTCCCGCACGCCCTCTTCGACACCCGGCTGCGGGTGGAGCACTGGGCCAACGCGCTGAACGGGGGACCGGCGGCGGCGCGGGCGATGCTCGGGCAGGACATCACCTACGACCGGCTGCCCTACTTCTTCTCCGACCAGTACGACTTGGGGATGGAGTACTCCGGCTGGGCGCCGCCGGGGTCGTACGACGAAGTGGTGATCCGGGGGGACGCGGGGAAGCGGGAGTTCATCGCGTTCTGGGTCAAGGACGGCCGGGTGCTGGCCGGGATGAACGTGAACGTGTGGGACGTCACAGACCCCATTCAGCAGCTGATCCGTTCGAAGGCGCGGGTGAACACGGAGATCCTGGCGGATCCGCACGTGGCCCTGGAGAGCCTGATCGCCTAGGCGCCTGCCGGATTCCGTCGTCTCGCGGGTGCGGGCCGCGGGGGCTGGTCGCGCCCACGCGGCGGAGCCGCATATCGACACAGACCCGCCCCCAGGGCGTTGCAGGCCGCCCAGAGATGTCGGTGCACCCCCGTAGAATTCACGCGTGGCAGGACGGATCAACGACGAGGACGTGAAGGCGGTACGGGACGCGGTCCCGATCGACGCCGTGGTGTCCGAGTACCTCCAGCTGCGCGGCGCGGGCGGCGGGAACCTCAAGGGGCTGTGCCCCTTCCATGACGAGAAGTCGCCGTCCTTCCAGGTCAGCCCGAGCAAGGGGCTCTTCCACTGCTTCGGCTGCCAGGAGGGCGGCGACACCATCACGTTCGTGATGAAGGTCGACCACCTCTCCTTCTCCGAGGCGGTCGAGCGCCTCGCCGCCCAGGCCGGCATCACCCTGCGCTATGAGGAGGGCGGGTACAACCCCTCCCACCAGCGCGGCGAACGCATCCGCCTGGTCGAGGCCCACAAGATCGCCGCCGACTGGTACGCCGAGCAGCTCGCCACCAGCCCGGAGGCCGACACCGGCCGCATCTTCCTCGCCGAGCGCGGCTTCGACCAGGCCGCTGCCGTGCACTTCGGCGTCGGCTACAGCCCCCAGGGCTGGGACCACCTCACCCGCTACCTCCGCGGCAAGGGCTTCACCGACAAGGAGCTGGTCCTGTCCGGCCTGGCGCAGGAGGGCCGCCGCGGCCCCATCGACCGCTTCCGGGGCCGCCTGATGTGGCCGATCCGCGACATCGGCGGCGACGTGGTCGGCTTCGGCGCGCGCAAGCTCTACGAGGCCGACAACGGGCCCAAGTACCTCAACACCCCCGACACGGCGATCTACAAGAAGTCCCAGGTCCTGTACGGCATCGACCTGGCGAAGCAGCACATCGCCAAGGCCAGCCGGGCCGTCGTCGTCGAGGGCTACACGGACGTCATGGCCTGCCACCTCGCCGGCGTCACCACGGCCATCGCGACCTGCGGTACGGCCTTCGGCGGCGAGCACATCCGTATCTTGCGCCGGCTGCTGATGGACAACGGCTCGGCCCGCGTCATCTTCACCTTCGACGGCGACGCGGCCGGCCAGAAGGCGGCCCTGCGCGCCTTCGAGGACGACCAGAAGTTCGCCGCCGAGACGTACATCGCGATCGCGCCGGACGGCATGGACCCCTGCGAACTACGGCTCGCGAAGGGTGACGAGGCGGTCGCCGACCTGGCCGAACCGCGCACCCCGCTCTTCGAGTTCGCCCTGCGCCAGATCGTCGTCCGCTACGACCTCGACACCCCGGCGGGCCGCGCGGCCGCGCTGGACGAGGCGGCGCCCATCGTCGCCCGTATCAAGAACAGCGGCGCCCAGCACGAGGTGGCCGTCCAGCTCGCGGGCATGCTCGGCATCCTCGACACCCAGTTCGTGGTGAAGCGGGTGGCGCAGCTGGCGCGTTGGGCGCGGGAGCGGGGCGGCAGAGGACAGGCGCCGACGTCCGGCCCGGGCTCCCGCACCCCGCAGCAGCAGTACGACGCCGCCCCCGGCCCCCGCACCTCCGGCCCCGCCCTGACCCTGCGCAACCCCGTCTACGCCACCGAACGCGAACTCCTCAAACTCGCCCTCCAGCGCCCCGAGTTGGTCTCCCCGGCGTTCGACGCCTACGGCGTCGACGAGTTCACCGCCGCGCCCTACGCCGCCGTACGCCAGGCGATCATGGACGCGGGCGGCGCGGAGTACGGCATCCAGGACGCGCAGGAGTACCTGGTCCGCGTCCGCGAGGCGGCCCCCGACGACCAGGTCCGCGCGATGGTCACGGAGCTGGCGGTCGAGGCGATCATGCGCAGGACGGTCGACGAGAACTACGCCGGCGAGCAACTCGTGACGGTCCGCCGTCGCGCCGTGGAGCGCCGCGTCCGCGACATCCAGAGCCAACTGGCCCGCCTGGGCGCGGGCGGCGACCCGGCCCAACTGGCCGCCGTGCAGAACGAACTGTGGGTGTTGCAGCAGTACGACCAGGCATTGCGGGGGCAGGGCGCGGCGGCGCTCTGAGCGTGACGCGCGATTCGCGTACGACTGGGTAACCGCCCGGTCACGCACCGGACTCAAAAAGTCACCGCACGCCCCTCGTGGCGGTGATGTGTCGTACTCCACACTGGGTTCCGGTGCCTGAGTCCTCGGAGCGCGGCCGACCCGTTCCCCACGGGTCCCACACCCCCGCGGTTCCGCTCATCGCGTACGGGACGGACAGCGGCGAGGCCGCCGACTCCGCCCTCGAAGCAGCGCTGCCGTATGCCTCGGCAGCGATCACCCTGGAGGTCGCCCCCGTGCAGACCCAGACCCTCGTCCAGACCGACGCCAGTACCGCGACCGGCGCTGACAGCACCGAGCCGGACGCGGAGGCCGACGTTCTCGTCGCGGTGCCGCCGCAGAGCCGTGTCGCGCACCACCCCGAGGCGGAGCCGGAGGCCTCGCCCGAGCCCGCCGAACCGCCCGCGGAGGCCCTGGACGGCGCCGAGGTCGCCGACGCCGCCGAGCCGGTCGAAGCGCCGTTGCCGCCCCGGGCTCGCGCCGACAACAGTGGTCCCTCCTCCGACCTGTTCCGCCAGTATCTGCGGGAGATCGGCCGTATCCCCCTCCTCACCGCGGCCGAAGAGGTCGAACTGGCCCGCCGCGTGGAGGCCGGCCTGTTCGCCGAGGAGAAGCTGAGCAGCACCCCCGATCTGGAGAGCCGGCTCGCCCTCGACCTGGACCGCCTGGTCGTCATGGGCCGGATGGCCAAGCGCCGCCTGATCGAGGCGAACCTGCGGCTCGTCGTGTCCGTGGCGAAGAGGTACGTAGGCCGCGGCCTGACCATGCTGGACCTCGTCCAGGAGGGGAACCTCGGCCTGATCCGGGCCGTCGAGAAGTTCGACTACGCCCGCGGCTACAAGTTCTCGACGTACGCCACCTGGTGGATCCGCCAGGCCATGTCCCGCGCCCTCGCCGACCAGGCCCGCACCATCCGAGTGCCGGTCCACGTCGTCGAGTTGATCAACCGGGTCGTCCGCGTCCAGCGCCGCATGCTGCAGGAACGCGGCTACGAACCGACGCCGGAAGAGGTGGCCGCCCACCTCGACCTCGCGCCCGAGCGCGTCAGCGAGGTCCTGCGCCTGGCCCAGGAGCCGGTGTCCCTGCACGCCCCCGTGGGCGAGGAGGACGACGTGGCGCTCGGCGACCTCATCGAGGACGGCGACGCGACGTCGCCGGTCGAGTCTGCGGCGTTCCTGCTGCTCAGGGAGCACCTGGAAGCGGTCCTGTCGACGCTGGGGGAGCGGGAGCGGAAGGTCGTACAACTGAGGTACGGCCTGGCGGACGGCCGCCCGCGCACGCTGGAGGAGATAGGCCGGATCTTCGGCGTGACGCGGGAGCGAATCAGGCAGATCGAGTCAAAGACTCTTAATAAGCTGCGGGATCATGCGTTCGCGGACCAGCTGAGGGGTTACCTGGACTGACGCCGTCCGCGGGCCGGTGGGGGCTGGTCGCGCAGTTCCCCGCGCCCCTTAGGTGCGTGCAGCTCGCGCCCCTCCAGGGGCGCGGGGAACTGCGCGACCAGCCACAACGGACCCGCAGCCGCCCCACGACACCACGTGGAACCCCCGAACGCGACTCAGTCCACCTCGGCCACCGCCTGGGCGAACTGCGCCTTGTACAACCGCGCATAAGCTCCGTCGGCCGCCAACAGCTCCCCGTGCGCGCCCTGTTCCACGATCGAGCCGTTCTCCATGACGAGGATCGTGTCCGCGTCCCGGATCGTCGACAACCGGTGCGCGATCACGAACGACGTACGCCCGTGCGCCAGCTTGGCCATGGCCTTCTGGATCAGCACTTCGGTACGGGTGTCGACGGACGACGTCGCCTCGTCCAGCACCAGGATCACCGGGTCGGACAGGAACGCCCGAGCGATGGTGATCAGCTGCTTCTCACCCGCGCTGACCCCCGACCCCTCGTCATCGATCACCGTGTCGTACCCGTCGGGCAACGTACGGATGAACCGGTCGGCGTGAGCGGCCCGCGCCGCCTCCTCGATCTCCCCCCGGCCGACGTCCCTGGACGCCCCGTACGCGATGTTCTCCGCGATCGTGCCGCCGAACAGCCAGGTGTCCTGCAGCACCATCCCGATCCCGGCCCGCAGTTCGTCCCGGGACATCCGCGCGATGTCGACCCCGTCGAGGGTGATGCGCCCGGACGAGACGTCGTAGAACCGCATCAGCAGGTTCACGAGCGTCGTCTTGCCGGCACCCGTCGGCCCGACGATCGCGACCGTGTGCCCGGGCTCCACCGTCAGCGACAGGTCCTCGATCAGCGGCTTCTCGGGGTCGTACCGGAAGGACACCCCCTCCAGCGCCACCCGCCCCCGCAACTCCTCCGGCCGCACCCCTGGCACCGGATCCGCCTCCTGCTCCTCCGCGTCCAGGAGTTCGAAGATCCGCTCCGCCGACGCGACACCCGACTGCACGAGGTTCGCCATCGACGCGACCTGCGTCAGCGGCATCGAGAACTGCCGCGAATACTGGATGAAGGCCTGCACGTCACCGATCGACAGCGAGCCGGACGCGACCCGCAGACCGCCGACCACGGCCACCAGGACGTAGTTGATGTTCGACACGAACAGCATCAGCGGCTGCATCACACCGCTGTTGAACTGCGCCTTGAAGCCCGCCTCGTACAGCGCCTCGTTCTGCTCGGCGAACTGCTGGGCCGACTGCTCCTGCCGCCCGAACACCTTCACCAGGGTGTGCCCGGTGTACATCTCCTCGACGTGCGCGTTGAGCTTGCCGGTGGAGCGCCACTGCTGCACGAAGTGCGGCTGCGACCGCTTGCCGACGCGCGTGGCGACCACGAACGACAGCGGCACGGTCACCAGCGCGACCAGCGCCAGCAGCCACGACACCCAGAACATCATCGCCAGCACACCGATGATGGTGAGCACCGAGTTGATGAGCTGCCCCATCGACTGCTGCAGCGTCTGCCCGATGTTGTCGATGTCGTTGGTCGCCCGCGACAGCACCTCACCGCGCTGACGCTTGTCGAAGTACGACAGCGGCAGCCGCGACAGCTTCGCCTGGACGTCCTCGCGCATCCGGTACATGGTCCGGTTGACGGCCCGGTTCACCAGCCGCGTCGCCACCGCCATCAGCAGACCGGCGACGACGAACACGGCGAGCGCGAACAGCAGCACGCTGCCCACCGCGCCGAAGTCGATGCCCTCGCCCGGCGTGAAGTCGGTGCTGCGGAGCATGTCGGCGATCTCGCTGTCGCCCCGCTCCCGCATGGACGCGAGGACCTGCCCCTTGGTCATCCCGGGCTCGAACTGCCGCCCGACGATGCCGGCGAAGACCAGGTCGGTGGCCTCGCCGAGGATCTTCGGCCCGGCGACCGACAGCCCCACACTCACCACCACGCAGCACAGCAGCGCGTAGATGGTGAGCCGCTCGGGCTTGAACTGCGCGACCAGCCGCCTGCCCGACACCTTGAAGTCCAGCGAGTGCTGATCGGGGCCCCCGCCGGCCATCATCCGCCCCATCGGCCCGGCCATCAGGCAGCCTCCGCTTCCGTCAGCTGGGAGAGCACGATCTCCCGGTACGTCTCGTTGTCCGCCATCAGCTCGTGGTGCCGGCCGGTGCCGACGACCCGCCCCTCGTCGAGCACGACGATCCGGTCGGCGTCCCGGATCGTCGCCACCCGCTGGGCGACGATGACGACGGTCGCCTCGGAGGTCTCGCGCGCGAGCGCCGCCCGCAGCGCCGCGTCCGTCGCGTAGTCGAGGGCGGAGAAGGAGTCGTCGAAGAGGTAGATCTCCGGGCGCTGGACGAGGGTGCGGGCGATCGCGAGCCGCTGTCGCTGACCACCGGACACATTCGTCCCGCCCTGCGCGATGGGCGCGTCGAGCCCGCCCTCCAGCCGCTCCACGAACTCCTTGGCCTGCGCCACCTCCAGCGCGTGCCACAGCTCCTCGTCCGTCGCCTCCGGGTTGCCGTAGCGGAGATTGGTCGCCACGGTCCCGGCGAACAGGTACGGCTTCTGCGGTACGAGGCTCACGGTCTTCGCCAGCAGCTGGGGATCGACGTCCGCCACGTCCTCCCCGTCCACGAGCACCCGCCCGTCGGTCGCGTCGAACAGCCGCGGGACCAGCCCCAGCAGGGTCGACTTCCCGCTGCCGGTCGACCCGATCACGGCCGTCGTCTCACCCGGCAGCGCGACCAGGTCGATCGCCTTCAGCACCGGCTCCTCGGCACCCGGGTAGCGGAACCCGGCGCCCCGGATCTCCAGATGGCCATGGCGTCGCAACTCCCGCACCGGCGCGACCGGGGGAACCACGCTCGACGATGTGTCCAGGACCTCCTGGATGCGCTCGGCGCACACCTCCGCGCGCGGCACCATCATGAACATGAAGGTGGCCATCATCACGGACATCACGATCTGCATGAGATAGGCGAGGAACGCCGTCAGGTCACCGATCTGCATCCCGCCGCTGTCGATGCGATGGGCCCCGAACCAGACCACCGCGATGGACGACAGGTTCACCACCGTCATGACGATCGGGAACATCAGCGCGAGCAGATTGCCGGTGCCCATCGCCATGTCCGTGAGCTCGACGTTGGCCTTCCTGAAGCGCTGCTGCTCGTACTCGTCGCGCACGAAGGCACGGATCACCCGATTGCCGGTGATCTGCTCGCGCAGCACCCGGTTCACCGTGTCGAGGCGCTCCTGCATGGTCCGGAACAGCGGCCGCAACCGCCGCACGATCAAGGTCACGCTGATGCCGAGCACCGGCACGACCGCGACCAGCACCGCGGACAGCGGCACATCCAGACCGAGGGCCAGCACGATGCCGCCCACGCACATGATCGGCGCCGACACCATCAGCGTGAACGTCATCAGCGCCAGCATCTGCACCTGCTGGACGTCATTGGTCGTCCGGGTGATCAGCGAGGGCGCGCCGAAGTGCCCGACCTCACGCGCCGAGAACGACTGCACCCGGTCGAACACGGCCGCCCGTACGTCCCGCCCGAGCGCCGCCGCGGTCCGGGCGCCGTAGTACACGGCACCGATGTTGCACACGACCTGCGCCAGCGAGATGCCGATCATCAGGGCGCCATAGGACAGGATGTAGCCGGTGTCGCCGTTGACGACGCCCGTGTCGATGATGTCCGCGTTCAGCGTGGGCAGGTAGAGGGTGGCGCAGGTCTGCAGGAACTGCAGCAGCACCAGCCAGCCGATGGGTTTTCGGTAGGGCCTGAGGTAGGTCCGCAGAAGTCGTATGAGCACGCTGCTTCTCTCGGAGTCGACGACGGGGCGATTGGTTGCCCTTGGCCCCTATCGTCGAACACTCCGGTGCCGTTACCTCAACTGATTAAGCCGTCAGCGCGGCTCCGTACGGCCTTCCGGGTGCGACTCCTACCGGTCTCTTACCTTCCGCTACGGCCGGAACGCGGAGATCACTACGGCCGGAACGTGGGACCACTACGACCGGAACGCCCCGGGATGCGTCTGCTCCCGCACCGACACGAACTGCTGCCGCACCGCCTGCCCCACCGCCAGCTCCTCGCCGGGCTCCAGGACCTGCGCGGCCGCGGCCGGCCAGACCGGCGGGGTGCGCGGATCGAGCGAGCCCTGCGACACACCGAGCGCCCACGCGGCCTGCCGGGCGGCACCGATCGCCGCGTAGTCCGCGGGTTGCGGTACGACCACCTGAGCGCCGAAGAGCATGGGAGCCGCGGCCTGCACGGCCGACAGCTCGGCGGCCGCCCCCAGCAGGAAGACCCGCCGCACCTCGACACCCCGGCCGCGCAGCACGTCGAGCGCGTCCGCGAGCCCGCACAGCATGCCCTCGAACGCGGCCCGCGCCATATGCTCCGGCTTCATCGACTCCCGCCGCAGCCCGGCCAGCGTGCCCGCGGTGTGCGGCAGACTCGGCGTCCGCTCACCTTCCAGATAGGGCAGCAGCACGAGCCCATGAGCCCCCGGCGTCGACTTCATCGCCAGGTCGGACAGGCTCTCCAGATCGGGCGCACCGAGGAGTTCGGCGGCACCGCGCAGGGTGCGTACGGCGTTGAGGGTCGTGACGACCGGGAGGTGCATGCCCGTGGCGTCGGCCAGGGAGGTGATCATCCCGGAGCTGTCGACGAGGGCCTCGGGGTGGACGGCCATCACGGACCCGGACGCGCCGAGCGACACGACGGCGTCACCCAGTCCGATGCCGAGCCCGAAGGCGGCGGCCATGGTCTCGCCGGTCCCCGCGGAGATGAGGAGCCCTTCCGGGGTCGTACCGGCCGCGTCCGCCGGCCCGATCACCTCGGGCAGCATGGCCTGGTGGCCGAGCGCCAGCTCGACGAGATCGGAACGGTAGGCGCCCGTGGCCGCCGACCAGTAACCCGTCCCGGAGGCGCCGCCCCGATCTGTGGTCCTTCTCACGGGACGCCCGAGCAGCTGCCACACCAGCCAGTCGTGCGCCTGCATCAGGACAGCGGCGCGTACCGCGTGCTCGGGCTCGGTCTTGGCGAGCCAGCGCAGTTTGGTCACCGGCTGCGCGGCCTGCGGCACACACCCCACCGCCTGCGCCCACGCCTCGCGTCCGCCCAGCGCGTCGATCAGATCGGCCGCCGCGACCTGCGCCCGCTTGTCGCCGCCGACCATCGCGGGGCGCACGGTGTTGCCCTGCGCGTCGAGCGGGACCACCGCGTTCTGCTGCGACGACACGCCGATGGCCTGCACACCTTCGAGGAGCCCGCCGCCGGCCGCCTCCCCGAGGGACAGCAGCCAGGCCTGCGGATCGACGTCGGAGGGACGCGCGCCACCGCCGTCCGGCGACTCCACCGGATGCGGGGCGTACCCCTGCCTGAGCACGGCGCCCGTGTCCGTGTCACAGACGACGATGCGAGTGAAATCGGGCGAACTGTCCAACCCGGCGACTATCCCCATGGCCCAAATTGTGCCGTAGCGCTGCGCCGGCTGGGGCCGTGGGCGCCGTGGGGGTGCGGGTTGTGTTTCGGGTGCGGGGTGTGGGGGGCTGGTCGTGCCGGGAACGCAAGGGTGCCGTTGCCGTTACGTATTGCTGGTACCCCAGTCGTCTTCCGCGCCTCCATTGTGAGCGCTGCGCTCTCGAAGGGAGCGGACTCGTTGGGCGACCGACTCGGGGACTCGGTCGCCGACCTTGTCGGTCACCGTGTGGTACGCCTTGCCCGCGAAGACGCGGCCCTGCTGTGCCGCCGTCTCGGCGGTGTTGCGGACCGCGGGGTTCTGCGCGACCTGGCGCGCGGACTTCTTCAGCTGCTCGTAGCGCTCGCGGCCGGCGCGCGTGCCGAGCACGTATCCGACGGCAACTCCGATGACGAACGTGAGCCGGTAGCGCATGGCGGCCACCCTTCCCTTCCGTAGGTCCCTGGTGCGGCGTCGGCGCCGAGGAGAACCGATTGGCGGAGCACCCCCCTGCTTGCGCTAATGTATGTGTCGCAGCGAGCGCACGCCCCCTGGCGAATACCCAGGTAGGTACGTTCGATGCAACGAGGCATTCCTCCGTAGCTCAATTGGCAGAGCAGCCGGCTGTTAACCGGCAGGTTACTGGTTCGAGTCCAGTCGGGGGAGCTCGGTCCTCCGTAGCTCAATTGGCAGAGCAGCCGGCTGTTAACCGGCAGGTTACTGGTTCGAGTCCAGTCGGGGGAGCATGCTGAACGAGGACCCCGTTGGGGTCCTTTTTCATGTCCGGCCTCGATTCCCGGGAACCGTGCAGGTCGCGGCGGAGTCCTTGAGGGCATGCGAAGTCGACCATACGAAGCAGGAGATCGTATGAGCGGCTATGCTGCGGCAGACGGCGCGCACACATGTACGCGACACGCCGCTATGGGGCGGTAGCTCAGCCGGTTAGAGCAGCGGACTCATAATCCGTCGGCCGTGGGTTCGAGTCCCACCCGCCCCACTGTGCAGGTCTCTGACCTGCGGAAACGTTCATTTCGTCCTGTCGGATCGTCAACTTTGCTTGAACGGACTGAATCCGCTGCGCGTGAGTTCGGCTCCGTTGTGGTCGGTGTTAGGTCGCATCGCTCTGACCTGCGCAGATTTCGTGGTCTGACGACGGGGCAGGTTCCCGCGGGTGGCGTGTACGAGTCCTTGGGCCGGATTCAGGGCGAGGTCCACTCCGACCAGCCGTGCGGTCGACGGAGGGCGTTTCGTCGCCGGGGCGGACTCGGGTGCGGGTGAGGGCTGGGTAGGCACCTTCTCGGGGCTCATTCGCCGGGCTTCAGGAGGTCCCCCGCCGGTAGGCCGACCGGTCCCCTCCGATCGGCGGGGGCCCGGTCTCGGTCGTACAGGCACGCCTGTGGTGGTCAAGCTGGTCGCCGCGATGCCGCGGGTCGGCAGGCTCACCACTGGCCGGCAGTTCTTCCGCTCCGCCTATGTCTTATCGGATGTGTCGGGCCAGTCCGGTCGCCCTGCCCATCAGCCATTCGAGCGGCCCTCGCTTTACGAAGCGGGACCAGAGGGTGGCGAGGACGGTGACGGACGCGATGAGGCCGAGCAGGATGTGCAGCGGCGGGACGGCCGATGTCTCGGTGTCCAGGAGCCAGATGGCGACGATGTGGTAGACGTACGCCGTCAGTGACATCGAGCCGACCGCGATGACGGGCCCCGCCAGGCGGCGCAGCCGGGGAAAGGCGTCCATGGCGGCCAGGCACGCGGTGATCACCAGGATCGCCACACCCGTGGCGGCCATGATGGACAGGGTCGCCTCGCTGTGCGGGGCTGAGGCCAGCATCCCGGCGGGGGTGTCGCCGAAGATGCCGATGCTGTCGGGCGAGACGGACGACACGGACGACATGCCCGGCCCCTCTTCGGCTTTCCGGACGGCTTCGGCGGCACCGGGTATGAGACGCACCGCGAGCCAGGAGCCGCCGTAGCCGGTGACGGCGAGGGCGACGCCGGTGAGGGCGAGGCGCATCCGGACAGCCTTGGCAGCCAGGTCGCAGCGGGCGACAGCCATACCGGCGATCACGAACGGGACCCAGGTCAGGGCCGGATAACCGCCGGTGAAGAACAGTGAGACGGGGCCGTCGGCCTGGCCGTAGGAGAGGAACACACGGCCGCCGACCACCGGCTTCAGCGCGTACAGCAGCTGCGGACCTACCAGGGCCCATCCTGCGGCGATCAACGCCAGTGGTTTGGCGCCCAGCCGGTACAGCGGCAGCACGAGCAGGAAGAACAGTCCGTAGAAAGCGAGGATCGGCACGACCGGGGTGCCCGTCAGGGTCAGGGCGGTGCCAAGGGCCAGCAGGATCACGGCCCGGATGATCACCTTGGCTACGGCCTGCCGGCCGGCCAGGCCGGTCTTCGGTGTGCGGCGGCCGGTGATGAGGGCGACCGCGAAGCCGGCCAGGACGGCGAACAGGGCGGATGAGCGGCCTTGCGCCAGTTCCATCAGGAAGCCGATGACCCCGCCCTGGCTGGGGGCGGGGCCTACGTGGACCGCGTACATGCCGAAGACGGCCAGGCCGCGGGCCAGGTCCAGCCCTATCAGCCGGCCCACGCCGGGCGCGCCGGTCGAGGGCTCGCTGCGCTCGCGTTCGGGGGACGGCGCGTCGGCCGTAAGCGGCGGGGAGTCTGGGTGATGGGTCATGACCCTCAGGCTGGAGACCCGGGCCGATCATGGACTATCCGGCAGAAGGCTGCCGTGTCCCTGCCGAGTGGTGGGTGCTACCCCGCCGTGTGGCTGGAGCTGCCGCTCGCCCGGCCGCAAGAGCTCTACGTGGCTTTAGGGTCGAGTCGACATGGGCCGGACGGCATGAACGAAGGTGAGGCGGAGCGCGCGTGAACCGGGTGGTGCGGGTAGTGGTGGTCGACGACGAGGCACTGGTCCGCTCGGGCTTCGAACTCATTCTGGGCGCGTCCGAGGACATCGAGGTCGTCGCGACCGCGAGCGGCGGCCACGCGGTGGAGGCCGTCCGGCGTGAGCGGCCGGACGTGGTGCTGCTCGACATCCGGATGCCGGACGTCGACGGGCTCACCGTCCTGCGCGAGCTGCGGATGATGCCGGATCCGCCGGTGGTGGCGATGCTGACCACGTTCGATGCCGACGAGTACATCCTGACCGCGCTGAACTCCGGCGCGGCCGGCTTCCTGCTCAAGGACACGGAGCCGGA